>NZ_RAWK01000494.1 GCF_003612165.1 Corallococcus aberystwythensis | reverse complement strand
GTCCTGCGCTCTGACCCAAGAGCAACTGCCGTGCCGTCGCCCAACTGGGCATTTTCCGAGGGAAGAAACCCCGTCCTGACCCTGTCGGGCCGGGCAGGACTGTCTTTCTTTCAGGCCGGCTCCAGGTAGTTCCGCCCTCTTTCCTGCCCCGCGGTCGCAGGCACACCCCGGCGCACGTCAGGCGCGGGACGGAGCCCTCCGACGCTGGGACAGCACACCACCCGCTTGAGGGTGGATGTGCGAGGAGTGGGGAAGATTCAGGAACAGTGGGACCCTGACGCGGGGCCGCCCGGGGAGAAGGGGGCCATCCAGGCGTCAGGGAGGTGCTTCACCGGACGGCGCCTGCCCGAAGGCGGCGCGCATCCGTCACGACCCGGCTGCTACTTCGACGGCGGCACCAGGACGAGGATGAGCTCGCCCCCCACGTGCTTGCCGGCCTTCTGGTACACGGCGCCCTGGCGGCCCAGCTCCACCTCCACGGAGGACTGGTTCGGGATGATGACGCGCAGCGTGGCGCTGCCGTCCTTCATGCCCAGCAGCTGGAGCGACGCGTTCGTCCCGTTGGGGAGCTTCACTTCCGTGGGCTTCTGGGCGCCCACCTCCACCGTGTCCAGCGACATGCGCTTGAAGGAGGTGAAGCTGAAGTTCTGCTTCTGGAATGCCTCCTTCATCTTGGTGAGCTCCGGGGGGTCCACCACGGTGCCCTTGTTGGAGGCCAGCACCACCTCCACCTGCACCTTCACCTTCTGCTCCTGGGCGGAGGCCACCGCCGGCCCCATCACCAGACCCACGGCAACCAGCAGGGCCAGCACCGCCCACGTCGGCTTCGTCATAGCGCTCCTCCGGTGGGCCGGGGCGGAACGGACGGAGCCGGCGACGGCTGCCCTCCCTGTCCATCCTGCTCCACGCTCGAATCCTGGGACTCCACCGCGCCCGGCTTCTTCTCCTTCACGGGCTCCGGAGCCTGCTCCTGCTCGTCCACCATCCAGATGATGGAGCCGCCGCCTTCGGTCTCCATCACCACCGGGGCCACGCGGGCGCCCTGGTAGGACTGGATGGACTTCACCGTCATGCGCTCGGCGGCGTAGCCCTCCGGCGCGTTGTCGCGCAGCACCAGCGGCAGCGCCACCAGCAGCACCACCGCGGCGGTGGCCAGCGACGACATCATCGCGGTGCGCTGGTAGAGGAACATCTCCGACAGGGCCAGCCGCATCCGCTCGATGAGGGGCGGCTTCTCCGGCGTCACCCGGGCCATGACCTTCTGGGCGAAGTCCTTGAAGTCGACGTCGTCCACCGCCATGTCCAGGCCCACCCGCAGCAACCCGGACTCGGCGCGCAGGTCCGCCGCGCGGCCCGTGCAATCCCGGCAGGCGGCCAGGTGCCGTTCCACGTTCACGCGCTCCCCAGGAGCGAGTTCACCGTCGATGTAGGGAGACAGGAGCGGTACGAAACGCTCACACGCGGGATTTCCGGCCATACTCTTCACCCTGCGGGCTGGTGGGAATTCGTCGGTGGGGACGCGCCCTCCCCCACGGATATTCGAGGAGGCCTTTCTGGCACCCTCATTCGTTGCCCACCCCGCTCTTGGCTTCGTCCAGCTCCAGATAATCCCCGAGGATCTTCTGCACCTTGGCGCGCGCGTGGAAGAGCCGGCTCATCACCGTGCCCTTGGGGATGTCCAGCGTGCGGGCCAGGTCTTCGTAGGACATTCCCTCGATTTCGCGCAGCAGGAGGATGGCGCGGTGCTTCTCCGGCACCGTGGCCAGCGCTTCCTGGATCTTCTCCGCCAGCTCCTTGCGCAGGGCGCTCTTCTGGGGGTTCGTCCCCAGGCGGCTGCCCAGCGCGCCGATGCGGGCCTCGGAGAGGTCCACGTCCTGCGTCTCGTCGTACTCGACGGCCTCGCCGCTGCCCCGGCGCTTGCGCAGCACGTCGATGCAGATGTTCGACGTGATGCGGTAGAGCCACGTGTAGAAGGACGCGTCGCCCTTGAAGTGGTCCAGGTACTTGTAGACCTTGACGAACGCCTCCTGGGAGACGTCCATCGCCTCCTCCTTGTCCTTCAGCATTCCGAGCGCGACGGCATACACCTTGCGCTGGTAACGCTCGACGAGGAGCTTGAAGGCGCGCTGGTCCCCGCTGCGGACGCGCTTGACGAGTGTGAGGTCGTCGGTGGCCAAGTGGGCGGCACCGTAGCACATGCCACGCCAACCCCAAGGCTTTCGACGCGCCCCGCCGCTGCTAGAGCGAGCTGACGAGCGCGATGGCCGCCAGGGCCAGGCCCACCATGGCCAGCACCGCCCCGAACACCATGCGGTCCCACTGGGCCTGGGAGACGGCCGTCTCCTCCTCCGGGACGTCGCGGAAGGAGTGGAGCACGTTCCAGAACATCCGGCCGCCCAGCCGGCGGTCGCTGCCGTGGCGGTCGCGGGGGTCGTCGTTCTGGAGGGGCCGTCCCTCGGCGTCCCGGCGCACGAAGGGGCCGGGCAGGGGCTGGTAGAGGC
>NZ_RAWK01000493.1 GCF_003612165.1 Corallococcus aberystwythensis | reverse complement strand
CCGGCGGTGAGGCGGGGCGTGAATCAGGAGCGCGGCGGCGGGGCCCGCGCGGTAGGGTTCCCGGGCGATGAGTGACGCGAGCCGTGAGCCGGCGCCGAAGCTGACCCTCGAGGTGCGGGACCTGCACAAGTCGTTTGGCGGGCAGCCGGCGCTGCGGGGCGTGGACCTGGTGGTGCCGGAGGGCACGACCTGCGTGCTGATGGGCGTGTCCGGTTCAGGCAAGACGGTGCTGATGAAGCACATCATGGGTCTGATGCGGCCGGACCGGGGCGTGGTGTTGGTGGAGGGCGCGGAGGTGGCGAAGATGGACGAGCCCGAGCTCAACCAGATGCGCCGCAAGCTGGGCATCCTCTTCCAGGCGAACGCGCTGTTCGACTCGCTCAACGTCTTCGACAACGTGGCGTTTCCCTTGCGCGAGCGCACGAAGATGCCCGAGCCGGACATCACCAGGACCGTGAACGAGACGCTGGGGAAGGTGGGCCTGTCGCACGCGGCCACGCGCTTCCCGGGCGAGCTGTCCGGCGGCATGCAGAAGCGCGTGGGCTTCGCGCGCGCGACCATCCTCCAGCCGAAGATCCTGCTCTACGACGACCCCACGGCGGGTCTGGATCCGCTGACCACGGCGGCGGTGAATGAAATCATCACCACGGGCAAGCAGCAGCTGGGGGCCACGTCGCTGGTGATTACGCCGGACGTGGCGTCCGCCTTCGGCATGGCGGACAACCTGGCGCTGATGCACGAGGGCCGCGTGGTGGAGTACGGCCCGCCGGACCACTTCCGCCAGTCGCAGCACCCGGAGGTGAAGGCCTTCCTGCGCAACTGGCTGCGGCGGCGTTCCGCGCAGGCGCCCCAGGCCTGAGGTAGTCTGCCGGGGCCCGAGGGCCGGCGGGTTCATGATGGAAGCAGGAGTTCCGCATGTCTCGCGGCAAGTTGCGCCCCGTGTTCAAGCGTCTGTGGTTGCTCGCACCCGTCGCCACGTTGGGGGTGGGCTGCTCCTCGACGTGGGGGTGTGATTCGGACAACTACACCCAACAGCAGACCTTTCGTGTCCCCCCCACGTTGAGTGACGGTGGAGTGCCCACGCAGGACACGCCCTGCGAGGAGCTGTGCGAGGCGCTCGGAGCCACCACGCCCTGTTCCCGCTTCATGGGTCCTGAGGCTGGGGAGGACGGCGGCTTGCTCGAGAAGGTGAAATGCGAGGCGCCATTCCTCTGCGAGGGGCGGAGGCCGGAGGGGCTGTGCAGCGACGGCGCGGTGGCCACGGGGACGCCGGCGCTGGGAGCGCTCTTCGCGAGGATGGCGCACCTGGAGGCCGCGTCCGTGCCGGCCTTCGAAAGGCTCGCGGACGAGCTGGCCGCGCACGGCGCACCGGAGCGACTGGTGCGGGCCGCGAGGCGAGCCGCGAAGGACGAAGTGCGCCACGCAAGCGCGATGGAGTCCCTGGCTCAGCGTCACGGGGCCCCGATGCCAGAGCTGACGGTGGCGCCGTTCCAGCCCCGCACGCTGGTTGCGCTCGCCATCGAGAACGCGGTGGAGGGCTGCGTGCGAGAGACCTTCGGAGCGCTGCTCGCGGGCTGGCAGGCCAGGAGCGCGGAGGACGCGCAGGTGCGCGAGTCCCTGGCCACCATCGCCCCGGACGAGCTGCGGCACGCGGAGCTGTCATGGGCCATCGACGCCTGGGCCCTGGAGCAACTGTCCCCGGAGGCCCGCGAGCGGGTGGAAGCGGCCCGCCGCGAAGCCTGGCGTGAGCTGGAGCAGGACGCAGCATCCAGCCACCTGCCGGAAGCCGTGGCCCGCGTGTCGGGGCTGCCCTCCGCGGAGGTGGCCCGGGGGCTCGTGAGGGAGCTGGCGCTCGAGCTGATGCCCGGAGCGCTGGCGTAGCCAGGGAGGTGCGTGCCGCTCCTAGAGGGGCGGCAGCTTCTCCAGCAGGCCGGAGCGCGACAGCCAGAGCATCAGCGCGAAGCTGATGGTGTTGAAGGCCGCGTGGGCCACGATGAGCGCCGGTAGCCGTGCCCGGTACCAGAGGACGAAGCCGAACCAGGCGCCCATCACGAACGTCTGGAAGACCGCGAGCGTGCCCTCGTAGAAGTGCCCCACGGAGAAGAGCACCGCCGCGCCCAGCACCGCCGGCACCCAGCCGCCCAGCACCACGCGCAGGCGGGGCACCAGGAAGCCCCGGAAGACGAACTCCTCGAAGCCCGTCACCACCACCATGATGGCCGCGAAGGCCGGGATGCCCAGCCCCGTGTTCAGGAGCGCCGCCGCCACCCCCTTGCGCGCCTCCAGCTCCTGGCCCGCCAGCTTCAACGCCACCGCGACCGCCGCCAACGGCATCGACGCCGCCAGGTGCACCACGTAGGTGCCCACCAGCACCACCCCTCCCAGCAGCAGCTCCCGCGTCCAGCCCTCGCGCACCAGGCCCACCTGCGCCGGGCCCTGACCGTCACGCCACAGGAGCACCGCCACCAGCAGGCACATGCCCAGCGCCCGGATGACCAGCGGCGCCATGGACAGCGAGAAGCCCTTCGCCGCCTCCGCCTCGTCCGCCGCTACCC
>NZ_RAWK01000492.1 GCF_003612165.1 Corallococcus aberystwythensis | reverse complement strand
CAGCGCCGCCCCCACGGCGGGCCCCGGTGCGGCCCCGCGCCCTCCGGTTGCGCCCCCCAGCGCCGCCCCCACGGCGGGGCCCGGTGCACGGCCTCCGGGTGCTCCCGCCGGAGCCGCCCCCACGCCCGGCCCTGGCGCCGTGCCCACGGCGGGCCCGGGCGCACGGCCCGCGCCTCCCGTCGTCGCCGCTCCGGCGGCCCCCACGGCTTCGGGCCCCACGCCCGGGTCGGATGAACTGCCCGCGCTGCGCCAGCTCGCCGCGACCATGAAGGGCCAGAACCACTTCCAGCGGCTCGGCCTCACCGAACAGACCGAAGGCAGCGCGGTGAAGATCGCCTACTTCCGCCTGGCCAAGCTCTACCACCCGGACACCCTGCCCCAGGGCGCCCCGCCAGAGCTGGAGAAGCTCAAGGCGGAGGTGTTCGCGTACATCGGTGACGCCTACCGCGCGCTCTCCGACGACAAGAGCCGCGCGGCCTACATCGAGGAGCTCAAGAGCGGCGGCGGCGACGGCGTGAACATCCAGGGCATCCTCCAGGCCGAGGAGCTCTTCCAGAAGTCCTGCATCCTGGTGAAGGCGCGCAAGTACCCGGAAGCCGTGAAGATGCTCAACGAGGCCATCGCCCTCAACGCCGAGGAGCCGGAGTTCTTCGCCTGGAGGGGCTACGCGCGCTTCCTCGCCTCCCCCGACAAGAAGGCCGCCCAGCCGGAGGCCTTCCGCGAAATCCAGGCCGCCATCAAGCGCAACGAGCGCTGCGCCCCCGCCCACTACTTCCTGGGCGTCATCGCGAAGATTTGCGGCGACGCGACCGGGGCCCTCAAGCACTTCAAGCGGACGGTCGAGCTGCAACCGGACCACATTGATGCGATGCGAGAGGTCCGCATGGCGGCCCAAAAGAAGTAGGGTGCGCGCCTTTTCAAGGAGACACCCCCCATGCCCCTCACCGGGAAAGAACGCCGCCACCTTCGAGGCCTCGGCCACCACCTGGAGCCGGTGGTCCTCGTCGGCCAGTCCGGCGTCACCGAAGGCGTCATCGCCGCCCTCGAGCAGGCGCTGAACGACCACGAGCTCATCAAGGTGAAGATCAACGAAGGTCCGGAAGGCCGCCACGAAGTCGCGGACCGGCTCGCCGAGGCCACCGGCTCGGAGCTCGCGCAGCTGCTGGGCCGCACCGCCCTCTTCTTCAAGCGCCGCAAGCAGAAGTCCCGCTTCGAGGACGTCCTCAAGGGCCCGCATGAGCCCCGGCCGGCCCCCAAGGCGGACGAAGAGAAGAAGCCGCGCCGCCGGTAAGCCGCACCGTTTTCCAGAGGTCGCGGGGAAAACAGGCCAACCCGAGCATTTTGTATGGGTCCGGGAGCAGGCGGGCCCTCGTGCCGGGTTGGAAATGTCCCTACGCTGGAGGTCTTCCTCCCGCGGAGGTGACGTGCAGACACCCTCGTCCTCCCCTTCATCCGCTCCTGGCTGGCACGACGTGCTGATGCATCACCTGGAGCCGTTGCTGGGTGACTTCACCGCCAAGATGGCCATCCACACCGCCGCGCTGCGGGCCCTCAAGCGTCCACCCGAACAGGTAGGCGCGCAGGACGTGCCGCTGGTGCTGGAGGGCCTCAAGCCCATGCTCAACGTCTTCATCGGCGCGCTGCGCACGACGAACACCCTCACGGAGATTTCGAAGGCCATGGAGAAGCTGCGATGACCGCCCCCCGTCCCTCTTCGGGCCGCGCCCTCGCGAGAGTGGCGCCCTGGCTGGGCGCCGTCGTGGTGCTCCAGCTCGTGCATCTGGCCGCGGTGGCCACGTCCTTCCAGGACGCGCCCCGGCTGGCGCTCGTGGGTGACGTGGCGGGCTGGACCGTGGGCCTGCTCGCGGTGCTGGGCACGGCGGCGGCGGCGCTGTCCTTCGGCTCGGGGGACTACCTGCGCCGCGTGTGGGGCCTGCTGACGGTGGGCGCGGTCCTGTCGCTCGTCAGCACGGCCCTGCGCAGCTACTGGATGCACGCGGTGCCGGACGTGCCGTTCACGCAGTCGCCGCTGTTGCCCGTGCGCATGGGCGTGGTGGTGCTGGCGAACGTGAGCACCACGTTCGCGCTGGTGCTGCTGTCGCGCACCTACAAGCAGTCCGGACTGCAGCCGCCGCCCAGCTCCCGCGCGACGGTGCTGTGGGCGGTCGCGGCGGTGGCGGCGCTGGCGGTGGGCGGGCCGGCGCTCGTCAAGGCGGTGGGCCAGCTGGGCCAGGGCTTCGCGGCCACGTGCACGGCGGTCATCGCGCTGGCGTCCACGCTGGCGGACATGACGACCATCCTGCTCGTCGCGCCCATCCTCCGCGTCGCCTACATGCTGCGAGGCGGACGGCTCGCCTGGGTGTGGTGGGCCATGGGCCTGTCCGGCGCGGTGTGGCTCTTCTACGACGCGCGCGAGTGGCTGGCGCCGCTGCTGCCCGGCAATCCCACTGAAGCGGTGGAGCTCCTGCGCACGCTGCGCACCTCGGGGCTCGCGATGCTGGGGCTCGCCGGGTGGTTGCAGCGCTCGGCGCTCGTGTCGTCCCAGCGCGAGTCGCGCGCGAGCGTCGCCGTCCCCACCGCCTGACCCGGCCC
>NZ_RAWK01000491.1 GCF_003612165.1 Corallococcus aberystwythensis | reverse complement strand
GGAGGGGCCTGGCATGGATGCCCGAGGTCTTCGTCTCCGGCCATTCCTGCCATCCACGAAACGCGAGTCAGCCCTGGCACGATGAGCACGGTCAGGCCGGTTCAAAGGGCACCACGACCTTGAGCGACGCATGGCGCTGCGCTGTGAAACCACTTCGTGGCCGGTCTGTTGCATGAGGACGCGCCGCGAGGTGGAGTGCCCGGCCGTGGAGGGTGACCGGTGAAGCCACGGATCGCCGTGACGGCGGATGACACGGATTGGCGGATGCCGGGGGATGGGCCCGGGCTGCTGCTGACCGTCCCTTCGTGGAGACACTGGCGGCAACGCCCCCTGCTCCATGTCGAGGCCACGCGGCCCTACCTGCTGCGCGTGATGCTCGGCGGGCAGCCTCTGTTCTGGATGCGGGTGGATGACTGGTGGAACGGGTGCGCCTGGCTGCGCGGCCCGGCGAAGCTCGCGGACGCGTTCCCGCGCATCCTCGCGGAGGAGGCCCGGCGTCACCCGGAACCCGGTTCGCCTGGATGGTGGGCTGCGTGGACCCGCTGGTGGACACACCATTTCGAGACATCCGAACCGTCGCTACTCCACTCGGGGCGCTGGTGTCTGCGGCCCCTCCAGGTGGCTCCCGTCGCGCAGGCACAGGGCTATTCCACGGTGCCCATCATCGGGTCGGGAGTCCTTCCGGAGCCTCCCTGCGAGCTCCATGCGGCATTGCGCTTCCCGCCCTTCCGCTCCGAGGACTGGTCCTGGGCGGAAGCGGGCCGCCTCCCTGAGCGCAGCGGAGGGGTGATGCCGCTGCGTGCACCGTCACCCGAAGACGACGGGCGGGTGAAGGCGTGGCGCAAGCACGTCCGGGACGGAACGCTGCCGCCGGTGCTGCTGATGTACTTCGCCCTGGCCGAGCGCTGGCTGGTGGTGGATGGCCACGACCGGCTGCACGCGGCGCTGCTGGAGGGGCGCGAGCCGCCGCTGTTGGGCCTCTGGTCCTTCACCGAGACGCCGGTGACGGAGGACCTGTCCACGCTGTTCCGGCAGGACGGGGCCATGAAGGCGGCGGAGCTGCGCCTGCGTGCGAAACCCGGCGAAGTCGACGCGGTCAATCGCAGCCTCCCGCGCGACCACGCACTGGTCCACCGGCTCGCGGTCACGCGTGCATTCCCCCTGCGCGGCGGGGCGGCCACCTGGCAGGCCGAGGTCACCGCCTGGCGGAAGTGGTCGGGCGTCACGGTACAGCCGGACGACTGGGCGGACTTCGTCAGCACTCGGGGGTAATGGCGAGAACAGCGCCACCTGGGACTGCCACGGGGGCGCGATGCCAACGACCTTCCGTCGGTTTGTGACAGTGGGACGGCTGGCCGCGCGGATCCGGTGACCAGGAGGTCTAGCCTTCCGCCCCTACCTTCACCGGAGCCCTCCATGAAGACGAACCCCTACGACGCCCTGCCCCAGGTGCCTTCGTTCAGCGTCACCAGCACCGACGTGCGCGAAGGACAGACGCTGGCCACCGCGCAGCTCAGCGGCATCTTCGGCGCGGGTGGGCAGGACGTGTCGCCGCAGCTTTCGTGGAGCGGGTTTCCGGAAGGCACGAAGAGCTTCGCCGTCACGGTCTACGACCCGGACGCGCCCACCGCGAGCGGCTTCTGGCACTGGGCCGTGGTCAACCTGCCGCGCTCCACCACCCACCTGCCTACGAACGCGGGCTCGCAGGACGGCAAGCAGCTGCCGACCGGTGCGTTCCAGCTGCGCAACGACGGCGGCACCCCCGGCTTCCTCGGCGCCGCGCCGCCACCGGGCCATGGCGCGCACCGCTACTTCATCGTCGTGCATGCCGTGGACGTGGAGTCGCTCGACATCCCGAAGGACGCCACGCCCGCGTTCCTGGGCTTCAATCTCTTCACGCACACGCTCGCTCGCGCCACGCTCGTGGGCACCTACGGGCGCTGAAGCAGCGATGCGAGTCTGGCTCACTCCCGTGGCGCGGACGGCGTCAGCAGCAGGTCCGACAGGCCGGGCTTGGAGCGGCGCAGCAGGTCCTCCAGCGAGTACCGGTCCAACGTGGCGAGGAACGCGTCACGCGCCTCCGCGAGGACTCCCTTGAGGCCACAGGCGGGCGCGATGGGACAGGTGTTGCGCTCCCGGTCGAAGCACTCCACCAGGTGGAAGTCCGGCTCGGCCGCGCGCACCACGCGGCCCAGCTGGATGTCCCCCGGAGCCCTTGCCAGCAGCACGCCGCCCGCGCGCCCCGGCCGCACCTCCACGTCGCCCTGCTGCGCCAGCGTCTGCACCACGCGCACCAGGTGGTGCTTGGAGATGCCGTAGGCGTCCGCCATCTCCTGCGTGGACGACGGCCGGCCCGGACGCGCCGCCAGGTACATGAGGACGCGCAGCGAGTAGTCGGCGTGAAGGGTCAGGTACACGTCAGGCGGCTCCGGCGACGGGCCCTGCTCGCGGCACGCTCGGCAGGAAGGCATCCGCGTGGATGTCCTTCAGCGAGACCCCCGCGAGAAAGAGCTTCTTGCGCAGGGATAGTACCGCGTCGGCGTTGCCGCAGAGGAACGCCCGCCACCCCACCGGCCGCTTCGGGAGGCAGGTGAGGACCTTCGCCTCCAGGGCCC
>NZ_RAWK01000490.1 GCF_003612165.1 Corallococcus aberystwythensis | reverse complement strand
CGCAGAGGAGGCTGCCGAGGAATGGGGGGTTGGCCTCGGAGCGGAAGATGGCGCGCCGCTATGGGGTATGCCGGGGCACGGTGCGCGAGGCCTTGCGGCGGCTGGCGGCGAGGGGCCTGGTGGTGCTGCGTCCCGGGCGGCAGGCGCGCGCGGTGGCGCTGGACGAGTCGCTGACGCTGGAGAACCTCGGGCTGGCGCTGCATGACACGCGCACCCAGGAGTCCCGGCGCCTTCTGGAGGGCTTCTTCAGCCTCAAGCGGCAGGTGCTGGTGGAGTTGCTTTCCGACTGCTGCGCGAATGCCTCCGCCGTGGCCCTGGGGCCGCTGGAGAGCACCTGCTACGCGCTCCAGGACGCGGCGCGCTGGTACCACCCCAAGGAGCGCTGCGCGCAGCTGGAATTCGAGTTGCTGCGGCTTTCTGCCCAGGTGGCTTCGCGGCCCGGGCACCTGCTCCTCATCCAGTCGCTGCAGCGGGCTTTCCGGGGCATCGCGGACCGGCTGCTGCCCTTCATGGGCGGAGATGCGATGCGCCAGTGGGTCATCTGCGCGTTGGATGCGCTGTATGCGCGCGACGTCCAGGCTCTTCAGCACCAGCTGCCGGCGCTGATGAAGACGTACGACGAGCTTGTTCTCGACCAACTCGCTCCTGTCCCTCGGGAGGATGCGTCTCCCAAGGCTCCTCACGCTCAGGAGGGCCATCACTGCGCTCCCGCGTCAGCCACCTCGCAGGACGATGCGCCCGAGGGACACCCTTGCATTGAAACGCCTGGCCCCGGCGACCTCATATCCACCACCAGGCAGGACGATGCATTTGAGGTCCAGAGCTGCGCTGAGACGCGTGGCCTCGGCGCGCCTACGTCAGTCACCGAGCAGGACGACGCATTCGAGGCACGCGACCGCGCTGAGGAGCGTGGCCTTGGCCGCTTCGATTCAGCCACCGAGGACTCCGAGGTACTCGGGAGTGCGCCTCGTCCCCGTGGGCAGGTTCTTCCCTTGGTGCCCGACAGCGAGGCGCTGGGGTTTCCAGCAGCCCTGCCGCCCACTGCCTACGAACCCGGTGGCGAAGACGCCGGAGGGCACGTGACGGGCGTGGACTCGAGCAACCTGTCCAACCGTCGGGCAGGTTGGGACACCGCTTCTCCGGAGGATGGCCTCCAGTCCAAGGAGCCATCCAGCGATTCTCGCGAACGAACCCACGAAGCGGTGTCCGAGGCCGGCGGACCGGTTCACGGCACCCTGGACCCCCCGAGCCGGTGAGCCGCGCGCCGCTGGCTCTTCCGGCCCTCGTCCAGACCCCGCGGGTTCGTGAACGGCGACAGCCCTTCACGTCCGCTGCCGTCCGGGCGGCTCCGCCCTTCTTCCCTCAGGGTGTGTGCCTGCGTCGATCGACCTCGGACATATCCGCCCGAGCCGTGCGTCCGCGCAGGACTTGTCCGCGAACCAATGGCTGACGGATCAGCCGCCGTAGCAGTTCAGGGTCGAGCCACCGCAGTAGCTGGAGCCGGAGTTGCTCCAGGAGCCCGCTGAGTTGGTGCAGACCTGGTTCTGCCGACGCTCCAACGTGGGCGTGCAGCAGCCCACCTTGATGGTGCGCGTCTGGCCGGGGATGCAGCCGGCCTGCGCGGACACCTCCTGCGTGTCCTCCTGCGCCGGAGCACCCTCCTCGGGGGCTTCCACGCCACAGCCCACGGACCCCAGCAGGCAAGCCGCCAGCAACAATCCCCGCTTCAGCGTCTTCATGTGTCGCTCCCGGTGGTGAGTCACAGCCGTCCAGGACGCTATCAAGCGTTCCCGGCTCCACCAGGATTCCCAGGGTTGCCCGAGCCCGGGAGTCGAGCCCACAACACCGTGGCGTTGGGCCGGGCGGGCTCCGGAGTGATGCCCAGCTTCTTGAAGTCCTGCGAGTAGCGCGACCCCTTCAACACCACCGCCCTGCGTGCCACGCGCCGCGCTTCCTCCACCGCCTCCCGCGTCAGCGGCGAGTAGTCCGCGTGGCGGCGCAGCGCCTCGAACGCGGCGGAGGACTTTCGCTCGCGCTCGAACATCGGGTCGAAGAGCACCACGTCGAACGCTCCGTCTGGCAGCGCGCGAAGGAATGCCGTCGCGTCCGCGTTCACCACGTCCACCGCCGAGGCCGCCGGATGACGCGCGAGCCCCGCGAGTCCGTGGCGCACCAGCAGGTAGAGCGCCGGGCTCTTCTCCAGCGCGGTGACGTGGCCCGTAGGGCCCACCAGCCGCGCCGCCACCTGCGCATCCGCGCCCAGCCCCAGGGTGCAGTCCAGCACGCGCTCCCCTTCGCGCAGGCGCGCGACGCGCAGCAACTGGTCCTCCGTCACGCCCGCGTCCAGCTGCTTCACGCGCAGGTGCGCGAGCCCCGGTGAGAAGCGCAGCGTCCCTTCCGCGTCCACCAGCGATACCGCCGTGGATTCGAAGACGACCAGCGCGTCCGCCGTGTCGGTGAGCAGCTTCTTCAGGGGCAGCTTGTGGTGGCGCTCCACATACGGCACGCCCACTTCCTCCGCCGCGCTCCGCGCACGCTGTGCGAGCTGTGCGTCCACCCGGTCCGAAGTAGTGACCACCAGCGGCTTTCGGGAGGACGGCGGCGTTCCGGACGGAGAAGGCATGGGGATGGTGCAGCCTACTCCGCGCGCAAGCCGTCCCTCCGGGCGCATCCTCCTGTCC
>NZ_RAWK01000048.1 GCF_003612165.1 Corallococcus aberystwythensis | reverse complement strand
GGGGCATCGAGGTCACGGTCTCCTGGCGGGGGGCAGGCCGGTCGGCCAGCCTCCGCTCTTTGGCCAGCACGCTAGGTGAATCCGGAATCAGCTTCAAGCACCCCACCCGGCGGCCGGAGCGCCGGTTGTCGGGAGCGGACCACGCCCCACGGGCCGGGGAGCGAACAGGCACGCATCCGGTCTTCTCCCTCCGACCTCTCGCTGACTCCCATCACCCCTAGGTTTTGCCCAG
This sequence comes from Corallococcus aberystwythensis, assembly GCF_003612165.1. GTDB lineage: Bacteria > Myxococcota > Myxococcia > Myxococcales > Myxococcaceae > Corallococcus > Corallococcus aberystwythensis. Next base: position 43,563 of record NZ_RAWK01000048.1, on the reverse strand, counting down.
CGGGGAGCTCCCGAGGGTGCCGCCCCGTCCCACTCACATCATCCGGGAGAGATTCCATGAAGAAGCTCATTGGGGTTTTTGCGTCCGTGGCGTTGCTGGGTTCCGGCGTGGCCTTTGCCCAGGACAGCACGACACAGGGCGCCCAGCAGCCGTCGACGTCGTCCGGCAGCATGCAGGGCTCCCCCGGCAGCGGCACGGGCAGCCCGGATGCGGTCGGCGGGTCGGGGTCGTCCGCGGCGCACTCGACGGGCTCTTCGAGCATGACGGGCTCGAACGAGCTGACGGGGAAGGTCGTCAAGAGCGAGAGCAAGAAGGTCTACGTCAGCAGCACCAGCGGCGCGGTGGTGCCCCTGGACATCGACAGCAAGACGCAGTTCACCGACCCGAGCATGAAGAACGCCAAGAGCCTGAAGGAGGGCCAGGAGATCCGCGCCAGCTTCCAGGTGAAGGACGAGAAGAACATGGCGACCAGCATCTCGCCGAGCTCGGGCACGGGCGGCTCGGGCACCGACGTGATGTCGCCGGACTCGTCCATCAACGAGGGCACGGGCGGCTCGGGCATGGATGACAAGAACCAGGACGTGGGCAGCGGCGACGACTCCACGATGAACCCGGACACGGGCTCCAGCACGGGCTCCAGCAGCTCGCCGAAGACCTACTAGCACCGCGTCTCCCCTTCCCTCGCGGCCCTTCCGTTCGTCGGATGGGCCGCGGGCGTCCTTCCATGATGGGCGCTTCGCGCAAGGCGGAGCAGGAGCGGCATGGAGCACAAGGCGGATGTCGTCATCCTGGGAGCCGGCGCGGCGGGGCTGGCCGCGGCCGACCGACTGATGGGCAAGGGCCTGCGGGTCATCGTGCTGGAGGCGCGAGACCGCGTGGGCGGCCGCGTGGCGACACTCCGGGACACGGTGGCGGACGTGCCCCTGGAGCTGGGGGCGGAGTTCGTCCACGGCAAGCCCGCCGCGCTGCTGCGGCGCATCCACCGCGCGGGGCTGACGGTGAGCCCCTGCAACGACACGCACGCGCTCCTGTGGCGGGGCAAGCTGGACGACGGAGAGGATGCCTTCGCGTTCGAGGCCCCCCTGATGGCCGCGAAGGGACCGGACCGTCCCATGGCGGCGTGGGTCGCGGAGCAGGCGCGCATCCACGGCTGGCCACCCGTCGTGAGCGCGATGGCGCGCTCGTATGTCCAGGGGTTCTACGCGGCGGATCCGGAGGTCGCGAGCACGCTCGCCATCGCCCGGATGGAGCGGACCGCTGACGCCTCCGGAGGCACGACGCCTTCACGCGTGCTGGAGGGGTACGACCGCGTGATGCATGCGATGGCCGCGAAGCTGCTCGCGAAGCCGGACACGCTGTTCCTCAACGCCGTGGCCGAGGAGGTGCGCTGGAAGCCGGGCGGCGTCCGTGTGCGGGCCCGGACCCGGCAGGGCACTCCCCTGGGGACGTTCCAGGGGGAGCACGCGGTGGTGACGCTGCCCGTGGGCGTGTTGCAGGCGAAGCCGCCCTCCCCGGGGGCCGTGCGCTTCGTGCCGCGCATCCGGGCGCAGGAGGGGGCCTGGAACCGGTTGGTGATGGGCTCGCTGGTGAAGGTCCTCCTCCGCTTCCGCACGGCGTTCTGGCGGGAGCAGGAGGCCACCGCGCGCTTCGGCTTCTTCCACGCGCCCGCCTCCCCGTTCCCCACGTGGTGGACGCTGTCGCCGCACCGCCGCACCCGGCACCTGGTGGGCTGGAGCGGAGGCCCTCCCGCCGCGGCGCTGTCGCGCATGAGTGAAAAGGCGGTGTTGGCGCGCGCGCTCCGGAGCCTGTCACAGCTCTTCCATCGCCCCGTGCGGCAGCTGGATGAGCAGTTGGAGGCGTGGCACGTGCAGGACTGGCAGGCCGAGCCGTATACGCGCGGTGGTTACGCGGTCATCCCCTCGGGCGCGATGGACGCTGTCGAAGCGCTGGCCAGGCCCGTGGGCCGGACGCTGTTCTTCGCCGGAGAGGCCACACACGCAGACGGGGATGAAGGCACCGTGCATGGCGCGCTGGAGACCGGCCGGCGTGCGGCGGACGAGTTGCTGGCGCGGCGCTCGAAGGCTTGAGCCCTGGCTGTCCCGCAGGCAGGCCAGCGGGCGAAGGAGTGCTGGCCGCGATGTGGAAGCGTTCGCGCGTGAACATCTTCCGGGCATGCGCATCTGGATCGCCATCGTCGCGGGATTGAGCCTTGGACAGGCGCAGGATGTGGCGCCACTGCCCCCGGAAGATCCCTCCGTGAGGGACCCCGCTGCCGCGGCCCTGCAGGATGCCTATGAGCAGGCCGCGGACGACATGGACGGGGCACGTCCTCCGCAGGGCTATACCCTCCAGGCTCCGACGGATCCGACCGAGGGCAACTACCGTTCGCTGACGCCCATGCTCCCGGATGGGAGCGCGCCCGTGACCTCGGGTCAGGTCGCGGTCCAGCAGTCCCAGACGTATGTGCCTCCGCCCGTGCCCACGGTCTTCGAGCAGCAGCCCGCCCCCACCGAGACGGCGGAGACGGAGCAAGCACAACCCCTGTCGGGCACCGGAGGCGCGGGCGCGGCGGGCACTGCTTCGACCGTGGGGGGAACCACCGCGGGGCAGTCCGATACCGGCGCGGGTGCCGCGGGGACTTCCCCCTCGTCCGGCCCCACCAACGCGAACGCCGCGGGCTTCGGTGGCACCTACGACACGGGCGCGACCTCCTCGACGGCTCCGGGCAACGTCGCGCCGGGCACCACGGGTGAGGTCCCGCTGGATTCGTCACGCGTGACGGTGCAGGAGCCGGGCACCTCCACGTCCGCGACGGGCGGCGCGGGGACCGCCGGGACGACGGACACCCCCACGTCCGACGGGGCCGCCAGCCCCGCGGGGGCTCCCACTCCAGTGACTCCGGCGCCCGCGACGGGTGGCGCGGGGACGGCGGGGACCGGGAACGCCGCTCCGCCGGGCTCGACCGCCGTGCCTTCAACGGGGACGACGGCTCCGGCTCCGGGTGGAACGTCGCCAGTGACGCCTTCGAATCAGACGACGCAGGGCGCCCAGGGCCAGCAGCCACAAGGCGCCGCCGGTGCGAACGCCAACGCGGCCAACGAGGAAGCGACCCGCCTGCGCCAGCGCATCGCGGACCTGGAGCAGGAGATGGAGACTCGCGACACGCGGGCCACCGAGCGCACCCAGGCCGTGCAGTCGCAGGTGGATACACACGAGCAGCGCGCGTACGAGGCCGAGCGCGCCCGGCAGCAGCGACTGGCGCGGATCCAGTCCGGCGGCCAGTGGATGCTCGCGGCGGATCAGGCGATGGAGCAGGGCGAGCTGGGCGTGGACAACGCCCTGGGCATCGCCGACGAGGACTTCTCCGTCGTGCGCGAGAGCGCTTCGACCTACGGCCAGGGCACGGTCGTGGTGCAGGCCGAGCGCATCCGCGCGCAGATCGCCATCGCGCGGGATGCCGCCAACCGCCGGGACACCTACGCCGCGCGCATCGCCCTGCAGAACGCGGGCTACATGCTGCAGCTGGCGCGCGCCGCGAGCCTGGAGCAGTCCGGGACGTCCAACGTCCTGCTCAATCCGTGATGCGCGGGGTGGCGCTGGCGGGGGCGGCCGCGGGCCTGGCGATGAGGTAGCCCTGCACGAAGTCCACCCCGTGGCGGCGCACCCAGGACAGCTCCTCGGCCGTCTCGATGCCCTCGGCCACGGTCTGGATGCCCAGCTGCTTCGCGATCTCCAGCAGCTTCTGCACGATGGACGCCTTGTAGGGGTCCTCGTGGACGCCTCGCACCAGCTCCATGTCCAGCTTCATGAACTCCGGCTTGAGCTGGTGGATGAGGTTCAGCGACGAGTAGCCCGCCCCCAGGTCATCCAGCGCCACCTTGAAGCCCGCCGCCCGGTAGAAGTCCACGATGCCGCGCAGGTGCGCGGCGTTGGCGGCCCGGTCGGATTCGATGATCTCGAAGACGACGTGCGACTCCGGGATGCCCGACTCGCGGATGGCGGCCACGGTGGAGCGCAGGCAGTAGGCCGGGTCGTAGATGGCCGTGGGCGTGAAGTTGATGAACAGGTGCGTGCTCAGCCGGTGCCGCACCGCCTCGCGGATGGCGGTGGTGCGCGCGGCCAGGTCCAGCTGGAACAGCAGGTCCGCCTCGCGGGCCGTGTCGAACAGGCGGTTGGGCGGCACCAGCGCGCCGTCCCGGTCACGCCCGCGCAGCAGCCCCTCGTGCGCGAAGATGCGGGAGGTGTCCTGCGCGTGGACGATGGGCTGGAAGAACGTGGTGAGCCGCGTCTCCGCCAGCATGTCCACCAGCCACCCGGACTGGTGCAGCGTGGTGAGCCGTTGCAGTGAGTCCACGCGCGGGAAGTCCGCCATGCCCGGCTCGCCGTCACCGGCGATGAAGAGGGCGCGCGTGCCCCGCACCTCCTCCGCCGTCAGCACGTTGGGCAGGTGCGCGGAGAGCTTGCGCAGGCCGCCCTCCCCCATTCCCACCACGACGCACTGCGCATCGGTGCGCAGCTGGTAGGTGCCCCCCGAATCACGCAGGTGCGCCACCAGCTTGCCCAGGCTGTGGCCCAGCGGCGGCCACAGGAAGAGGCGCCCCGGTGCGTCGGGCGTCTCGGGCAGGGTCTGGCAGCGGCCACATCCGTTCAACGAGGTCATGGAGCGGCCCTGGCGTCACGGGGTGTGGCGGAAGATGAGCAGGCCCCGCGTCGTGTCCCACCCATACACCAGGCCGTCCGCGACGTGAACGCCCTGAAGCCCGTCGAAGTAGCTGAGCCCCCGGTTCGCCTCGGTTTCGTTCCAGGTGTTGAAGTACCCGGCGGCCTTCGGCGTCCCCAGCGTGGCCACGTCGTACACCCGCAGGCCGTCCTGGTAGTTGGCCACGTAGAGCGTGGTGCCGGACAGGGCCATGCCGCCCATCGTCGCCTCGGGCCGCAGCGGCAGTTCGCCGCGCTGCACGATGGCCTCCGGGTGCGTGGCGTCCAGCGCCAGGAGCGAGGAGCCCCACCCGTCCGAGCCCTGGTAGACGACGGTGGAGTCCCCCAGCTTCCCCACCGCGAGGGCGCTGGTGGACGGCCCGCCGAAGCGGCCCAGGAGCTTGGGCACCTTCGTCGTCGTCGCCAGGGGCGCGAGGTCCGTCACCGTCACGCCGTAGCTCCAGTTGCTCACGTACAGCCGGTTGTCCTGCACCGCCAGCGCGTAGGGGTACTCGTTCAGGTCGGCCGAGGCGCCCTCCACCGTGTAGCGCACCACGAGCGTCGGCGCGGACGGCTGGGTCACGTCCAGGATGACGATGTCCGACTTGGGCAGGGGCGACGCCACGTAGAGCAGGTTGCCGTCCTTCGACATTCCGTCCACCCGCACCTTCAGGTCCGCCAGCACCGTCTTGTCGCAGGTGGGGACCTCCGGGTTCGCGGCGAGGTCGCAGATGCGGATGCCCGTGGCGTAGGTGCCCAGGTAGAGCGTCGTGCCGCTGATGAGCGTGCTGGTGAACGTCTCCGTGGGGATCTTCAGTTCGGACACCAGCGCCGGGTGCGCGGGGTCCTTCACGTTGAAGACGAACAGGCCCTCGGTGCCCGCGATGACGTAGGCGTAGCCGCCCGCCACCGCCACGCCGTTGGCCGCGCCCCGGGGCAGCGCGCCCTGCCCCAGCAGCGCGACGCGGTCGGACTCGGCTTCCCCCGCGCGACGCGCCACGCGCACCGCGGTGAAGGTGCCGTTGCGCACGGTCTCCCCGTTGCGGCACACGCGCGCCACGCCCAGCACCGCGCCCGGCCCGGAGGCCTTGCAGCCGGAGAAGGCGTAGCGCAACGTGGAGCCGTCCGAGCCCGTCACGTCGCTGGCCAGATAGAACGTGTCCGGGGTGACCTGCTTCGTCGTCATGGACAGGCCGACGAGCAGCGGATCCCCGGGGGAGAAGCGGATGGAGGACGGGCCCGTGTAGCCGTCGTCGAAGTTGATGTTGGTGTTCCAGATGCCGTCGGCCTGGACGGCACTCAACGTCGACCTGTCACAACCGGTCAGGTCGATGGCTTCAACCTGACACTCGGCCTTGGTTTCGGAACTGTCCTTGCCACAACCGAAGGCGAGGAACGCGGTAGCGGCGACGAGCGGGAAACGGTTCATTCCCTCCTCCATACCGGGCGATCCCGACCGCCGCCAAGTCCCCCGGCGCGCGCAGAGGGGGAAGGCCCGGGACGTCCACCGCAACGCAAAGAAACAAAACGACCGCTTGTGCGTTTCCGGTGGGAGAGGGAGCCTTCCGCCGGGCCCCTGACAGCCTGTCTCCTCGCCTTACCGAGGTGCTTTTTGAACCCCCGTCCGCACGTGATCGCCGTGCTGCTGGCCCTGCTCCTGCCGGAGCTCGCGCTGGCCCAGGTCTTCGTCGTTCCCCGTCGCGCGGGGAAGACACCCGTGAACAGCTACGAGTTCGAGTGGCGGCACGTCGACATCCTCGTGGGCCCCGGCTCGACCGGCCTGGCGAAGCCCGCCGACCACACCGCGCATGATCAACCCCCCGGCACGCAGGGTGGCGCCAACCCGAGCGCGCCCACCACGTCACCCAATACGGGCGACACACAGTCTCCGCCGGGCGGCCCGGAGGTCACCCCTTCCGGCAACGTAACCATGGCCCCTCCGGCGGATCGGCCGTCCGCGTCGGGCGGCATCGCGCTCGACATGGGCGCGTCCGACGCAGGAGCGCCCCCGCCCGTCGTGGGCCTTCCCGACGGCGGCATTCCGCCCCCGGGCGTGGTGGCGCTGGCGGACGGCGGCACGGCGGGGGACGCGGGCACGCTCGCGGGCGTCACCAGCGCGGACGGCGGCCCGGTGTTCTCCGGCGCGCCGCTCCTCCTGGGCAACACGGACGCCGGCTTCAACTACACCTACGCGAAGGACCTGGGCTCGAAGACGGGCGGCGTGCGCTTCTACTTCTACGAGCGCGAGCGCGAGGTGGCCGAGCGGGCCGCGCCCATCATCGAGGAGGCGTACCGGTACCTGGTGGACCAGTTCAAGTACGTCCCCACGGAGACGTTCCCGTACATCCTGTACAGCAGCTACGCGGAGTTCCTCCAGACGAACGTGTTCGCCGTCTCCGAGGGCACGCTGGGCGTCACCTCCACGGAGGACCTGAAGCTGTCGCTGCCGTACCTGGGTGACCACCACCTCTTCGAGGAGGTCAGCACGCACGAACTGGCGCACCAGTTCACCATCCAGAAGGTGCGCACCGTGGCCGAGCAGGCCAAGACCTTCGGGGATCCGCTGGGTGGCTATCCGCTGTGGTTCATCGAAGGCCTGGCGGAGTTCTACGCCAAGCGCGGCCTGGACCCCGAGGCGGAGATGATGGTGCGGGACCTGCTGGTGAACCCGGACCTGATGAAGGGCTACGCGTTCCTCGACTTCTTCTCCCCCGGGCCCTACGGCTACCTGTGGATCTACAAGGTCGGCCAGGCGCGCGTGGCGTTCCTGGAGGCCGAGTACGGCGCGGGCATCACCCAGCGGCTCCTGGAGGAGGCGCCGCGGCTGGTGGGCGGCTCGCGCGATTCGCCGTCGCTCAAGTTCGAGGAGCTGCTGGAGCGGCTGACGGGAGATGACCCCAAGCGCATCTCCGCGCGCTTCGAGAACTGGCTCAAGCGCCGGGCGTTCAAGACGTACCTGGACTCGTCGCAGACGGCGCCCGCGCTGGACTCGCTGGACGAGACGCCGGGCATCGTCACGGCGATGGCCAGCGGTCCGGACGGCAACGTGCTGGCCCTGCGCACCATCGTGCCGGAGACGGGCGAGAGCCGGCTGTACCTGACGGATCCGCGCACGCCGGGCAAGACGGTGAAGGTGGCGGGTGACGGCGTGCCGGGCGTGGAGTCCCTGCACCCGGTGTCCGGCCGCAACTTCGCGCTGACCAAGGACAAGCTCGCGTTCGTGGCGGAGCGCACCGGCCGCGACGTGCTCTACGTGCAGGACTACGTGCACATCTCCGAGAAGCGCGCCACGGACGTGCTGGTGAGGCGCTCGGCCGTGCGCACGGGCATCGGCACGGAGGTGGGCCTCAACGTGAAGCTGGAGACCGGGGACCGGCGCCGCTACCGCATCGACAAGCAGGGCGTGCTGGCCATCTACTCGCCGGCCTTCTCCCCGGACGGCCGCTACGTCGCGTTCATCGGCATCAACGACGCGGGCCTGCGCGACGTGTACCTGGTGGACCTGACGCAGGGTGAGGACGCGAAGATCCGCAAGCTCACCGACGACGTCTTCGCCGAGCGGCAGGTCACCTGGGGCCCGTCCGGCATCATCTACACGTCCGACGCGACGTCGCACCGCAAGTACAACCTCTTCCGCGTGAAGCCGGATGCACCGGCGGGACAGGCCGAGCGCCTCACCAGCGAGGACCGCGACGAGGCGGATCCGCTGGCGCTGCCGGACGGCCGCGTGTTCTTCGTGGCCTACAACGAGAGCAGCTCCGACCTGCACGAGCGGCTGGCGGACGGCCGCATCGTGCGGCGCACCGACCTGACCACGGGCGTCTTCGAGCCGGGCCCCGGCCCCGACGGCGGCCTGTGGATGCTCTTCCACATGAGCGGTGAGCGGAAGCCGTCCCTGCTGCGTCCGCCGCGCATGCTGTCGCTGGAGAGCGCGAAGGAGCCGGTGGCGGATCCGCCCTCCCCCATGGCCCTCCGGCCGCTCACCGACGCGCTGGACTACCGGCCCTTCACCCGGGAGAACATCGAACTGGGGCCCATCTTCGGCTTCGCGGGCGCGGGCGGCGGCGGCTTCGTGGGCCAGGTGTTCGCGTCCGCGTCGGACCGGCTGCGCGACCACCAGATGGTCCTCACGCTCGCGGTGTACGGTTCCTTCGAATTGACGGACGGCCTGCTGCTCTACGTCAACGACGTGGGGCGCACGACGTGGGGCGGCGGTCTGTTCCAATCGCTGCGCTTCCGCATCGACAAGACGTTCGACAACCTGCCGGCGGATCAGCGGCCGTTCTTCATCTCATCGGAGCGCTACTTCGGCGCGTTGGGCAGCCTGCGCTACCCGCTCAGCACCTTCTTCTACCTCCAGGGCGACCTGAGCATCGGCGGCACGAAGTACTTCCTGGATGACTTCAGTGAGTTCTACCTGGCGTTCCCGGAGCGCAACGAGTCCAACCAGGAGCTGCTGTCGGCGTGGCGCGCGGACAACCAGCACATCCGCTTCCAGACGGAGCTGAGCGGGCGCATCGGCTACGACAGCATCAAGTACCACTACGCGACGGGGCCGCTCGCGGGCAGCTCCGTGCTGCTGGAGGCGACGGCCGGCGTGCAGCCCTTCGACGGGCAGGCGTACGGCAACCTGCGCCTGGACGCGGAGCGGTACTTCCCCATCTACGGCCGCACCAACTTCTTCGCGCGCCTGGGCGCGGGCACCACGGTGGGCGGCCGCTACGCGCGCTCCTACTACCTGTCCAGCTTCGACACCCTGCGCGGCGTGAACTTTGGCGACGAGCGGTGGCTCTTGGGCCAGCACTTCGTCTACTCCACGCTGGAGGCGCAGCTGCCCCTCAACGACATCATCCGGGTGGCCTTCCTGAGCGACCTGGAGGCCATCGCCGCGGTGGACATGGGCGGCGTGGGCGACGGAGCGAGGGACCTCTGGGACCACCGCGTGCTCAACGCCGTCGTGGGCTTCAACCTGTCGCTGGGGCCCCTGCTGTTGCGCCTGCACTTCGCGAAGCCCTTCGACATCAATGCCGCCGAGGGCAAGCCTGACGAGGGCTGGGTGACGAACTTCTCCATTGGCGTCGCCGGCCTCAACGGCTTCTTCGACACCAAGGGCGACCGCAGGCCGGGGTCCAGCACGCCGGGCCCCGCGCTGATGCCGGCCCTGGGCGGCGGCTACACGACGCCCATGGTGCACTGAGGCAAGGGGCGCGCGCTTCCCGCGACCCCGGGAGGCGCGCTCGTTTCAGGACTGCGCGGCGACGAGGGCGGCGTTGGCGCGAGCCAGCGGCCCCCCGTCATTGGGGATGCGCTCGAAATCTCCGCGCAGGGCCTTGATGGCGAACTTCTCCAGATCAATCTCCCGGCGGGAGCGCACGCCCAGCGCCCGCACCAGCACGGACAGGGGCCCGAAGCCGGTGAGGCCGTGCTGGAAGAGCAGCGCCAGGGTGACCCCGCCAAGCAGGCGCAAGCCCCTACCGGACTTGCTGCCCAGCAGCAGGCCCGCCAGCGCCACCGCGGGGACGCCAACGACCAGGGTCCGGTGCACGTCCCACTCGTGCTCCAGCTTGTCGAGGTACTCGCTCATCTTCGAGCGGTCCCCCTGCTCCGCCATGTAGCGGACACACGACTCCACGTGAGCGTCGATGCGCCGGTTCATCGTGGAAGGCGCGTGGGTGCGCACGGCATCCGTCGAGGTCTGGTTCCAGGACTCCATCATCACTCCCTTGACGGACTCGGGCCGTCCTCCAGCCTGCTCCCAGGAAGCTAGGGCCGCCGGTCGCGTCCGTGCACAGGGCGACTTCCGGCGGCCGTCGCCCGGCTGCCCGCCCCGGGGACGATGACGCCGGCTGCCTCCTGTTCCGGAAAGCAGGCAGGCAGGCCGGGCCCTTCCCTTCACGCGCTCCGTCATGAACTCCAGGTGAGGGCAGGCGAGCATTCCGGGGAGGGAAAGAGTTTTCCTTTCATTGGGTCGTCCCGCGCCCTTGTGACGCCAGTGAGGACTTCCTCGCAGGCGAAGGAGGGTCCCCTCCGGCCACCTGGTCGGGAGGCATGGGGCTTGCTCAAGGGTCGGACGATGATGCGCCTACGACTTCTGATCAGCCTCTCGATGCTGCTGGCCGCTTGTGGCGGCGGCACGTCGAATCCCGATGACCCACAGCCTTCCGTGACGGATCCCAGCATCACGGACCCGGGCGATCCGGACGCCGGTGTTCCTGACGCGGGCTCCGCGGACTCGGGCTCACCGGATGCCGGTGCTTCCGACGGCGGCTCGGTGGATGCGGGCACGGGCTCCGGGGACGGCGGGAGCGCGGATGCCGGGACGGATCCGCAGCCGGTGCCGGAGGTGGAGCGGCCCTTCACGCTGCCGAAGGTCCAGACGTCGCTGCCGGAGTACGCGCTGATCATCCCTCCGGAGGCGATGGAGAAGTTCCAGAAGGACCCGTGGACGGAGGAGCAGGACGCGACGTTCCAGGCGAGCGGCAAGACGTTCCCGGTGAAGGTGCGGCTGCGCGGGGCCTCGGCGCGCTTCTTCGACAAGAAGAGCTGGAACGTCAGCTTCGCGGACAAGGACAAGTTCGAGGGCCGCACGTCGCTCAACCTCGTGGCCGAGTACGCCGACGCGTCGATGCTCGCGGAGAAGATCTCCTACGACCTGCTGGCGGCGCTGCGGGTGCCGGCGTCGAAGGCGACCTTCGTGCGGCTCTCCGTGAATGGCCAGTACGAGGGCGTGTTCCTGGAGGTGGAGCAGGTCAACAAGGCCTTCGTCAAGGCGAGGCAGTTCCCGGACGACGACGCGTCCATCTACCGCGCGGGCTGGAAGGACACGGAGTTCAAGACGTGGAAGGTGCCCTACCAGGGCGACTGGGTGAAGAAGACCAACGAGAGCGAGCCCGACGACAAGCTGTGGGAGGTGCTGGACGTCATCAACCACACGCCGGAGCCGCAGTGGGTCGCCGCGCTGGAGAAGAACCTGGAGGTGGAGTCCTACGTGCGCTCCATGGTGCTGGACGCGCTGATGTCCAACAACTACGTGGAGGACTCCGAGAGCTACTTCATGCACGACCAGATCACCGGGCGCTGGCGGTACGTGCCCTGGGATCTGAACAACGTGGATGCGCGCTGGTGGTACACGAACACGGTGCAGGACCAGACCGGCACCACGAACACCATGAAGCACCCGCTGTTCAACTTCACGCTGCTGGATGGCTGGGTGGAGAAGATGTACCAGCAGCGCAAGCTGGAGCAGGGAAGCTATCCGGGCTACCTGCCGGTGTTCTCCAACCTGGGCACGCGCGTGGTGATGAACCCCGTGCTGCGCGCCCGGCTGGAGGCGCGGCTGGACAAGGCGCTGGACGAGCTCTTCAAGCCGGAGGTGATGGACCCGTACATCGATCAACTCCACTCGTTGATTGACGCGTCCATGAAGACCGACCCCTACATGGACTACGCGAAGTTCAGCGCTGGCAAGGCGTACATGAAGCGCTTCGTGAAACTGCGCCGCGAGTTCGTGATGGCGGAGGTGAAGCGGCTGAAGGCGCAGCAGTCCACGCTGGTGATGGAGGCGTTCGACCCGCGCGGGGGCTGGGTGGAGGTGGGCAACCATGGCACGCAGGAGGTGTCGCTCCAGGGCATGACGCTGACGACGAACCTGCGGGTGAGCCTGGCGGGCGGTGACTACGCGCCCACCATCGTGAAGGCCCCCACGGGCGCGGTGCTAAACAACATCACGGTGGCGCCGGGGCAGACGGTGCGGCTCACCGCCGCGTCGCTGGGCATGACCTTCCCCTCCAAGGGCGAGGTGGGCCTGTTCGACGGCAGGTCGGTGGTGGGGATGAAGGACGCGCTGTTCTACGGCGAGCTGCCCGCGGGCAGGTATTACGTCCGGGGCGCGGAGGGCTGGGAGGTGCGCTGAGTCGTCGCGCGGACATCGACCGAGGGCAGGACGTGCGGGGCGGGCAGGGACGGGTTAGCACCCGGACCATGCCCGCCTCTCGCGTTCTGGATGAGCTGTTGTCGCGCCGTTCCGGTCCCCTGCCCCGCGTGGCCGTCATTGGCGCGGGCATGTCCGGGCTGGCGCTCGCGCGGGTGCTGACGGGCGCGGGCTTCGGCGTGCGGGTGCTGGACAAGGGGCGCGGGCCGGGAGGACGGCTGTCCACGCGGCGGAGCGCGGATGGGGGCACGTTCGACCATGGCGCGCAGTACTTCACGGCGAGGGATCCGCTCTTCCGGTCGCTGGTGGAGGCGTGGGTGGCGGAGGGCGTCGTGGCGGAGTGGCACGGGCGCATCGGGACGCTGACGCGTGGGGTGGTGAGTCCCGCGAAGGAGTCCGTGCGGTACGTGGGCGTGCCGGGCATGAACGCGGTGGCGAAGGCGCTCGCGGACGGGTTGGACGTGCGCACCGGGGTGCGGGTGGAGCGGGTGGAGCGTGAAGCAGGCGCGTGGCGGTTGACGTCGGAGACGGGCGAGGACCTGGGGCTGGCGGACGTGGTGGTGGCCGCGGTGCCCGCGCCGCAGGCGGTGCAGTTGCTAGCGGGTGCGCCCGTGCTGGCGGCGCAGGCGGGGACTGTGGGGCTGTCGCCGTGCTGGGCCGTGATGGCGCGGTTCGAGGCACCGGTGGCGGTGGAGCTGGATGGCGCGTTCGTGGAGGACTCGCCGCTGTCGTGGGTGGCGCGCGACACGAGCAAACCGGGGCGGGCTCCGGGTGAGCGCTGGGTGCTTCACGGGTCGCCGGAGTACAGCGCGGCGCACCTGGAGGAGGCGGCGGAGGCGATGGCTCCCAAGCTCGTGGAGGCGTTCGGACAAGCGCTGGGCCGGGACGTGCGCGCGGTGGAGGCCGTGGCGCACCGGTGGCGCTTCGCGATGCCTTCACCGCCGCTGGACGCGACTTCGCTGTTCGACCCCGCGCTTGGGCTGGGCGCCTGCGGTGACTGGTGCGCGGGGCCTCGCGTGGAGGGCGCGCTCCTCAGTGGTGTCGCCCTGGCCCGGCGGATTGCCGACCGCTGAAGCCTACTGCCGTTCGCGCACCACCAGCGTGCGGCGGGCGGTGAGCCCGTGGTCGTCGGTGACGAGGATGTCGTGCGTGCCCACGCTTGGCTTCCACCAGAGGCGCTCGGCGGCCCTCGCGGTCCCCAGGACGGCTCCGTCCACGAACCACGTCAACTCCCGGTCGTGCGCGGCTTCGGCCTCCAGCGGGATCTTCTGCTCGTCCGTGTTCATGCCCGGGATGAGCAGCGCCACCTGCCCTTCCGGCGGCGAGAGGATGGTCGGCGTATCGCGCTCCCCTCCCGCGACGCAGCCGGGCGCCAGGGGCGGCGGTTCAGGCAACTGACGCTGCTGCTCCGCCAGCCACCGCCGCAGGCTGGACGGCCAGGTCAGGTACACGCGTGACTCCGTCTTGCGCCCGTCCCGGCAGCCCGGCCCCACCGCCAGGCCCGACGCCACGTCCACCTCCACCCGGTGGTGATACGGACACGGCGTCGTCGGCACCGCCGTGCGCACCGCGTCCACCCGCTTGCGCTGCGTGCACGCGTCCGTGGGCAGGTGCCCCGAGTACGCGCACACCTCCACGCCCACCAGGTCCGTCGGCGGCGCGGCGTCCTCCCCCTGCAACGCCGTGCCCCGCGGCCCGATGCCCTCCAGGATGTCGAACAGCAGCGGGGCCGCGTTCTCCGCGCCCACCAGGTGCACGCTCGACGCGTGGTCGAAGTTGCCCAGCCACACCACCGCCGTGTGCTTCGGTCCGGAGCCCGCCGCCCACGCATCCCGGTTGCCGAAGCTCGTCCCCGTCTTCCAGTGCACCCGCGCCGGCAGCCCCGTGAGCCGCCGCCGCTCCGGGAAGTCCGGCCGGTCCCTCAACGCCAGCGCCTGCCGCGTCAGCCACGCCGCGCCCGGCGACATCAGCGTGTAGGCCTTCTTCGGCGCCGCGTCCTCCGCCAGCACCCGCAGCGGACGCGCCTGCCCATCCCCCGCCAGCGCCACGTACAAGCCCGTCAACTCCAGCGGCGTCAGCTCCAGCCCGCCCACCGCCGCGGACAGGCCGTAGTGCCCCGGACGCGGATCCAGGCTGGCGACCCCCGCCTGCCGCAGCGACGCCAGGAAGCCCTCTACCCCCACCCGCTCCAGCAGCCTCACGAACGGCAGGTTGAGCGACTGCGACAGCGCGGACTCCATCCGCACCAACCCCAGGAAGCGCCCGTCGAAGTTGCGCGGCTGGTAGCCGCCATACGCCACCGGGATGTCCGGCACCAACGTCTCCGGCCCCACCAGGCCCTGATCAATCCCCTGCGCGTACAAGAACGGCTTGAGCGCCGACCCCGGCGAGCGCGGCGTGGCGAAGCCGATGATCTGCCCGCCGTGCTTCTCATCGAAGAAGTCGAAGTTGCCCACCAGCGCGCGCAGCTCACCCGTCTCCCGGTCCGCCACCACCGCCGCGCCGTTGTGGATGCCCTGCCGGTCCAACCGCCGGGCGGACTCCCCCAGCGTGCGCTCCACGAACCGCTGCGTGCCCGCGTCCAGCGTCGTCGCCAGCCACGTCGCCCCCGGCCGCTGCGCCTTGAGCCACACCGCCGCGTGCGGCGCTTCCCTCGGAAAGGGCGTGAGCGCGTCCGGCACCGGCGTCGCCCGCACCTCCGCGAGCACCGCGTCGGACGCGACGCCGTCCACCCGCAGCCCTCCGGACTCCAGCAGCCTCCGGGCGATGTCGTCCCGGGCCGAGCGCAGCCGGGCCGTGTTCTCCGGCGACGGGAAGCGCCGGTTCGGGTTCTGCGGCACCGCCAGCAGCGTGGCGATCTCCGCCGGACTCAGGTGCTGGGCCGTATGCCCGAAGTACGCGAGCGCCGCCGCCTCCACGCCCTCCATGTTGCGCCCGTAGGGCACGAACTGGAGGTACGCCTCCAGCACCTCCTGCTTGGACAACCGCGCCTCCAGCTGGGCGGCGCGGAACGACTCAATCACCTTCGAGCTGAACGTGCGGGGACGGGGCTCCAGCACGCGTACCAGCTGCATCGTCAACGTGGACGCCCCTGACACCCGCCGCCCCCGGCTCACGTTGAGGCCGAGGGCGCGCAGGGCCGCGATCGGATCCACGCCCGGGTGCTGGAAGAACCGCTTGTCCTCCAGCGCCAGCAGGGCGCGGACATAGGCCCGGTCGATGCGGTCCTTCGGCGCGGGGATGCGCCACCGCTCGTCCGGAGCGAGGAAGACGTACGCGGGCGACCCGTCCCGGTACGCCATCACCACCGAGGGGGGCGCCGCCAACCGCTCCGGCAGCGGCACCCACCAGGCCGCCACGAGGCCCGTGCCCAACAGCACGAGCCCCGCCAGCGCCACCCCCGCCCACCTCTTCACGTTGAGACGCACGCGACGCATGGGGCCTAGAGCAGGTCGTCCTTCCAGGGACCCGACACCTGCACCGTGCCCGCGGATTCACGGGCCCAGACAGTGGAGTCGTACATCGCCTCGGCCTCCGCGGACGGCAGGGTGAAGCTGCCCGCCGTCACCGCACGCACCGCGTAGACGAGCTTCTTCGTCTCCTTGGCCTGCAGCGCGCCGAACGCCTCCATCCGGTCATCGCGCACGTTCACGTAGTCCGCGGCCCACAGCGAATCCGCGTCCACCCAGTCCACGCTGCCGCCACGGCCCAGGCGGGCGTTTTCAATCTCCCAGCCCGCCGGCAACCGGTCCACCAGCGCGATGTTCTGCACGCGCTCGCCCGTGGTGTTGGTGAGCTCCAGCTCCACGTAGATGAGGTCCGCCAGCTTCACCGGCTGGGCCTTCAGGTCCAGCGTGGTGCCATCCAGCGTGCGCCAGGTGCGCTTGAGCGTCAGCCCCTGGCCGCCCACCTTCACCTCGGGCGTGGTGCGCACACCCTCGCTGTTGAGGATGAGGTACACGCTGCCGCCGCCCTTCTCCTTCAGGTCCAGCGACATGCTGGCGCGCTCGCTGGCGCGGGCCAGGGCCCACGTGCGGTCCGACACGCGCGCGTCCTTCTCCGCGAGCGACGCCACCGCCTTGCCCCCTACCGTGAGCGTGGGCGGCGTGAAGCTCGTGGCCGAGCCCTGCAGCCGCTTGCCCAGGCCGGTGATGCCCCAGACCAGCTCCTGCGTCGTGTAGTACTCCGACGTGCGCGACTCGAGCGCCGTCGCCACCATGCGCGCCAGGGGCTCGCCTTCCGGCACGGTGCCGAAGAGGTCCTGGAAGGTGCTGAGCATCAGCCCGCGCCGGCGCCGGTCCGAATAGAACGACCAGCCGTTGTGGCGCTCGTCGGTGACGGTGGACATGTCCGGGCTGCGCAGCTCCTTCTCGTAGCGGCGGTCGCCGGACAACCACAGCGCGGCCTTGAGCAGGTACAGGTCCTCCTGCGCCTGGCCATTGAGCGCCGCCTTCTTCGCCGCCGTCTCCAGCGCGCTCACCATCGCCTGCGCCCGCGCCTTGCGCCCCTTGCCCGCCATCGCGAGCACGTAGTGCATGTACGCCTCCGAGTTCTGGCCGTAGTGGTCGTCATTCACGCGGCCTTCCTTGCGGGTCAGCTCGTCGCCCATCCACGCGAGCGCGCTGTCCACGCGGTCCTCCGGCACGGGGTACTTCAGCTTGCGCGCGTCCAGCAGCATGTGCGTCGCGTAGGCCGTCCCCCAGGACACCGGCTCCGTGTTGCCCGGCCAGTACGAGAAGCCGCCCGACGCCGTCTGCATGGACAGCACCCGGTTGATGCCGGACTGCACCATGTCCTCCACCTTCGCCGTGGAGACCAGGGTCGGATCCACGCGCTCCACCAGCTGGCTCACGAACAGGAGCGGGCGGGTGGAGGACGTCGTCTGCTCGATGCAGCCGTACGGGTAGCGCACGAGGTACGAGAGGTGCTGGAGCGACTTCGCGTACGGATTGTTCGTCACCCAGACGGTGGTGCGCTCCGTCGTGGGCACCCAGCCCTGGAGCAGCGGCTTCAGGTCCGTGGTGCCCTGCGCCAGCTCCACCCGCTGGATCCTGCGCTCACGGGGTCCGGCCGGGGACAGCGGCACGTCCAGCTGCTCGCGCGACGTGTAGCCACCGCCCTCCACCGTCACGGTCAGCCGCGCCGCGCCCACCGACTGCACCGCGCGGCCCTGGAACACGAAGGTGCGGGACTTGCCGTCCTCCAGCTTCGCGCGCCCCTCGCTCTTGCCCTTGAGCTCCAGCGGCGAGCCCACCGCCTCCGGCATCGCGAGCCCCGGCACCGCCAGCGCCTCCGCGGACAGCGACACCTTCACGTCCTGCGCCTTGCCGGACAGGTTGGTGACGAAGACGGGGATCTGGATCTCGTCGTTCTGGGTGAGGAAGCGCGGCAGCGTCGTCTGGAGCACCAGCGGGTCGCGCACCAGCACCTGCGCGCTGGCCCGGCCGATGCGCTTGTTGCCCGCCGTCACCACCATCACCCGCACCGCGCCCCGGTACTGCGGCAGCTTGAAGGGCACGCGCAGCTTGCCGTTCGCGGGCACCTCCACCAGGCCGCTCCACAGCGCCACGGGCTTCACCGGCTGAACGCGGCCTTCCGCGCCGCCCTCGTCACCACCGGTGGAGCTGGAGTTGCCGCCGGGCGGCACCAGGAGCGCCCAGCCCACCGTCTCGAAGGTCTGGATGCCCAGCGCGCGCCGGGTGAAGATCTCCTTCAGCGGATCCGGGCTCTGGAAGCGCGTGAGGGACAGGATGCCCTCGTCCACCACCGCCACGGTGGCGAAGGTGGGGCCCTCCACGCCCTCCACCGCGACGTCCACGGTGAGGGTGTCGTTGCTGCGGACCTCCTTGGGCACCGTCAGCGTGACGGCCTGGGTGAAGTCCACCGGCTCCAGCGCGATGCTGCCTACGCCGAAGGCGCGGTCCGGCATGAACGCCTGGGCGGATTCCAGGTGCGGGTCCTTCACCAGGAACGCGCTCACGTACACGTTGGGCGCGTACTCCTTGGGCGTGAACGACCAGGACACCTCGCCGGGCTCCACCTGCTTCCACGCGGTGGTGAGCACGCGGTCGGTCTCCACCGTGAAGAGGACGCGGCCCCGGTAGGGTGCCTTCATCTTCACCGTGAGGGTTTCGCCCAGCTTGCCCTTCGCGGGCAGCGCCAGCTCCAGCGCCGTGGGCTTCTGGGGCCGCGGCGTCTGGTCCACGCGCGAGCCCTCGCCCCACCAGTAGTAGCGCCCCTCGCCTTCGATGGAGAGGTCCGTCTGGGTGTTGCCCGCGCGAGCGCGCACGAGGTAGCCCGCGCCGTCGCGGCCCGGCAGCACCGTGGCGGTGAAGCGGCCGTTCTCCACCTTCACCGTCGCCTCGCCCTCCCGCTGCGGGCGCAGGTAGCGCTGGTAGCGCTCGTAGCCGGACTCCTCGTCGTAGTAGTAGCCGTAGTTCTCCTCGAGCAGCTGGTACTCCAGCACCACCGTCTTCGGCGCCTTGCCGTCGGTGAGGAGCTGGCCGTCCCAGTCCACCACCACACCGGACACCGTGAAGGGCGTGGCCGCCTTCACCTTCTGCGTGTTGGCCTGGAGGCCCAGGTAGTACGCCTCCGGGTGCACGGGCACGTTGGCCTCACCGATGGTGGAGCGGCCGCTGCCGGACTCGAAGACGCTGGCCACCGCGGACAGCCGCGTCGCGCCCTTGATGGCGCCTGACGCCGCCTGGGCCGGGCAGTTGAGGAGCGCCTGCCCCTTCGCGTCGAGCGTGCCCTTCACCTGCCCCAGCGTCACGGGCCGGGGCGTGTTGCCGTCCTGGCGCCAGACGCCGTAGGTGTACTGGGCGTTCTGCTTGGGCTTGAAGGGCACGGACTCCAGCCGGCACGTCATCTCCACCGGGCTGCCCTCCGCGGAGCCGCCGAAGAGGTACGCGGCCTCCACGCCCACGGGGATCTCCTTGCCCTGCACGTAGCCGGGCGCCGTGGTGCTGGCCGTCACCTTCATGCGCTCCGGGACGAACTCCTCCACGTTCACCGCGTAGGAGGCCAGGTCGCGGTCCGCCACCTTGAGGCGCACCCAGTAGTGGCCCGTGTCCTGGAACGCCGCGAAGGCCTGGTCGAACGCCACGAGGCCCGCCGCGTTCGTCTTCAGCGTCACCTTGCGGATCTCCCGCTCGTGCGGGTCGATGACGCGAACCTCCACGGGCATGCCCACGGGCGGCGCCAGGTTGTCCTGGCCGCGCAGCACCGCGGCCACGTGCGCGGTGTCGCCGGGGCGGTACACGCCACGGTCGGACCAGATGGAGGCGCGGTAGGGCTGCTCGGCGCGGTACGGCTCGCCCTGCACGTCCGAGTTGGCGATCTCCGTCTTCAGCTCGTCGTACTTGAGGTACGTCAGCTCGTCGCCCTTGCGCGCCACCAGCGCGAACGGCGCGCTGTCATCCACGCCGGGCGCGGGCACCTTGAGCTGGCAGCCCGCCTCGCCCTGGGTGGTGCAGCGGGACACGGTCTGCCCGCTCTTCTTCACCAGCGACACCTCCACGCCGGCCAGGGGCTCCGTGCTCTCCAGGCCCAGGGCCCAGACCCACACCTCGCCAGAGTCCTGCGAGCCCACGGCCGGACCGCCGCGCTTGGCCACGAGGCTCAGGTCCGTGAGCAGGATGCGGGAGGCGGCCTTGTAGTCGCCGCGCTCCGCGAGGATTTCCACCAGGCCGCGCGTGTTGGCGGGCACCAGCGACGCCACGTCGATGTACGTGGTGAGCAGCGTGTCCGGCGTCGACTTGAGCGGCACGGCCTTGCGCACCAGCACGTTGCTCGTCCGCTCGTCCGCGCTCTCCGAGTACTCGCTGCCCATCCAGAAGACGAGGTTCTCCAGCGGCACGTTGCGCACCGTGAGCGTCACCTCCTCCACGTTGAGGTGCTGCAGGGGCAGGTTGCGCCACGCGCTGCGCGGCAGGTAGCGGCCGTTGGCGTTGAAGCGCACCTGGGACTGGCGCGCGGGCACGGAGAAGCCACGCGACCAGGCGCCCATGAGCGTGCCGCCGCCCACGGAGAGCGTGCCCTCCGCGATGGAGAGCGTGTGCGGGCCGCGCTTGAAGTCACCGAAGATGCGGAAGCCGCGCCGCGACGGGGCCACGGTGAACTTCACCTTCGGCTTGAAGCGGATGGCCTCCAGCGCCACCGCGTCGTTCAGCGAGCAGCCCTTGTTGTCGTTGTCGTAGTAGTACGAATCCCACTGCTCGTCGGTGGGGCTCGCCTCGGCGTTCGCCTCCACGTCACGGCAGCTCACCTCGAAGAAGAAGCCGTTGGTCCCCTCCTGGAGGTTCACGTAGGTGATGTCCATGCGCTTGCCGCCGTTCAGCGGGAAGCTGGACGTGGCCGCGGGCGCCTGGATGGTGGAGGCGCCCCCCGCGGCGGTCAGCCCCTCGCGCAGCGAGAACTGCACCGTCGCGCCGGGCTTGAGCTTCGGGTGGGTGAGCACCACGGCCAGGGAGTTGCGCGTGTCCGCGCGGGTGCTCCACTTCACGTCGCTGATGGCGGTGTCGCCCACGCGGAAGCTCACGCGGGAGCGCACGGCGGACAGGTCCACCGGGCCGGAGAAGTCCACGTTCGCGTCCACGCGGCCCTTCAAGAGGTCCATGCGCGTGGGGTAGAGCTGGGCGAACTTGAAGGCGTAGGTCGTGAAGTTGTAGCGCCACTCCCGCACCGACGGCGGCTTGATGACGCCCGCGTCGGTGTTCACCGCGTCCACGGACACGGTGTACGTCGTGCCCGCCGCGAAGCCCGTGGACGGGGTGAAGAGCAGCGACGAGGGGCCCGTCCACTTCAGGCTGCCACCGACCTCCGGCGACACCGTGACGACGGTGCCGTCGACGTTCTCGTAGCGCGGGCGCACGGGCAGCGCGAACTCGATGGAGACGCCCGTGGGGACGGCGTTCTCGCTGGCCAGCTCGTGGATGACGGGCGTGAGCTTCGCGGCCTGCACCGGCGCGGGCGTGGATGGGGACGGGGTGCTCGCGGTGGGCGTCGCGGGGGATGCAGGGGTGGCCGCGGGCGGCGTCTTCGCGGGCTCCTGCTTGCAGCCGGCGACGAGCGCGCCCACGAGCAACGCCGGAAGCAGCCAGCGGGCACGAGGTGCGCGCGCGGCCTTCGGCGGGACAGCGGACTGCGGGGACATGTTTCCTCCGGGGGTGGCTGCGGAACCGATTACATGCCGCGTGCCGTGCATGGGACGCCTCGGAGGCGCACGGAAAGTGCGGCCCGGCGACCACGTGCCGGCGCTCCCCCATGCGCGTCCGCGGGCCCACAGGGTGTCCGGGCAGCCACACTCGCGAGTGGCCTCCGGACGCGCTCGGGACGCGGGATTTCACCGCGCAGACTGGCGGTGAGACGGCTCGGCGGTCAACTGGGGGCCCTGGCCGGGAACGGGGGCGCCCCTGCCGCCCGGTGCCGCCCAACTGGTCCGACTGTCGGACCAGTTGCCGCTGCTGGCTCGGACGGAGCGGCGGGCCCCGGTCGCGGCTCCCCAACTGGTCCGACTGTCGGACCAGTTCGTGCGCTTCGCCTCCGGCGGGGAGCCCCAGCTGCGTTCTCACCTTCTCATCCAGGTGGACAGGACGCGTGTCCGACGGCGTAGGGTGCGCCGCCATGGTGCTGCCCGTCCGATTCGTCCTCATGCGCCCGCGCAACGCGGAGAACCTGGGCGCCGCCGCCCGCGCCCTGAAGAACTGCGGCCTGTCCGACTGGGCCTGGGTGACGCCGGAGGTCGAGGACCTGGGCCCGGCCCACCGGCTCGCGGTGCACGCGGAGGACGTGCTGGGTGGGGTGAAGCGGCCGGACACGCTGGACGCGGCGGTGTCCGACTGCGTCTGGGTGGTGGGCACCAGCTCCCGCAAGGTGGAGGGCAAGCGCCGCCTGTCGCCCCGGGCCGTGGGGGAGGAGCTGGTGGCGCGGGCGCGGCAGGGGCCGGTGGCGCTCGTCTTCGGGGATGAGCGCAGCGGCCTCACCAACGCGGAGGTGGAGCGCTGCCATGACCTGTCCGCCGTGCCCACCGCGCCGGAGCAACCCTCCATCAACCTGGCGCAGGCGGTGCTCCTCTATGCCTATGAGGTCCGCATGGCGCACCTCGCGGACAGCGCGCCGCCACCGGGTCCGCTGCCCCTGGCCGCCACGGACGCGGAGCTGGCCCGCGTGGAGGCCACGCTGGAGGCGCTGCTGACCACGGGGGGATTCCTCGTGGATGAGCAGCCCGGGCGCACGGCGGTGAGGGACCTGGTCGCGCCCCTGCGCCGCTCCCGGCTCACCCGGAATGAGGCCCGGCTCTGGCTGGCCGCGCTGCACACCGTGCGCAAGCACTTCCCCCAGGAGGCCCGGCCTCCCGAGGACGACACCTGAGCAGGCAGGGGGACACCCTCCCGCGCGCGGCGGGATGCCCGTGCGTCGCTACCTTTCCCGGACCACCGGAACCCTTCGGGAAGGAGCACCGCGTGAACCACATGCCCTATGAGTCGATGATCGTGGGAGGCAGCGAGCCCGGCCCTGGCCGTCAGGCGCCGCCCGACGAGGAGGTTTTCGAGGAGCCCGGCCGCACGCCCGGGACGGCGGAGGACGGCGGGCTGGAGGAGGAGTCCCACCGCATGGCGAACGGCGACGAACCGGGCCCGACGCCGGGCTCCGCCGAGGGCGACGATCCGGACGAACCGGTCCGGCACTAACTCCCAGCACGCCGCCGCCTGAGCGCGGCTATGGTGCCGCGCCCATGCCTCGCAAGCCCGAACGGCCCCCCAAGTCCCCGCCCCGCCCCAACCGCTGGGAGGGCAAGGAGAAGCCGGACTGGCTTTCCCGCGCGCTCGCCCGCGCGGGTGCCATGCCCCAGGACGAAGCGGAGGCCGCCATCAAGGCGGGCCGCGTGAGCGTCAACGGCCGCGTGGCGACCACGCCCCTGACGCCCGTGCCGCCGGACGCCGTCATCAAGGTGGACGGGCTGCCGGTGCGCAAGGTGGTGCCCACGCACGTGCTGGCCTTCCACAAGCCCGCGGGCGTGCTGACCTCCACCGCGCGCCAGCACCGCACGGGCACGGTGTTCGAGGTGCTCCTGCCCCAGCTGCCCCTGGAGCTCAACCGCTTCAGCTGGCACGCCGTGGGCCGGCTGGACGTGGACACCACGGGGCTCCTGCTCTTCACCAACGACGACAAGCTGGTGGCCCACTGCACGTCCCCGGAGACGAACCTGCCCAAGCGCTACGTGGCCACGGTGTTCAGCGTCGCGGACGACGCGAAGGTGGAGCCGCTGCGCCAGGGGATGATGCTGGATGACGGCCTCGCCCGCCCCGCCGTCGTGCGCGTGCGCGATGAGCACACGGTGGAGGTGACGCTCACCGAAGGCCGCCACCACCAGGTGAAGCGCATGCTGGGCGCCGTGGGGCTGCCCGCCCGCGCGCTCCACCGGGAGGCCGTGGGAGACATCACGCTGGAGGGCCTGCCAGAGAGCGGCTTCCGGCTGCTCAGCGACGCGGAGGTCCGCGAGAAGCTCTACTACAACGGCCGTGCGCCCGACGGCGCCCCGAGTGAGTCCGAGGACGCCTGAGCGCACGCCCGGGCCTCGGCCTCCGAGGAGGCACGAGGAACATCTGGCCGGGGCTGACTTCCGGGTGCCCTGGCCCCCCGGGGTGGGGTTAGGGTGCGGCCCATGGCGGACTTCGACCTGGTGGTCATCGGCTCTGGCCCCGCGGGTGAATGGGGCGCGGTACAGGCTTCGCTCGCGGGCAAGCGGGTGGCGGTGGTGGAGCGGGAGCCGGTGCTCGGCGGCACCGCGGCCAACACCGGCACCCTTCCCTCCAAGACGCTGCGCGAGACGGCGCTGCACCTGTCCGGCTTCAAGGCGCGCGGCCTCTACAGCGTGGACGCGACGCTGCGCCACGAGGCCACCGTCTCCGACTTCCTCTTCCGCGAACGCCGCGTGAAGCAGATGGAGCGCGAGCGCATCCACAAGAACCTCCAGCGCCACGGCGTGACGGTGTTCCAGGGCGCGGGTTCCTTCCTGGACGCGCACACCGTCGCGGTGAAGCGCGACGGCGCGGAGGTCGCGAAGCTCAGTGCCGGGACCGTCCTCATCGCCACTGGCTCCACGCCCTACCGCCCGCCGATGTACCCCTTTGGCGATCCGCGCGTGCACGACTCGGATGAAATCCTGGACATCACCACCCTGCCCCGCACGCTGGTGGTGGTGGGCGGCGGCGTCATCGGCTGCGAGTACGCGTGCATGTTCGCCGCGCTGGGCATCCCGGTGACGCTGGTGGAGGTGAAGAACGACCTCCTGGCCTTCCTGGACGCGGAGATTGGCCAGTTGCTGCGCGACTGCATGGAGACGCTGGGCGTGCGGCTGCGCCTGGGCCAGACGGTGGAGTCCGCGCACGTCCCGGAGTCGCACGAGGAGCCCATCCGCCTGAAGCTGTCCACGGGCGAGGTGCTGGAGGCGGATCAGGTGCTGGTCGCCTCCGGCCGCACGTCGAACACCGCGGGCCTGGGCATCGAGGCGCTGGGCGTGAAGCAGGGCAAGCGCGGGCAGATTGAAGTGGGGCTCGCGTACCAGACGGCCGTGCCGCACATCTACGCGGTGGGGGACGTCATCGGCTTCCCCGCGCTGGCCTCCACGTCCATGGAGCAGGCCCGCATCGCGGTGGAGCACGCCTTCGGCCCGGGCAAGCGCACGCTCACGCCCATCCTGCCCTACGGCATCTACACCATCCCGGAGGTGTCCATGGCCGGCGACACGGAGGAGTCCCTGCGCGCGCGCAGCATCCCCTACGTCGTCGGCCGCGCCACCTTCGAAACCAACCCGCGCGGGCAGATCATCGGGGAGCGGCAGGGCATGCTGAAGCTGCTCTTCCACCGCGACGACATGAAGCTCCTGGGTGTGCACGTGCTGGGGGAGCAGGCCTCGGAGCTGGTGCACGTGGGGCTCACCGCGCTGCTCACCGGCGCCACCGCGCAGCTCTTCGTGGAGACCTGCTTCAACTACCCGACGCTGTCGGAGGCCTACAAGGCCGCCACCTACGACGCGTTGGACCAGGTGCGCGTCAGCAGCGCCTAGGCTCCGGACCGCGCCGCCCCCCCGCGTCCGCTAGCGCGAGTTCTTGAGGCTGCCCACCGTGAAGCCCGACTCGCGTTGGGCCACCCGGTTCACCCCGTCCGCGGACACGCGGGCCAGCGGGGGCGCGGCGGACGGCTGCGCGGAGGCCTGCGCCGGAGCCTTCTGGGCGGGCCCCTTGGAAGCGACGCGGCTTCCCGACGCGCCCTGGAGCAGCTCCCGGATGCGCGCCCAGCGGACCTTCTCCTCCGCCATCAGCCGCACCAGCTCCTCGCGGGCGGACGCGTCCGGCAGTTCCGAGGCGGCCGCCGCCACCTTGTCCATGAAGGGCACCAGGTATCCGAAGTCCCGGTCGAAGTTGGGAGGGGTCGCCATGGAGGGCACCTTAGCCGTGGTAGACGCGCGACGCGACGATGCGCCCGCCCTTCACTTCCAGCACCTCCGCCACCGGCAGGGGGGCCTCATTGGGCGCGTGGCGCAGGTACTCCATGAACACCCGGTCCCCGTCCGCCGTGAGGGCCGTCTCCTCGTAGCGCAGGCCCGGCAGCCGGGCGATGGCGTCCCTCCACCACCGCTCCAGGGCCGGCCGGCCCACCAGGCGCCCGCCCGTCTCCGGGTGCAGGACGCGAATCTTGGGCGAGGTGTGTGTTGCATCCTCCGCGTACAGGGCAACCAGGGCCGTGACGTCGTGGGCGTTGAAGGCTTTGAGCCATGCACGGGCCAGGGAGAAGTTTTCGCTCGCGCTCATTGTTATGAGACCTCAGTCGGAACGGGGACAGCGGAACGTAGGCGGATGTACGCCCTACGTCATGCGGATTTGTCTGGTAACTGGGGCCTGTGGGAAGTAAGGGCCCCGCCTGCTCTGTTCCCTCAGGCAATTTTTTCAATCGAAGAAGGACCGGATCGTGGCCTCCAACGTACCCATCGAGAAGATTCGTAACATCGGTATCTCTGCCCACATCGACTCGGGCAAGACGACGCTCTCCGAGCGCATCCTGTTCTACACGGGCAAGATCCACGAGATCCACGAGGTCCGCGGCAAGGACGGCGTGGGCGCGATCATGGACTCGATGGACCTGGAGCGTGAGAAGGGCATCACCATCCAGTCCGCCGCCACGTACGCGATGTGGGGCGACTTCAACATCAACCTGATCGACACCCCGGGACACGTGGACTTCACCATCGAGGTGGAGCGCGCGCTCCGCGTCCTCGACGGTGCCATCCTGGTGCTCTGCTCCGTGTCGGGCGTGCAGTCGCAGTCCATCACGGTGGACCGCCAGATGAAGCGGTACAAGGTTCCGCGTATCGCGTTCATCAACAAGATGGACCGCTCGGGCGCGAACTACGACCGCGTCGCCGCGCAGCTGAAGGAGAAGCTGGGCCACCACGCGGTGAAGCTCCAGTACCCCATCGGCGCGGAGGACCGCTTCCAGGGCCTCATCGACCTGCTCTCCATGAAGGCGTTCTACTTCGATGGTGAGAACGGCGAGAACGTGCGCGAGGAGGCCATCCCCGCGGACATGCTCGACGAGGCGAAGCTGCGCCGCGACGAGATGATCGAGGGCATCGCCAACGTCGACGACGAGCTGGGCGAGGCGTTCCTCATGGACCCGGGCGCCATCAACGAGGAGCAGCTCCGCGCGGCCGTGCGCCGGGCGACCATCGCGCTGAAGATGACGCCGGTGATGTGCGGCTCCGCGTACAAGAACAAGGGCGTGCAGCTGCTCCTGAACGCGGTGTGCAGCTACCTGCCCAACCCCAAGGAAGCGACCAACGAGGCCCTCGACCAGAAGAACAACGAGGCCAAGGTCATCCTGGAGTCGGACCCGGCCAAGCCGTTCGTCGGTCTGGCGTTCAAGCTGGAAGACGGCCGCTACGGCCAGCTCACCTACATGCGCATCTACCAGGGCAAGGTGAGCAAGGGTGACTTCATCTTCAACCAGGTGAACCAGAAGAAGGTCAAGGTTCCCCGCATCGTCCGCATGCACGCGTCGGAAATGCACGACGTGAACGAGGCCACGGCCGGCGACATCGTCGCGCTGTTCGGCATCGAGTGCGCCTCCGGCGACACGTTCACCGACGGCACCGTGAACTACACGATGACGTCCATGTTCGTGCCGGACGCGGTCATCTCGCTGGCGGTGACGCCGAAGAACCGCGACAAGCTGACCAACTTCTCCAAGGCGCTCAACCGCTTCCACAAGGAAGACCCCACCTTCCGCGTGCACCGTGACGAAGAGTCCGCGCAGACCATCATCAGCGGCATGGGCGAGCTGCACCTGGAGATCTACATCGAGCGCATGAAGCGCGAGTACGACTGCGAAGTGGTCGCCGGCAAGCCCCAGGTGGCGTACCGCGAGACCATCTCCCAGAAGGGCGAGTTCGCCTACACGCACAAGAAGCAGACCGGTGGTTCCGGTCAGTTCGCGCGCGTGTGCGGCTACGTGGAGCCCCTGCCCTCGGACGCCGTGCAGCAGTACGAGTTCGTGGACGACATCGTCGGTGGCTCCATCCCGCGCGAGTTCATCCCCGCGTGCGACAAGGGCTTCGCCGAGGCCGTGAAGAAGGGCAGCCTCATCGGCTTCCCCGTGGTGGGCCTGCGCGTGGTCATCAACGACGGCGCGTTCCACGCGGTGGACTCGTCCGAAATGGCCTTCAAGACGGCCGCCATCATGGGCTTCCGTGAAGGCTACGCCGCCGCCAAGCCGATCATCCTCGAGCCGATCATGAAGGTCGAAGTCACGGCTCCGGAAGACTTCCAGGGTTCCGTCGTCGGCCAGCTGAACCAGCGCCGCGGCACCATCATGGAGACGGGCACGGCGGAAGGCTACGTCACGGCCGTGGCGGAAGTGCCGCTGAACACGATGTTCGGCTACTCCACCGACCTGCGCTCCGCGACCCAGGGCAAGGGCGAGTTCACGATGGAGTTCGCCAAGTACTCGCCGGTGCCCCGCAACGAGGCGGAGGCCCTGATGGCGCAGTACAAGGAGAAGCAGGCCGCGGAGCAGGCTGCCCGCAAGTAGTCCGGGTGCCCACGCCGCACTGGCTGTAGGAAGGGCGCTCCCCGCTTCAAGTGGGGGGCGCCCTTTCGCTTTCTTCCGTCCCCCTTTCGAAAGGTTCCTTCCCGTGACGCTGCTTCGCGCCGCCAACGTCCAGCTCGCCTTCGGCAGCCGCACCGTCTTCGAGGGCCTCACCTTCACCATCGAGGAGGGCGAGCGCGTGGGCCTGGTCGGCGTCAACGGCTCCGGCAAGTCGTCGCTGATGAAGATATTGGCCGGCGCGGCCAGGCCGGACCTGGGCGAGCTGCAGCTGCGCCGGGGCGCTCGTGTCACCTACCTGCCCCAGGAGCCGGAGTTCCCCGAAGGCGCCACGGTGCAGAGCGAGCTCGCCGTGTCGCAGGCGCCGCTGAAGGAAGCGCTGGATGCGCACGCGGAGCTGTCCCGGAAGCTGGAGGCGGACCCCGCCCACGCCACCCAGAAGATGATGGAGCAGCTGTCCGCGCTGAGCGACCGCATCGAACAGGCGGGCGGCTGGGACACGGAGCACCACGCGAAGACGCTGCTGGACCGGCTGGGCGTGAAGGACTGGGACCGGCCGGTGGCGCAGCTGTCCGGCGGCCTGCGCAAGCGCGTGGCCATTGCCCGCGCGCTGCTCACGCGCCCGGACCTGCTGCTCCTGGACGAGCCCACCAACCACCTGGACGCGGACACCGTGGACTGGCTGGAGGACGAACTGGACAAGCTGCCCGGGGCGCTCCTGCTCGTCACGCACGACCGCTACTTCCTGGACGACCTGGTGGACCGCATCGTCGAAATCCAGCCCGGCGGCGGCCTCATCTCCTACCCCGGCAACTACGCGGCCTACGTGGAGCAGAAGCTCGTGGCCCAGGAGAACGCGGAGACGGCGGAGCACAAGCGCGGCCGGTGGATTGCCCAGGAAGTGGCGTGGCTGCGCAAGGGCCCGGAAGCGCGGCGCACCAAGAGCAAGGCGCGCATCGAACGGGCGCAGAAGCTGCTGGCGGAGAAGGGCTTCCAGCGCCCCAAGGTGGCGGACCTGAAAGTGGTGGCGGCGCCCCGGCTGGGCCACACCGTCATCGAGGCGGAAGGCCTGAAGAAGTCCTTCGGTGACCGCAAGGTGCTGGACGGGGTGGACTTCCGCCTCCAGCGCGGCGAGCGCGTGGGCTTCCTGGGGCCCAACGGCGTGGGCAAGACGACCTTCCTGCGCGTGATGCTGGGGGAGATTCCGGCGGACGGCGGGAAGCTCGTCATCGGGAAGAACACCAAGGTCGCCTACTACGATCAGCAGCGCGCCCAGCTGGACCCGGACCAGACGGTGTACGACGCGGCCTCCAACGGCGAGGACCACGTGGAGCTGGCGGACCGGAAGGTGGCCCTGCGCGACTACCTGGAGGACCTGCTCTTCCCGGTGCCCATGCAGCGCATGAAGGTGGGCGCGCTGTCCGGCGGCGAGCGCAACCGGCTGCTCCTGGCGCGGCTGTTCCTGGAAGGCGCCAACGTGCTGGTGCTGGACGAGCCCACCAACGACCTGGACATCGTCACGCTCAACATCCTGGAGCGGCTGCTCCTGGACTTCGCCGGCAGCACGCTGCTGGTGACGCACGACCGGTACTTCCTCGACAAGGTGGCCACCGCCATCCTCTCCTTCGACGGCGAGGGCAAGGTCACCCGCTACGAGGGCAACTACGACATGTACAAGCGGCTGCGCGAGCAGTCGAAGGCCGCCGCGCTCAAGGCCGCCGCCTCCGCGAAGAGGGACGAGCCGAAGAAGGACGAGCCCCGCGAGGAGCCCGCCGCGAAGCCCGCGCAGAAGAAGGCCGCGAAGCTCTCCTACAAGGACCAGCGCGAGCTGGACGGCATGGAGGCCACCATCGAGGCCGCGGAGAAGCGCAAGGCGGAGCTGGAGGCGAAGCTGGCCGACCCCGCCGTCTACAGCCAGGGCTCCAAGGTCGCGGAGGTCAACCAGGCCCTGGAGGCCACCACCGCCGAGGTGGACCGGCTCTATAAGCGATGGCAGGAATTGCAGGACCTGGCGGCCGGCACGGCCTGACGCGGCGGTATTTGCGTGGGGCAATCATCGTTTCGCGGCCCCGGTGCATGATTTTCGGAACGGGGGACTCTGGCTAGAGTCCGCGTCCCTCCGCCTGGGAGTCGTCACGTGTTCCGTCCGGCCTCGGTCCTCGCCGCCGCCCTGCTGTCCCTTCCCCTCTCCGCCCACGCCCTGGAAAGCGGCCCCAAGAGCCCGTTGCCCATGTTTGACCTGCAACGGTTGCGCCTGGACCCGGCGGCCCTCGGCTCGCTGGTGGTCGGGACGGGCCGGACGCTGGGGGCGGGGCAACTGCGGGTGGCATTGAACTACCACTACGAGCAGCTGCCCCTGCATTTCCAGACACGGTGGGAGCCCGGCGAGGGCACGGGCCTGGTCGAGAACAAGATGAGCGCCCATCTCACGGTGGGCTTGGGCGTGCTGTCGTGGCTGGAGGTGGGGGCGGAGCTGCCCTTCGTCATCAGCCAGGGAGGGAAGCCCACGCTGGAGTACTTCGGGCCGAAGTCCGGAGGCATCGCCACGCCATGGCTGACGGCCCGGGCGGCGCTGCTCCGCCAGACGAAGGGCGCTCCCATCAACGTGTCGGTGGGGCTGACCGCGGGGCTGCCGGTGGGCAGCCGCGAGGCCCTGGCGCACGAGGACTACGCCTGGCAGCCGCGTCTGCAATTGGGCTACGTGGGCGAGGGCTTCCAGGTGGGCGGCGAGGCCGGCGTGTTCCTGCGCAAGCGCCAGGACCTGGGCCCCGTGTCCTATGACCCGCGCGACGTCGCGGGCAATGAGCTGCGATTGGGTGCCACGGTGACGTCGCTCCAAGGAGAGCTGACGCGCGGCGAGGTGAGTGTCATCTCGGGCATCCCGCTGAACGGAGGCCGCGTGGGGGCGGAGCTGCTCATCGCCATCCGCCGCCACGCCCTGTCCAGCCTGGACCTGTATGTGATGGGCGGGCCGGGCGTGGGCGCGGGGTTCGACACGCCCACCTTCCGCTTCGTCGCGGGCCTGTCCTGGGCCACCAGCAAGGTGGACTGAAGCGCCGCTACTTCGGCATGAAGCCGAAGGCCTTCACCATCGCGATGGCGATGCCCAGGAGGCTTTCGCCCGCGATGAAGCCGGAGGAGACGGGCAGCACCGCGTCCTCCGCGAGCTTCGGCTTCACGCGCCGGAGGAGCGCCGCCAGCCCCGCGCCCACGAAGAGGCTGATGGAGCTGGAGCCGGGGATGACGATGGCCAGCCCCAGGCCGGACGCGCTGGGGATGAAGGCCTTCACCTTCGGCGGAGCCCAGCGCTCCAGGAGCACCAGCGTGATGCCCAGCAGCGCGCCGCACAGGGCGCCCACGCGCGCGGTGGGGTGCAGCGCGGACACGCCCGAGGCGAGCATCTTCGACACGCCGGCCCACACCATGGAGGCGGGCGCGGGGAACTGCTCCGTGCCCAGCACGTCCGCGGTGGGCACCAGCAGCTTGAAGATGGGCACCACCACCATGGCGCCCGCGGCCACGCCGAACAACTGCGCGAAGAACTGCTGACGCGGCGACGCGCCCAGCAGCCACCCGGACTTGAGGTCCGTGAGCAGGTCCGCCGAGTGCAACCCCACGCCGCCCGTGGCGTTGGCGCTCATCACGTTGGCGGGGATGTTGCCCGGTGCCAGGCCGCCGAAGATGAGCTGGGTGACGGGGCCCAGCGCCTTGGTGGGCGTGGTGTCCGTCTCCCCCGTCACGCGCGACGCGATGACGCCCATCACCACCGCCAGGGGCAGCGCGAGCACGCCGGCCCACCAGGGAATCTGGAACAGGTAGGCCATGAGGAAGACGGCCACCGGGCCCAGGAGCGCGAAGCCCAGGGGGAACCACGCAGGCGGGCACTCGATGTCCGCCAGCGGATCCTCCCGGGCGCCCTCCTTGGGCTTGATTCCCACCAGCCCGCCCAGCGCGGAGAAGGACCGCACCACGCTCTTCCACTGGAACGCGAAGGACAAGAGGCCGGACGACACCAGCACCGCGGAGCCCGTCCACAGCGACCAGCTGTTGATGGCCTTGTACGTCACCTCCGGGATGACGCCCTGGGAGACCATGGCCGGCGCGAGGAAGCCGTAGTTGAGGATGGCGCCCAGGAGCATGGACCAGCCGGTGCGGAAGTTCACCAGCGCGCCCGCGCCAATGAGCAGCAGGCTGAAGTCGAAGGACAGGGACCACTTGCCCGCCTCGCGTCCCAGGATGGTGAACGGCAGGCTCGCCTTCTCCGGCAGGTTCTTCAGCCAGGTGAAGCGCGCGTCGCGCACCAGCACCAGCAGCGCGCCCACCAGGCCCGCAAGGCCCAGCAGACGCGACTTGCGGCGGGCCACCTCGCCATGGCCGTGCAGCGCGCGGATGGTCTCCGCGGTGGCGGTGCCCGTGGGGAACGGGAGCGCTTCAATGTTGATGAGCTGGCGCTTGATGGGGATGGCGGCGAAGACGCCCAGCGCGGAGATGACGGCGAACCACACCATCAGCCAGCCCGAGGACGGCAGCGTGCCGGTGAGCATCAGCAGCGCGGGCACCGCGGCCATGTTGCCGCCGCCCGTCATGTAGCCCGCGGCGGACGCCACGGAGCCCATGGCGTTGTTCTCCAGGTCGGTGAACTCGCGGCGCAGCACCTTCAGCGAGCGCAGCGTGCCGAACACCGCGAAGGCCAGGATGCACGCGGTGATGGTGACGCCCAGGCTCCAGCCCGTCTTGAGGATGACGTAGAGGTTGGACAGGCACATCACCGCGCCAATGAGCATCCCGGCGATGATGGCGCGCACGGTGAGCTGCCGCGCGCCGCCCTGGTAGACGTGCTCCCGCCAGTACAGCTCTGGATCCATGGCCGCGGAGGCGCCGGGCTGGTCAGGGACGGCGCCGGGGTCGGGCGGGGGGACGCGGAGCTGGCTGGGGTTCGGGACGGGAGGAGCCATGGGGGGCGCAAGATAGTGCACGCCCCCCGAAGGAACGAAACGCTCCGTGCCGTTCCGGCGGCCTTACTCGTGCGCGCCGCCCGGCCCGTGCACGTGGCCGTGCGTGAGTTCTTCCTGCGTCGCGTCACGCACTTCGCGCACGGTGACATCGAAGTGGAGCGTCTTGCCGGCGAGCGGGTGGTTCAAGTCCACCACGACGGAGTCCGGGTTCACCGTCTCGATGCGCAGGGGAACGTTGCCGTCCTCCGTCTGCGCCATCAGCGTCTGGCCCACCTGGGGCGTGAAGCCCGGCGGCAGCATGGAGCGGGGGACGGTGCGCACGCCCTCCGGGTTGTGGGTGCCGTAGCCCTGCTCCGGGGCCACCACCACCTGCTTGCTCTCCCCCACCCCCAGGCCGTCCAGCGCGCCCTCCAGGCCGGGGACGATCTGCTTGTGCCCGTGCAGATAGGCGAGCGGCTGGCCCGGGGCGCTCTGGTCGATGACCTGCCCGTCCCCCAGGTGGAGGCGGTACTCGAGCGCGACGACGCGACCGTTGGCGATTTTCATGCGGCGGAAGCTCCTTGGCTTCGGGAACGGCGGATGGGACTTCGGTCAAAGGTGGAACCGGGGTGACGCCATGTCAGGCCGTAGGGGACTCCGCAGCCTCCTCGCCGACCGGGCGGTCGGGGGGCTCGCCGCGCGACACGTACACGGCGGCGGCCAGGTCTCCGGTGACGTTGAGCACGGTGCGGCACATGTCCAGGAAGCGGTCCACGCCGAGGATGAGCCCCAACCCCTCCACGGGGATGTGGAACATGCCGAGGATCATCGCGATGACGGGGATGGAGCCCGCCGGCACGCCCGCGGTGCCAATGCCCGCCAGCACGCAGATGAACATGATGGTCGCCTGCTGCCCCAGGCCCAGCTGCACGCCGTAGACCTGCGCGAGGAAGAGGACGGTGACGCCTTCAAAGAGCGCGGTGCCGTTCTGGTTCATCGCGGAGCCGGCGGTGAGCACGAAGCGCGACACGTTGCGCGGCAGCTGGAGGTTCTCCTCCGCCACCTTGAGCGCGGTGGGCAGCGTGGCGCTGGAGGACGACGTGGAGAAGGCGGTGACGATGGCGAGCCGGCAGGAGCGGAAGAACTCCACCGGGTTGCGCCCGCCCAGAAAGCGCACGGACAGCGAGTACATGACGAACATGTGGATGCTCAACGCCAGCAGCACCACGCCCACGTACGACGCCAGCTGTCCCAGGATGTGGAAGCCCAGCCGCGCCGTCATGGAGAACAGGAGCGCGCCCACGCCGATGGGCGCCAGCTTCAGCACCCCGTCGATGAGCTTCATCATCACGTCGTAGAGCCCCTGGACGACGTCCTTGAGCCGCTGCGCGGGCTCGCCCGGGGTGAGCGCCAGGCCCAGACCGAAGATGAGCGAGAAGACGATGAGGCCAATCATGTCCCCGTCCGCCGCGGCCTTCATCGGGTTGGTGGGCACCATGGACATGAAGAGCGCGCCCGCGGAGGTGTCTCCGGGGGGCGGCGCGGGTTTGATGGTCGTGCCCGTGCGGGCCATGGCGCGGGCCTCGTCGCTCAGGCCGTCACCGGGCCTCAGCGTGTTGACGAGCAGCAGGCCGATGAGCACGGAGATGACGGAGAAGACGACGGTGTAGCCCAGCGTGCGGGCGCCCAGCCGTCCCACCTGCTTGAGGTCCAGCTCCGCCACGCCGACGACGAGCGCGGAGAACAGCAGCGGCACGACGAGCATCAGGAGCAGGCGGATGAAGATCTGCCCCAGGGGATTGGTGACGTGCTCGACGGTCCACGTGAGCCAGTCCGCGCTCCCGAACACGGCGTTGCAGACGAGCCCGGCCGCCGCGCCGATGGAAATACCGAGGAGCATCTTCTGATGGGGCTTCATGAGGGGGCGAAGCCTACCGGTGAAAGGGGGTGGCGCCCACCTCGTGTTCGGGGGAAAGCTCCGGATCCATCGTGGAATCCATTGTCCAGCTCACCGAGCCCGCCCTGCCCCCGCCCCTCTTCACCCGGCTGTCGCGCCGCGTGGGGGACCTGAAGGGAGAGCGCCTGCGTCACACGTACCAGACGACGTTCTGGTACGCCTTCGGGCCTCCGGAGAACGTGGTGGAGGAGGTCATCCACACGCTGCGGCCCCGGGTGACGAAGGGGTGGCGCATCGCCGGCGTGGAGTGGTGGCTGTCGCGGATGCGGGCCACGGACGTGCGGGTGGACTTCCACCAGGACCGGGATGAGCGGCTGGCATTGGCGACGGGGAAGCTGGTGCACCCGGTGCGCTCGTCGGTGTTGTTCCTCAACCGGGTGCGGGGCGGCGCGCTGGCGGTGACGCGGGAGTTGCCGTCCGAGGCCAACCCGTCGCTCGCGCCGGACCGGCTGGAGGATTTGACGCTGGTGGCGCCGCGCCCCAACCGGCTGGTGGTGTTCGACGGGACGCTGACGCACGGGGTGCTGGACGCGGACAACCAGGTGCCGGACGGGAAGCTGCCGGGGCCTTCGCGCGAGCGGCGCACGCTGGTGATGAACTGGTGGGGCCACCGTCCCACGGACGTGCCCACGTGGAGCGAGACGCGCTTCTACCGGGCGCTGGCCATCTGACGGGCGGTGTCGCGCAGGCGGTGGGTGACGCGCTCGGCCCACTCGGGTTCGACCTCCATGCAGGCGGGGCGGCGGCCCAGGCGCAGGGCGGCGGAGGGCATGGAGCCGCTGCCGGCGAACGGATCCAGCACGGTGTCGCCGGGGCGGCTCCAGGTGCGGACCAGGGGCTCCAGCACGGAGAAGGGCTTGTGGTGCGGGTGGCCGCCCCACTGCACGGCCTCCGCGTCATCGTCGTAGCCGCCGACGACGGCCCACACGGTGGGGGCGTCCGCGGGGGACAGCGGCGGCGCGGGCGTGCGGGCGATGACGAGGGCCACTTCGTAGACGCGGAGGAGCTGCTCGTTGGCGTTCTTGTCGGTGGTGCGCTTGCCCCAGACGTATTCACCGCGCAGGTGGGTGTAGCCCAGGTCGCGCGCGGCGGTGAGGATGGGCTCCTTGCCCAGCAGGTTGGTCCAGATGATGAGGGGCGCGTCGGGGGTGAGGTGCGCCGTGGCGCGTGACAGCCAGGCCTCGGAGAAGACGCGGTAGTCGCGCACGGACTCGAAGCGGACGATGGGGTTGCGGTCGATCTTCTTGTTCGCGCGGGGGTCGCGCAGGTCCCCGCCCTTGCGGCGCCGGGTGAGCAGGCAATAAGGCGGGTCCGTGTGGAGCAGGGAGGCGCGGGTGTCGCCGAGGGCGGCACGGTAGCCCTCGGGCTCGCGCGCATCGGCCCGGACGCAGCGCAGGGATTCGGGCGTGGGGTCGGAGGTCATCGTGTGGAGCGGCACCCTACCCGGCATGAGGGACGGGGCTGAGGGGATTCTGGCACGCTCGGTGGCCATGCGGATGCCTCACACGACGGCCCTGCTGGGCTGGCTGCTGCTCTCCGGGTGTCAGTCCGCGGGCGGTGGGCAGTCACGGCGGGAGTATCAACAGACGTTGGATTCAGGTTCGAACGCATGCCGGAACAACCCCGCATACTGCGCGGACATGGCCGTATCTTCGGGGGTTCGCGCCACGGCCCAGGCCGGTGCCTCCGTGGCGGGAGCACTGCGGGCCATGGATGCGGCGGGACGAGGCCGTTTGCATGAGATTCTGAAGGAGTGCGCGAACCAGGCGGACTGGGACGTGAACCTGCGGCGCCTCGACGGAAAGACGCCGACGGCGAAGCAGTGCGAGGAACAGGTCGGAACGGACGCGAATGGGAATCCCATCACCCGGGCGATGCAACTGGGCCAGGAGAAGCACACGGCAGCCCTTCGCTGCGTCCAGGCACGTCTATCCGTTGAGCGGCCCGGTGGATTCAGCCTGGAACAGCGTTACCGGTACGACCGGGATACTGGCCCCCTGGAACTGGTCACCTCTGTAGAAGAACAAGCCATGATCCGCTCAGGTCGAACAGGGCGTCTCCGTGGGACGCTGGTCCCCGATGTGGTCATCCACTCTGGAAACGCACTTCGCGTCGAAGCGAGCTACGACTTCAAGTTCCCCTGCCCTGTTGGCAAGGAAGGCGTATGGCGAAAGTACCCCGAAGGGCATCCCTGGGCGAACCGTCGCCAGGGGGAAGTGTATGAAGAGGCCTTGAAGGCCTCTGCGTATCGCGTCTCACCGATCCTGGGAGTCTATTGATGTCCATGAGCCTCCCCCCCGTGGAAGTCGTTGCCGGACATGGCTCCGTCATCATGAAGGCAGGGTTCAGCATCTGCTTCTACATGCGGCGTTCTCACCGGGAACTGGCACCATTGATTTCACAGGCATTGAGGACCTACCTCCATGCTGTCGGCCGCCAGGCACTGACGTGGTACCCCGACCTGGAAGGTGAATGGCGGGAACTGGATGACTCCGCACTCGAATCAGCACACAGGGATTTGCTGACGCATCAAGCGCCCCTCATCCAGTTGCGGGACAGCTACGGGAGCCTCGTCGATTATCAATTCCTCTACCGGGGCGTTGATCTGGATTCACCGGAGAGTCTGCGCGCACCGGGCCTGCACACCTGCGCGGTTTCCTTCTGGCTGCCGGCACATCTTCTCCAGTCCCAGGGCAGTGGTCCGCTTCGAGAGCTTGCTCTTTCACTGGCGAAGCTCCTGCCCTTCAACTCCGGCCATGCAGGGCCGTCCTTCCATGCCTGGCTGGGGATGGAGGACCTCATGCAGCACATGTTTCAGCTTGGCCTCCGCCATCCCGGTATGGACGTGCCGGATGAACACAACAACGCATACTCAGTGGGAGAGAAGATCCAGGGCATCCACTGGATGAACTTCCTGGGTCCACCGGTGCTCGAGGCCCTTGGAGGTCTCTCCGCGCTGGCGGCCCGTCTTCAGACACCCGGGACGACCGTGCAAGCCCTGGGGGAAGACCGTGCCGTGGTCACCTTGGGATCCGAGCCTGATGCTGGCGACACGGATGAAGGCCGCGTGCTCCCTGCTCACCGGGAACTTGCTCGAATCCTGGAGCCCTGGTTCGCGGCGCGCGAGGTTTCACGCCGTTACCGTGACAACGACGCTCTGCGCAGATGGGAGCGCCGGTTCCTGGACTGAGGAAGACATCCGGTTCAGGGGAACTGGATGCCACTCCACTGCGCCGTCCGCGCGCCATCCACATCCGAAATCTTCAGTTGATAGCCTTCCAAGTCCCCGTTGCTCACGTCGAATTCCACGACCAATGTCGCGCCGGATTCCGCCGTGATGGGCCCAGATTGGGCGGGAGGCAGGGACACCCACTCCTTTCCCTTCCGATCGACCAGCACTGCATGCCCGACGGTCCATGGCTTCTTGTCGACTGTCGTCACCCACAACTGCACTGCCCGACGACTGCCCGACGAATACGACGCGCTTTTCTTGATGAGCAAGGAGCAGGGCTGCCTGCAGTTCCAATGTTGCTGCGGACTCGCGGCCAACACGCCGGGATATTCCGTCGTGGCCATCAAGAGCCCCCGAAAACCCGTCTGTTCCCCCCTCCCCTCGCCCGCTAGGGAAGCGCGCTCCTGTCGCAGGCGCTCCAGCTCCGCGCGCAGTTGCTGTACCTCTTCGCGAAGTGATGCCGCGGAACGCGCCCGCCGATAGATTTCCACCTGCCGGTCCACGGCACTGGAATCCACCACCAAGCGCAATGACAGCCTTGAGGGAAGTGTCGAGCCCACATCCTTGAAGGGAACAGAAAGCGTCAGGGTCTCCCCTTGTTGCAAGTCATTGGATGGAACAAGCACGAGAATCGAACTGCCCGTGCTTACTCGCGCGAAGTGTGCACGCGGCTCCAGGCTCACCTGATCCTGTTGGATATCGGTATCGAAGAGCAGCGTCGTGCTGACCCCAGGCCCGATATGGATGGGACGCGTCCCCCTCACTTCTGCTCCCACTTCCATCCGGAGCGTTCCCTCGTGCGCTTCCTTCCCGATGGGCGGAGCCGCCAGGACATGGGACGACAAGAGAAGAAGCGGAAGCGCGACGAACAAGCAGGAGGGCACGGTGGGAAGGGCTCCTCGGACCGGGGCAGAGCGGGGCCTCCCTTCTACCACGGAGCGCCATGCGCGCCCCCCGTTCGACGATGACCCATCTCCGTGAGTAGGCGTCAGTGCGAGCAGGTCCTAGTAGGGCAATGGCTCTGGCGCCTGGTAGACGTTGAGACGTTTGACCGCCATCACGCCGTGCAACTGAACCGGGATGTGCCGGACGGTGGCGGTGTCCCCCTCATAGCCCTGCTGGCCTTGCGCATGACCGAAGCGCCGGAGGTTGTCATCGTAGTACTCGATGCAGACGGGGACGACCTGCCCTGTGGGTAGGGTCGCCTCCGTGAAGAGCAGCCGTGTGTTTTGCGGATTGAACACCACCCGGCCCCGAACCCTCGAACCCTTCCTCAAATACCCCCCTCTCCCCGTTGAGGTGCGGATAAAGCCCTCGATAGGTCCTTCACGGACCTCCATCGAAAATTCGTGGTTGTCTTGCAGGTAGAAGTATTCGATCGGAAGGTGGCTGAGCTTCAACGCTGCCATCGCTTCCGCGGCTCCCGCCGGGCACGGTTCGCTTTCGTCCCTGCGGCTGTTGGCATTGCCACCCGCGCAGGACACGCCCATGCAGGCCGCTACAGCCGCTCCGGCGATCTTCCGCATGACGCCGCCGTCCACACGCAGGGGGTTCACGGGCGCGCTCGCGACCTCGGGCGGAGTCGGCTCCACGGCGGTGGAAGCTCCGGCATCCGGGGAAGAGGCCACCGCGAGCACGGCGGCATCGGGGAGACTCGGGGTTGGGGTCACGAACGAACTTCCTTTCTCAGACACAGGCGCTACGGCAGGTGGAGGGCGGTCCGAAGTCAGCCGCACCAGCCCAAAGATCAAGAACGCCAGCAGGAGTGCCCCCAGGCCGAGCACCGCCCCAGAATGACGGCGCCGCTTCGGCGCCACGGCGGTGGACGGCCCCGATGGCTCCGGAACCGAAGCGCGGGGTGCTGGCTCCGGAGCGTTCCCGGAGAACTGCGACAGCGGCACCACGCCCCGATCCAGGCCGGACGCATCCGGATCCACCGGGACGTCCAGCGAGACCTTCCAGTCCGCGTGGCGCTTGTCCTTGGCCGCATCCCAGAGCGCCTGCAGCAGCGTCTCCGTCCCCGAGTAGCGATCCTCGGGACGCTTGGAGAGCAGCCGCATCGCGATGTCAGACAGGCTGGAGGGGACCTTGGGATTGATGACCTTCGGGGCGCGCGGCACCACCGTCTCGATGGCTGGCAGCAACCGGTCGTAGGGCAGGCGCGGGTCGAAGGCGTAGCCGTCGGTCAGGGACTCGAAGAGCAGCGCTCCCAGCGCATACAGGTCTCCCGGAATGCCTGCGTCGAAGTTCGCCCCTGACTTCCAGGTGCCCTCGCGCAGGAACGCCACGCACTCGGGCGGGAGCAGGTGCGGTGACGCGGGCGCCACGCCCACCGTCAGCGTGGAGGCCCCCGGGATTCGCGCCGTGCCCAGATCGATGAGGATGGGCCGCTCATCGGCGCGGCGGATGAGCAGGTTGTCAGCCTTGAGGTCGCGGTGGTGCACGCCCCGGCGGTGGAGATCCGCCACCACTCGCACGACCTCCGTGTAGACGGTCAGCAGGTGCGCCGCGGAGGGTTTCACCCGCCAGCGCCACTCGTGGAACGTCTCCCCATCCACGAAGTCAGTGACGTGGAAGAGGTAGCCGTCCGGCGGCCCAGGCCAGCGATCCACCGCGTGCACTCGCGGCAGGTTGGGATGCGGCGCGCAGGCGAGCAGTGCCGCCACTTCTCGCGCGAGCCGTCCGTCCACGTCCTCTTCATCGCTGGCGTGCTGGTTCGCCGGGCGCAGCGCGAGCTTCAGCGCGTAGACGTTCCCCCCCCGCTCCACCTTGAACACCCGGCCGAAGCCTCCCGCACCCAGGGAGCTGACGATTCGCCAGGGGCCGACGCTGTGGCCGACTTCAAGCTGGTCCGGGTGGAGCGGCGTGGTCATGGCCCTGGCTCAAGCCGTGACACAACCTGCGAGGTCGGGACCCATTTGCAGGGATTCAAGACCAACGAGGATGCCTTCCCTGCCATACCCCACCGCGGAGGTCGGATTCCCCGCAATCCGCGAGCGTGCCCGGCCGATGACGGCGCGGACCCACTTGGCGGAACCACCCAGGGAGCGGTGTTCAATGCGGACAACCTCCGGGGTTGACCCTATCTGGCCCTGCGGGGCTGTCACGTTTTTTCGTGACGCACTGGGATGGCTGAACCTGAACAGGCGTCCAACCCGCCAGGCAGGCTGAGGGTCGCCAGGGGCGGTGAAACAGGTATCAACATGTCCGGCCGTGACAGGGGGAGGCCTGTCTGGGATTTCGCGCGGGGGCGCGGCTCGTCAGCGGTCCTGTGAAAACAACGGACGGCTATTCGCCTTCGCCCGAAACATCGTCCGCTTCCGCCAACGCGCGGGCGGCCTGCTCCCACTGGCCTCCCAGCCGGGCTTCGGCGGCCAGGGCCTCGTCCCAGGAGGGGCCATCCGGCAGGAGCCGCGAAGCGTGCATCAAGGCCAGACGCTCCAGCGCCCGGGCCTCACACAACCGGCGCAGCTCCAGTCCGTCGAGTCCGTTCGAGGCGAGGAAGGCCTCACGGCGCGAGGCCCGGACCTTCCGCTCCTGCCACCACGCGGCCTCCTCCGCGGCGATCTCCTCCTCCGTCGCGGCGAGGCCCAGCGAACGCGCCCATCCCGCGAGCAATGCCCGCCGCAGGCCCGCCTCCGCCCAGGCCGCCGCATCGGGCGCGCCCCGCAGCACCTCCATCACCCGCCCGGAGCCCACGGTGCGCGAGCCCACCCGCGTCACGTCCTCCAGCAGGCGCCGGCGCCGCACGAGCGACGAGGGATTGCGCCGCACTCCTGGCTGCATCGGAGCCGCCCGGTTCACGAACTCCGCGCCCGTGCGCACGCACTCGATGGCGTCCAGCCGCTTGAGGTCTTCCACCCCGCCCGCGAACCACGTGTCCCAGGCGTCGCGCACGGGCCGGGTCCATGCGGGCTCCACGGCCTCGCGGATCCGGGTCCACGTGCGCTCCTGGTAGAAGACGCCCGCCGCCGCTTCCACCAGGGCCTGTGCACCGGAGCGCTTCAGCACGCGCGCATTGAGGGCCCGCTCCGCCGCGTGCCGCACGTTCACCAGGGGCACGGTCAGGGGACGCCAACCGTGTTCCGCGTCCGCGTGCAGCAGCGCCACCTCCGAGTCATCCACCGCCACGCCGTCGCGATACCAGCCGAAGATGCGGCCCACTCCGACCATGCCGTGCGCGGACAGCTCCGCGGCGCGCAGCGCGCCCATGCTGCCTCCGCCGAACACGGCCACGCCCGCTTCCATCGCCGCGAGCAGCTCGTGGTGCCACACGGACGGCTGTGCCTCGAAGACGCCGTCCACCAGCACCAGCGCCCGGGGCTTGAGCGACAGCGCCCGCCACACATCTCCCTGCCGCGCGGGAGGCAACACCGTGCACGGCGCGATCCGCCGCGCCTCCGCCGCGGGCAACGAGGGCCCCAGGAACACCACCAGGTCGTCCGGCCGCCGCTTCATGCGAGCCCCCTCACGCGCAGGCTCACCGCCGCCCGCCCGGCCGCGCTCAGCCTCCGGGATGCCCTGAGCCATGAGCCCTGCACCGTTGACCGTCGGCCGGCGCTTCATGCGAGCCCCCTCACGCGCAGGATCACCGCCACCCGCCCGGCGGCCTCCAGCCTCCGGGATGCCCTGAGCCGTGGGCCCTGCACCGTTGACCGTCGGTCGGCGCTTCACACGAGCGCCTTCACGCGCATGCGCCCCGCCC
>NZ_RAWK01000489.1 GCF_003612165.1 Corallococcus aberystwythensis | reverse complement strand
CGCCCGCGCGAACCACCCCACCGCCGCGCCGTCCGCCGCCCGCGCCCGCGCGTCCCGCCCCGCCGCCGGCCAACAACACGCTGCGCGCTGGTGCGACCCCCACGCGCCGTCCTCCGGGTCCTCCTCCACCGCCCTCGGATGACCTGGACGAGGACGAGGACGACGACCGGCCGAAGACGGAGCTGAACACGTCGGAGAAGACGCAGATCCGCCCGGCGCCGGAGCGTCCTCGCCGGTAGGCCGCCCCTGGCGCGGGGACCCTCCGGGTTCCCCGGGCCGCGGCGACGTGATGCATCCACGCGGGGCGCCTGGCGTTGGACAGGGTTGTCGCACTCCGGTGGGTGGGGACCTGTCCCACCACATGGGTCCACGAATCCTGACCTTGCGAGGAGGACGGGTCAGGGAGAAAGTGCTCCCGTGTTGATCCCCTTCCTCGCCGCGCTCACCCTGGTGGTCGCTCAGGCGCCCGCGCTTCCCTCCTCCGCGAAACCCGTCACCGTGCTGCTGGCGCCCACGGACGTGACGCGGGGAACGCCGCGCTACCTCGTCGGAACCGCCCAGGAGCACGTGGCCGAGCAGCTCAAGGCCCGGGGCCTGGAGGTGATCCGCGTGGAGGACGTGACGCGCACGCTGCCGAAGAAGAAGCGCACGGCGATGATGCGCTGCAACCGCACGCAGCCGTCCTGCATCGCGTCCCTGGGCGTGGCGGCGAAGACGGACGTGGTGATGGTGACGGAGATTGGCCCGTACCTGAACGCGTACAAAGCGGGCGTGCGTGTGTACACGGCGCAGGACGGCGCGCCGCTCGTCGAGGAGTCGGTCCCTGGCGTGAGCGAGGACCAGGTGCTGGACGCGCTCAACAAGTCGTTGGACGTGGTGGTGCCGCGCACGCTGCGGGTGCTGCGTCCGGAGCCGGTGGCGCCTCCGCCGGTGACGCCGCCCGTGGCGCAGCAGACGCCCCACGTGACGCCGGGGGAGAGGCAGCCGGGGCCGGACCTGACGCCGGGCGTGCAGCCGCCCACCGACCTGGGCCTGAGTGACACGCCGACGGTGGAGACGCCGGGGCGGCGCAAGTGGGCCTGGGTGCCGGCGGCGGGCGGCGTGGTGTTGGCGGGCGTGGGGACGGTGTTCTTCGTGCAGTCGCGCGGAAAGCTCAGCGACCTGAACGAGAAGCAGTATCCCGACCTGGAGGAAGCGAAGGACATTCGCGACTCCGGCAAGCGCTCGCAGACCCTGGGTGTGGTGGGCATTGGTGTGGGCGCGGCGGCCATCGCGGCGG
Source organism: Corallococcus aberystwythensis (assembly GCF_003612165.1). Lineage (GTDB taxonomy): Bacteria > Myxococcota > Myxococcia > Myxococcales > Myxococcaceae > Corallococcus > Corallococcus aberystwythensis. Next base: position 1,476 of record NZ_RAWK01000489.1, on the reverse strand, counting down.
GCGCGCTGATGTACTTCCTGCCGGTGAAGCAGACGAACGTTCAGCCGTCCGTGACGCTCACGCCTCAGGGCGGTGGTTTGAGCTTCGCTGGGACGTGGCAGTGAGCACGGGGAAAGCCATGCGGAACCTCTGGAAGGTCGGCGCGCTGAGCGCGGTGTTCGGTGCGGTGCTCGGCATGGGCGGATGCAGCGACTTCGAAGCGGCCTACGAAGGCTGTCAGGACGCGGGCCGCTGCGGACCGCAGACCAGCGGAGACGGCGGCAGTGACGCCGGTGACGCGGGAGATGCCGGTGATGGTGGAGACATCACGCCTCCCCCCTGCGGCGACGGCGGCGTGGACTACCCCGACCTGACCGGCTTCGACAACGACTGCGACGGAATCGACGGTGTCGCGGACGCGGGCTTCTTCGTGGATCCGGTGGGAGGCCGAGATGACAACAACGGCAGCCGGACGCATCCGTTCCAAACCCTGACGCGTGCGCTCCGGGAGATCCGCGACGGCGGCACGGGGCGCAACATCGTGTACCTGGGCACCGGCACGTACAGCGAGCCCACACCCATGGTGGACATCCCCGTGTCCATCTACGGCGGTTACACGTGGCGCGGCGGTGAGAATCCCTTCTGGGACCGGTTCAAGGATGGCGGCGGCAGCACGTTCTTCGATGGCGGCACGCTCGCGTTCACCGTTCATAACGTCACAACCGAGCGCGTCCTGCTGGATGGGCTCCACATCGCATCCGACAACGTGATCCAGGAGGGTGGAGCATCCATCGCCCTCCGAGTCGTCCACACCTCGGACCTGCAACTCCACAACACCGTCATCGAAGCAGGCCAAGGTGGAAATGGTGGGGCGGGCACATCCGGCGATGGCGGCGCGACAGGCGCCCGAGGCTTTGATGGCGGTTCGGCAAAGGGCAACAGCGCTGGAGACCAGGGACCGGGCGGTGTGGCCACATGTTCGGTCAATGGAGCGGGTGTTGGCGGCGTGGGCGCTAACGGCGTTGGTCGTGACTTCGGCGATAACGGTGGTACCGGCGAGCCCAACACTGCGGGAGGCCAGGGCGGTGGAGATGGAGGGCCATCCTTCGGCAACGGTGTTTATACGTGCACGGGAGGCCAGGGAGCTGACGGAGGCTTGGGCAATCCAGGCATGGATGGGCTCCAGGGCGACGCGGGTATTGGAATTGGCCTGCTGAATCCTGATGCAGGCCGCTGGGAGTTGCAGTCCAGCCAGCACGGCGCCGCCGGAACCCGGGGACGTATCGGAGCGGGAGGTGGCGGAGGTGGGAGTGGTGGGGCCTGTTCAGACCGCACCGTCAACTCAAGCGAAAACGCGGCCTCTGGCGGTGGTGGTGGCGGAGGTAGTGGTGGTTGTGGCGGCGAGCCCGGAACAGGTGGTGGCGCGGGAGGCGCATCCATCGCGCTGGTACTCATCGACTCCCACGCCACGGTGGGCGTCAACGCCAAGCTGACGAC
>NZ_RAWK01000488.1 GCF_003612165.1 Corallococcus aberystwythensis | reverse complement strand
GGCAAGCCCCTATCGACGCACCCCCTTGAAGACGAAGTCGCCATTGGATTCGGTGGTCATCACCCACCCGCTCCATCCGCTCGCGGGCCGCTCACTCCCTCTTATCGAGCGGTTGAGATATCTGGGGCGCTCGTGCGTCGTGGTGCGCTTCCCGGACGGTCGTCTGGCGAAGGTTCCCGAGGAGTGGACGGACCTGAAGCCCTGGCCACCGCCGCTCAAGTACCGAGGGAAGAGTCCGAAGTTGCACCCTGAATCGCTCCGCGAGCTGAGTGCCCTTCTGGACGACCTGGGGCACAGGTCCCAGGTGCATGACGAAGAAGGCAGCGCGCCGAATCAGAAGCGCCCGCGGGCGGCCGCCGCCGGGCGCGCTCTACAGCGCACTGCCCACGGCAGTCAGACACCAACTGCTGGGCGTGCTGGCCGACGTGCTGCTCAAGGCCGTGAGCGAGCCCCCCAAAAGACGCGAGGCAAGCGATGAGCGCCAAGATTCGGCCAGCGCATCTGGCCCGGCCCGCGCGGGTGTACATCCGCCAGTCCACCCTGCTTCAAGTCCACGAGCATCAGGAGTCGACCGAGCGCCAGTACGCCCTGGTGGAGCTGGCCAGGAAGCTGGGCTGGGACGCAACCCAGGTCGAGGTCATCGATGAGGACTTGGGGCAGAGCGGTGCCAGCGCGGCCCAGCGCAAGGGCTTCCAGCGGCTGACGGCCGAGGTCAGCCTCGGCAAGGTGGGCGCCGTCTTGTCGCTGGAGGTGTCACGCCTGGCGCGCTCCTCGGCCGATTGGCACCGACTGCTGGACCTGTGCGCGCTGGCCGACACGCTCATCATCGATGACGATGGCATCTACGACGCCAACGACTTCAACGACAGATTGGTGCTGGGCATGAAGGGCACCATGAGTGACGCTGAACGCCACTCCATGCGTCTGCGCCTGCAAGGCGGCATCCTGCACAAGGCGAAGAAGGGGGAGCTCGTCTTCCCGCCTCCGACGGGCTACGTCTTCCAGGAGGGGAAGCTCGTCTTCGACCCCGACGAGCAGGTGCAGCGGGCCGTGCGCCTGCTCTTCGAGCGCTTCCGCCTGGAGGGCAGCGTCAGCGCCACGGTGCGCTACTTCAACCACCACCAGCTCCTCTTCCCCGCGCGACATGGTCACCGGGGCTCCAGCGCTGAAATCCGATGGCACTCGCTGGATGTCCCTCGCGCCCTCTCCCTCCTGCGCAATCCGGCCTACGCCGGCGCCTACGCCTGGGGGCGAAACCGGGAGCGGCGTGTCCTTGTCGAAGGCGTGGTGCGCCGCAAGCACCAGGCGCTCGAGGCCCGCGAGCAGTGGCATGCCTTCCTGCGGGATGCCCATCCCGCGTACATCCGCTGGGAGGAGCACCTGGAGAACTTGAGGCGCATCGAGGACAACGCGGTGCGAGGTGCGCATGTCCACGGACGAGGCGCTCCCCGCGGCGGCCAGGCGCTGCTCCAGGGACTGGTGCTGTGCGGCAAGTGTGGCCGGAGGATGAATCCGGTCTACCCCGTCGCGGATGCGCCCAGCTACCAATGCAGCCGACGCATGTACGGTGAGGGCAACTGCTGGTCCACCGTCGCGCCCCGCATTGATGAGAAGCTGGTGCAGACCGTCCTCTGCGCCTTCGCACCGCCGGAACTGGACCTCTCGCTGGCCGTCCTCAAGCAAGTGGAGCACCAGACTGCCGACGTGGACCGCCAGTGGAAGTTGCGGCTGGAGCGAGTGCGCTACGAAGTCCAGCGCGCCGAGCGCCAGTACAACGCGGTGGAGCCGGAAAACCGCGTGGTGGCCCGCACGCTGGAGACACGCTGGAACCAGAAGCTCGAGGAGCTTGCGCGGGTCGAGCGCGAGTACGAGCAGGCCCGGAGCGCACGCAAGCTGGAGCTGTCGGACAAGGACAAGAAGAAGATTCTCGCGCTCGCGGGCAACCTGCCCAGACTCTGGAGCGCTCCAACGACGACCTCCGCGGACAAGAAGCGCATCCTCCGGCTGCTCATTCAGGAGGTGGTGCTCTGCCCCGTGGACGTGCCCCAGCGCGCCACTCGCATCCGCATCCTCTGGAAGACGGGAGCCATCACCGAGCTTTCGACACCCAGGCCCACCCTGGCGCAATCCCGCCTCACCTCGACGCAGGCCCTCGTCGCCATCCGCCAATTGGCCAGGCAGAAGCGCACCGACCAGCAAATCGCCGAAGAGCTCAATCGACGTGGAATCCAGAGTGGGCTGCGACGCCTCTTCAACCGGGCCTCGGTCGCGACGCTCCGCCAGAGGCACGGCATTGCCTCCGGGCGCTCCCCGGGCGGAGGCAGTCAGCCCGTGCCCGAGCGCGATGCCCAGGGGCGCTATTCCCTGCGGGGCCTGACGAGCCAATTCGGGGTAACGGCGCCGATGATCCGCTATTGGGTCAAGCGCGGGCTGCTGACGCCCGAGCCAAGGCAAGGGACAGGGCCCTTCTGGTTCGAGATGACGCCGGAATTAGAAGCCTTGCTGGCCAAGGCGCAACGCCAGGGCTACAGGCCGGGGCAGCAGCCGGGCCACCTGGGACGTCCACGGCCGCCGCCTCGTCTGGCTGACGGTCGCTACTCCACCCGCGGCCTTGTCGAGAAGTACGGCGTAACTTGGAGTCAGGTGCGCTACTGGATAAAGGCTGGCGTCCTCACGCCCGAGCGCGACCTGCCCAGGGGCTTTCTCTGCTTCCGGCTGACACGCGCAGTCGAGCAGCGCATCCAGGCCGCTCTCGCCCGAGG
>NZ_RAWK01000487.1 GCF_003612165.1 Corallococcus aberystwythensis | reverse complement strand
GGCTGGGGGCCGGGGCTGGTCGCGACGGCCCTCTCGCTGGTGACGGTGGACTACTTCTTCATGTCCCCCTTGGGGAACTGGGTCACCCACCCCGGCAACCTCATCGCGTTGACCTTCTTCCTCGCGCTCTCGGTGTTCGTGACGCTGCTCAACGTGCGCCTGCGCCGGGCCAACGCGGAGCGCGCGGACCTGCTGGAGCGCGAGCGCGCCTCCCGCGCCGCCGCTGAATACGAACGCGCGCGGCTCCATGAGCTGTTCATGCACGCGCCCGCGCACCTGGTCATCTTCCGCGGGCCCCAGCACGTCTTCGAGCTGTCCAACCCCCTCAACTCCGCGATGCTGGGCAACCCGGAGCGGCTGCTGGGCCTGCCCGCGCGGGAGGTGGGGCCGAAGGAGGAGGCCGAGCGCGTGGGCCAGATGCTCGACCACGTCTACACGACGGGCGAGCCCTTCGTGGGCCGGGAGGTGCCCCTCAAGCTGCCGCAGCCGGATGGCTCCGTGCGCGAGTACATCTTCGACGTCACGTACATGCCCACGCACGACACGCGCGGGCAGGTGGACGGCATCGCTGGCTTCGGCTTCGACGTGACGGACCTGGTGCACGCCCGCGCCCGGGCGGAGCGGCTGGCGCGCGAGCTGTCGCACAACGAGGAGCACCTGCGCCTGTTGGCGGGAGCCAGCTCCTTCCTGGCCACGTCGCTGGACTACAAGGCCACGCTGACCAACGTCGTGCGGCTGGCCGTCCCCGCGGTGGCGGACTGGTGCATCGTCGACATGACGGTGGGGGACGGCGGCTTCCAGCGGCTGGAGGTGGCGCACGCGCCCGGTGAGCCCGCGGAGCTGCGCGAGCAGCTGTGGGCCCCGGCACCGTACGACGCCATCGCCCCCTCGCTGGGGGGCGCCATGCCGCTGCTGCTCCAGGGCCAGCCCTTCTTCATCGAGGACGTCACCGAGGAGGGCCTGCGGAAGCTGACGAGAGACCCGGGGCGGCTGGAGGTGTTCCGAAAGCTGGACCTGAACTCCATCGCGCTGGTGCCCATGGTGGCCGGGGAGCGTCCGCTGGGCATCCTCAGCTTCGGCACCACGCGGCGCTCCGGGCGGAGCTACACGAAGGCGGACCTGCCCTACCTCCAGGAGCTGGCCAACCGCGCCGCGCTTTCCATGGAGAACGCGCGGTTGTACCGCGAGGCGCGCGAAGCGGTGCGCCTGCGCGACGAGTTCCTGTCCATCGCGAGCCATGAACTGAAGACGCCGCTCACGCCGCTCAACCTCAAGCTCCAGGCGCTGCGGCGCGAGCTGGACCGCACCCCGGGCCCGGTGCGGCGCGAGTTGGTGGAGAACTACCTGGACGTGGGCTCGCGACAGCTGAAGAAGCTGGCGGAGCTGGTGAACGACCTGCTGGACGTGTCGCGCATCGCGGCCGGACGGATGTCCCTGGAGTGCACGTCCGTGGACCTGGTGGAGCTGGTGCGCGACGTGGTGTCCGCCTACGAGGGCCCCGCCGCGCGCTCCGGCTCCGTGCTCCAGCTGGAGCTCGCGGACACGGTGACGATGGGCCTGTGGGACCGGCCGCGGCTGGAGCAGGTGGTGGTGAACCTGGTGGACAACGCCATCAAGTACGGCCAGGGGCGCCCCATCCACATCCGCGTGGAGACACATGGGAAAAAGGCAACGCTGACGGTGCGGGACCAGGGCATCGGCATCGCGGAGCAGTCCATGCCGCGCCTCTTCGGCCGCTTCGAGCGCGCGGTGAGCGAGCGGCACTACGGCGGCCTGGGGCTGGGGCTCTACATCACCCGCACGCTGGTGGAGGCCATGGGCGGCACGGTGCGCGTGGAGAGCCAGCTGGGCCAGGGCTCCGTCTTCACCGTGGAGCTGCCCCTGCAAGTCCCGGCCGCCTGATCAGGAGGCAGCGCGAGCGCGCGGCAGTTGCGCGTGCGGTTCCCACGGGCCGCTGGAACCCAGACAGTGACGGCAGGTGGCCAGAGGAACGTCACGTTCCAGATAGGTCAGCAGGTGCGTGAGCAGGTCCGGGTCATCGAGCGGGACGCCGTCGTTCTCGGCGAGCGCGGGCAGGTGCGGGTGCTCCGCGGCGAGGACGGTGGCGACGTGGGGCGGCCGGGTGCAGGTGTAGAAGCGGCCCCGATGCACCAGGTGGCATCGCTGCTTGAGCCAGCACTTCTCGAAGACGTCCCGCACCTCCGCGTCGGACGCGAGCGGCGCGTCCGGGGTGATGCGCTGGAAGCGGTCGATGGCCTTCACGGTGAGGTGGACGCCGTGCTGGTCGCAGCGTTCGGTGATGCGGGCGATGGAGCGCTCGGGCAGGGGCGCGGACGAGTAGAAGGACAGCGTCATCCGGTCCAGCCGTTCGTACACGGCGTCCGGGGCGCTCTGGGCGAGGAAGCCGTTGGTGGTGACGGACACCTGTTCGGTGAGCCCGGAGGCGCGCACCACGTCCAGCACGGCGGGCAGGTCCGGATGGAGGAAGGGCTCGCCGCCGGTGAGCTTGAAGACGTTGGGCTTGAGCACGCGCGACAGCCGGCGCAGGTCGTCCCCCAGCGCCTGGGGGGACACGGCCCACGCGGGCAGGTGCGGCGACAGCGGGCAGCACTGCGCGCAGCGCAGGTTGCAGTGCGTGGTGACGTGCGCCTCCAGGGACCAGGTGAGGACGCGGCTGTCGTGAAGCTCGTAGCGCACGGGGCGGGAGTCTAGCGCCGAACGCTCGGGAAGGACCGGAGCAGGCGGCCAGTCAGGGGCCGCCGCGGTTCCAGCGCCGGACACATCCTTCCACCCCAAGGCCCCTGTCCTGCCC
>NZ_RAWK01000486.1 GCF_003612165.1 Corallococcus aberystwythensis | reverse complement strand
CACCCGCCCCTCTCCAGCCACACCTTTCCAGTGGACACGCCCGGCGATTGAGCGCAGGGGCCATCATGTCCTCGGACGCCCAGTGGAACAGCCGCTCGAAGGAAATGTCGTCGGCTCGGAACGGATGCCGCGGGATTCGAAGCCGTGGACAAGGCGTGAGCAAAACCCGACCTGGCCCGACAGCTCCTGGATTGCAGCTCAGTGCACCTCGCCTTCACGCTGTCGAAGCCAAGTGGAGATGGCGCGCCTGCAGCCTTCATTGCGGTCGGGGAAGGCAAAGTAGCCGCTGTCGGGTTCCACATAGGTCCCCTTTCCCCGCATTCACGGCCCGGAAGAATCCGTCGTGTCAGCCGGGTTGAAGGAGCATGACCGGACTGGCGCTGGCGAGAAGCAGCGGAGCGAGCTGAAATCCTGCTTCCGCACGACGGAGGACCGACGTTTACGTGAGAGGTGCCAGGCGGTGTTGATGACGTCCCGAGGGCGCTCCCAGCAGATTGCCGAGGACTTGGGGACGACGCCACGCAACATCCAGCGCTTCCTCGCCTGCTATCGGGCGGGAGGCTTGAGAGGGTTGAGGATTCAGTGGGCACCTGGCCGCACGCCGTTGATTCCCGAGGGACTGGCGCCATCGATTCTGGGCTGGGTCCAGCAGGGGCCAAGGGCCTGCGGCGTCAAGCGGGCGAATTGGACGCATGAAGCGCTGGCGGACTTCCTCTACCGCCAGATGGGGATTCGGGCGCGGGAGACGGCCCTGGGGGACTTCTGCCGGCGCCATGGCGTGCGTCTGTACCGGCCCACCTATCACTTCCTTCGCGCGGACGCTTCACGCCAGCAGCAGGCGCGGCTGGAGTTGAGCGAAAAAACACCAAGCGCAAGCAGGTGACATCGCCCTCTTGAGCCAGGACGAAGCGAGATTTCCCATGGTGCCGACACTGAAGGCGGCGCTGGGCGTGAAGGGAAGCCGCCCTGTCATCGACACCCGCGACTGCAAGGACGTGGTGCACACCTTCGCTTCCGCCAACCTCAACACCGCGGCCGAGACGAGCAGGCTTTACGGTAGCCGCACCCGGACGCGTCGCAAGGATGGACTCTCGAAAACAAAGCGCAAGCAGGTGGCCTTCGCCCACCACCTGCTTGACGTCGCTCGCGCCTATCCCGCCACAGCGTGGCGCAAGTCGTCCTCATCATCGACAACGCGCCCTGGCACCGCGGGCGCCCCGTGGACTGGGCTTTGCGCCGCTTCCCGCACCTCTCCCTGTACCGGCTTCCGCCCTACAGCCCTCAGCTTCAACCCATCGAACGACTGTGGCGGCCCCTGCGCCAGCGGGCCACGCACAACCTTCTCTTCGACGAGATGACCGAGTTGCAACAGGCTTGCGCTCGGGCCTGGGCTACTTCCGGACACGGTCCCACGTCGTCCTCAAGCTCTTCGGCTCGCCTTGGACAACGACCGGATTACCCGAGGCGTGAATCAGGCAGTGGGCAAAGACTCGCATGGACGACGTGGGCATCATCGTGTCCGTTCGCCCTGGATGTGTTCGCGTGCTTGAGGTGTGGAGGCAGGCGGCGGGTGTTGGCCTACGTGAAGGGAGCAGGAGGGGTGAGAGCGATTCTGAAGCACCTGGGGTTACCCACGGCGGGTGCACACCTAGCCCATGCGCGAGGGCCGCCCCAGAGCGCGTGGTGTTGAAGCTCAAGCCGCCACAGCCAGCCAAGACAGCCAAGCCCTTGCCGCGTCCCGCCTGGGAAGGCGGCTGGGCTGGCGTGTGTCTGCTGGAAATGAATGGCTTCTGCGTCGGCCCGAAGTGCTGCTCATGGGCTACCCGTCAGCGCCCCTCTCCTCTCGCACTGCTCCCGTCCGCTACGCCCAATAAGGCTCCTGTCATTCCTATGCTCATGCTCTCTTGAAACAGGGGTGCTGTATCCGCTTCATCGAAGCAGAACGCATAGTCAACCTCAAGGCAGCGTGGCGCCGCGCGCACAATCACAATCCATGCGCTGGGTCCGCGAATTGCTCAATCCGAAACGTGCACTGCATCGTGTGCATGCCGTCGGATTCAACTCGCGACGGTCTCGAACCGGAGGCAATCGCCGCGCGCCATGGGGGCTCGGTAGAGCCAACCCTTCGTCGGGTCCAGCCAGCATCCGTGGGCAGGCATCCGCACGATATTGGAGTGGCCGCGCACCTGAATAGCAGCTCGACCGGCCCGTGCCCCAGCTCCAGCTCCACGCCGCACCAGGCAGAGTCGCCTGAGGGGTATATTGAGGACCCATGCTGAAACGCGCGCCAAAACAAGAAGCCTGGCAACCCGTACTGGATTGCCAGGCTTCACTGTGGAGGCGGAGGGAATCGAACCCTCGTCCGAAAGCCGTCGGCTCTTCGACCCTACGTGCGTAGTCCGCGATTTGCTACGTCACCCGGACTCCCACGGACGGGATTCCTGATGCCGGTCCTGGAAAGATCTCGCCGCCTCGGGCCCAGGCACCCTTGGCAGCCAGTCCGCATTATGACGGCCCATCCCTACCCCACGGACCGAGAGCAGGGGGACCGCGCACTAAAGACTGCTAGTTAGGCAGCCAGCGCGAGCTCAACGTTGTCGTTGGCTTTTGTGATGTTGTCGGAAGTTTTACGAGCACCCAACAAGCTCGGCACGCGTCTCGAACGTCATTGCCCCCGTCGAAGCCAGGTCGCCCCCGGTTCGATGTACTTCATGCGGCCCCATCTGCTCCGCACTCGACCTACATTAACCGTTGAACGCCCTCCGTCAATCCTCCTGAAGCCCCGACAGGCGCTCCGGCAACATCCCCTCCCC
>NZ_RAWK01000485.1 GCF_003612165.1 Corallococcus aberystwythensis | reverse complement strand
GGCGGACACGGTGCGGTTCACCTCCGGAGGCCGGTGGGTGATATCCACGTCCTGACGATGAAATCCATTCGCATCTCCCAGCTCCTCGAAGACCAGGGCCACGACCTGCGGCTGACCCTGATGGCGGGCGCCCAGGGGCTGAAGCGCACGGTGGACTCCTCGCGCATCCAGAAGCCCGGCCTGGCGCTGGCGGGCTTCACGGAACACCTGCACCCGCACCGCGTCCAGGTCTTCGGCAACACGGAGATCTCCTACCTGGCCACCCTGCCGGAGGACGGGCAGCACGCGTCCCTGGCCAAGCTCTTCGGCGAGGAGGACCTGGCGTGCGTCGTGGTCACCAAGGCGCTGGACGTGCCCCGTGCACTGGTGGACGCCTGCGAGGCGGCGGGCCTGGCCCTGATGAAGACGCCGCTGCTCTCCAGCGAGTTCATCCAGCGGGTGCAGAGTTTCCTGGAGGACGCCCTCACGGAGTCCAGCAGCCTGCACGGCGTGCTGATGGACGTCTTCGGCGTGGGCATCCTGCTGCTGGGCAAGAGCGGCATCGGCAAGAGTGAAATCGCCCTGGACCTGGTGATGCGGGGCCACCGGCTGGTGGCGGACGACATCGTGGACGTCACCCGGAGGAAGGGGGCCGTCTACGGCGCGGGCAATCCGGTCATCAAGCACCACATGGAGATTCGCGGACTGGGCATCATCAACATCAAGGACCTCTTCGGAGTGTCCGCCGTCCGGGAACAGAAGAAAATTGAGCTTGTGATTGAGCTGCAGGAATGGGATCCGCACCAGGAGTACGACCGCCTGGGCGTGGAGGACAAGCACCTGCAGATTGTCGGCGTGGACATCCCCTTGTCGGTCGTGCCGGTGCGTCCTGGACGCAACATGGCCACCATCGTGGAGGTGGCCGCGCGCAACCAGCTGTTGAAGCTTCAGGGCCACCATTCGGCGCGAGAGTTCGCCGAGCGACTCAATCGAGCCATCGCCCAGGGGGCGATGCGCCGCACCTTGGGAGAAGAGGTCGAGTGACCGCCCCCGCGAAGCAGATCATCGTCATCACCGGCATGTCAGGTTCCGGAAAGTCCACCGCCATCCGGGCGCTGGAGGACGCCGGCTTCTTCTGCATCGACAACCTGCCGGTGCTCCTCTTGCCCAAGCTCACGGAGCTGGCCGGCGGCGGCAACATCGAGCGCATGGCGCTGGTGGTGGACGTGCGTGAAGGCGTCTTCCTCAAGGACGCCCCCCGCGTGCTGGATGAAGTGCGCCGCGCGGGCCACCAGGTGGACGTGCTCTTCCTGGACTCCAGCGACGACAGCCTCCTGCGCCGCTTCAGTGAGACGCGCCGGCGCCACCCGCTGGCCCCGGACGGCACGGTCGCGGAGGGCATCCGTGCGGAGCGCGAGGCCCTCAAGGACCTGCGCGAGCTGGCGGATCAGGTCATCGACTCGTCGGCGCTCAACGTGCACGACCTGAAGCGCATGGTGCAGGGGCGCTTCAGCCCGGAGCCCACGACGGGGCCCAGCCTGTCCATCATGTCGTTCGGCTACCGGTACGGCGTGCCGCCGCAGGCGGACCTGGTGTTCGACGTGCGCTTCCTGCCCAACCCGTACTTCGTGCCGGAGCTGAAGGGGCTCACGGGCAAGAACCCGAGGGTCGCGGGGTACGTGCTGGAGCGCGAGGAGACGCAAGCGTTCCTGGAGAAGGTCGTGGACCTCTGCCGCTTCCTGTTCCCCCGCTACCAGAAGGAGGGGAAGGCGTACCTCACGGTGGCGCTGGGGTGCACGGGCGGCAAGCACCGCTCGGTGGCGCTGGCGGCGGAGATGGTGCGCCGGCTGGCCACGGACTACGGCCGCGTGCAGCTGTGGGACCGGGACATCGAGAAGGAGTAGGGCACCTGCAGCGCCCTCCGGGCCCGGCCTTCAGTGCCGGGTGTCCGTGACGGGCGTGAAGCGCGCGCCGGTGACGCCTTCCTTCTCCAGGGCCTCCTTCACGACCTCGGAGACGACGAGGGTGACGGGCCAGCCCCAGGGGCGGAACACGCGGGCGCGGCCCACCTGGGTGGGGTCGATTCGCAGGCCGCGGACGGAGCGGTACTGCCCCACGCGCGCGGGGACGCCGTCGCCGGGGCCGTAGTGTTGGACCTCCAGGCAGGCGGCCTCGTCCACGCAGCGGATGAGGCGCGTGGCGACGACGAGGAAGTACGGCTTCGGCTGTCCCTCGATGTGCACGGGGATGAGCTGCACGTCCTCCGGGGCCAGGCGCGCGAACACGGCGGCCACGCGGGGGTGCACCACGGGGGTGAGGCCCGCGCCGGCGAGGCTGAAGTCCAGCGGGGCGGCCCTGATTTCGTTGGGGATGTGGAGCGGGCCGGGCGGATCCACGGGGCGCCCGGCGGTGAACATCCACACGTCGCCCACCACCTTGTCCTTCAGGTCCAGCGGGTCGCCGGGCTCCCAGCGGCCGGGGGCGCGGAAGTCGTCGTGCAGGTCGTAGAAGCGGGCGGCGGTGGCGCCAGCGCGGAGGACCTTGCGTTTGCTGCCGTGCGGGGTGGCCCCGTGCGCGACGATGCGGACGGCCGGGCGGCGGGGACGGCTGGTGCCGTGCCGGGCCTGGGGCGACGGCTCCTCCGCGACCGACGCGCGCGAGCGCCGGGGCGCGGCGGCGGCGGGCTCGGAACCGCCGGGCGGGCTCTGCCGGTCCGAGGGGCTGCTTTCGGAGGGGCGGAGCCACAGCCGTCGCAGCGCGTTGGTGAGACGCCTGAACATCAAGCGATGTTACCCAAGCGCCCGCTGGAGGGGAGCCCCTACCTTGGGGCTTCCTCGCCCGTTCTCAAGGCAGGCCAGCAGCCATCC
>NZ_RAWK01000484.1 GCF_003612165.1 Corallococcus aberystwythensis | reverse complement strand
GCCCATGCCCACCCGCGTCCTGCTCATCGATGACGACACCCGGATGTTCGAGTTGCTCGCGGAGTACCTCGGGCAGAACGGCATCACCGTCAGCCACGCACCCGATGGTGGCCGCGGGCTGGCGGCGCTGGAGGCGAACGCCTTCGACGCCGTGCTCCTGGACGTGATGATGCCGGGCATGGACGGCCTGGAGGTGTGCAAGCGCATCCGGGCCAAGAGCCGCATCCCGGTGCTGATGCTCACCGCCAAGGGCGACGAGACGGACCGCGTGGTGGGGCTGGAGCTGGGCGCGGACGACTACCTGCCCAAGCCCTTCGGCCCGCGCGAGCTGCTCGCCCGCCTGCGCGCGGTGCTGCGGCGGGCGCAGCCGGCGGCGGTGGCGGACCGGCTCGAGTCGAGCGGTGTCTCCATCGACGTGTCCGGGCGCGAGGTGAAGGTGGAGGGGAAGGCGGTGGAGCTGACGGGCCTGGAGTTCGACCTGCTGCTCGCGCTGGTGCGGCGGGCCGGCCGGGTGATTCCCCGCGACGCGCTCCTGGGCGAGGCCGGCCGCAGCGACACGGTGGTGAGCGAGCGCACGGTGGACGTGCACATCTCCCACCTGCGCCAGAAGCTGGGGGACGTGGGCACGCGCCTCATCAAGACGGTGCGCGGCGTGGGCTACGTGTTCGCCAAGGAGGGCTCCTGATGGGCTGGGGCCACTGGCATCCGCCCGAGGGCGAGGACTGCGGGCCGGAGCTGCGGCGGAAGTTCGGCCGCCACGCACGTCATCATCACCACCACCGGCGCAGGTTCCACCTGGGCCGGCTGGGGTCCTTCGTGCAGGCGCGGCTGCGGCGGCGGCTGTTCGTCATGTTCGGGCTCACCATCCTGGTGACGGTGCTGGTGGTGTCGTGGGTGATGAACCTGACGGGCGGCAACACCTGGCGCCAGGAGACGGAGCGCGCGCGCTCGTTCGTGGGTCACCGCTTCGCGGAAGTGTGGGACGCGCCCGCCGCGCGTGAGTCCCTGGTGCGGAGCATCTCCAGCGACCTGGACGTGGACGTCGAATTGACGGACCTGTCCGGCACGGTGGTGGCCCGGGGCGGCTCGGCGTGCACCAAGCCGGACGCGACCATCCCGGTGATGCGGCAGGACACGCAGCTGGGGTCCTTGCAGGCCTGCTACATGCAGACCCGCTCGCGGGGCCCCTGGCGCGCCGTGCTGCCGCTGGGCATCGCGGTGCTGGTGCTGTGGACGGCGGCGGGCGGCATCTCGTTCCGGCTGGCGCGGCCGGTGGACACGCTGGTGAAGGCCACGCAGGAGCTGGGCGAGGGCCGGCTGGGCGCGCGGGCGAGCCTGGACCGCCACGCCACCGGGGAGTTCGCGGTGCTCGCCGAGTCCTTCAACGACATGGCGGCGCGCATCGAGAAGCAGCTGGCGGACCAGCGCGAGCTGCTGGCCGCGGTGTCGCATGAGCTGCGCACGCCGCTGGCGCGGCTGCGGGTGCTGACGGAGCTGCTGCGCGACGGCGGGGGCAACCCGCGCACGCTGGACCAGGTGGACCGGGAGGTGGTGGAGCTGGACGCGCTGGTGGGCGAGCTGCTCGCCAGCTCGCGCCTGGACTTCGGGCAGCTGACGCCCAAGGCGCTGGAGGCGGGGGTGCTCGCCGCGCAGGCGCTGGAGCGCGTGGGCCTGTCCGCGACGCTGCTCCAGCCGGAGACGGACGACATGGCGCTGATGGCGGACGCGACGCTGCTGGGCCGGGCGTTGGTGAACCTGCTCGACAACGCGCGCAAGCACGGCGTGGGCGTGGAGGCGCTCCGCATCCAGGAGCACGGCCCGGAGCACCTGGCCTTCAGCGTGGAGGACCGGGGGCCGGGGCTCCTGCCCGGCGAGGAGACGCGCATCTTCCAGCCGTTCTACCGGAAGGACCGGGGCGGCGAGGCGCGCGAGGCCGGCTCCCTGGGGCTGGGGCTCGCGCTGGTGCAGCGCATTGCCCGGGCCCACGGCGGCGAGGTCTTCGCGGAGAACCGGCCCGCCGGAGGCGCGCGCGTGGGCTTCACGGTGCGCAGGGCCGGGCCGAACCCGAATCCGTTGACGACAGCGCAGGGGTGAAGGGGCCCTCGCGGGCAGCCCCTCCCCCGCCGCTGGAACCGGACTACTGCTTCGCCTGCGCGTCCGTCGCGGCGAAGGCGAACGTCGCCTCCGCGGGCGCGCCGTCCTTCACGGTGACTTCCGCCGTCTTCGTGCCCAGCGTCTCGTGCCACGCCTCCAGCGTGTACGTGCCCGCGGGCAGGCCCGTCAGCGTGAAGGTGCCGTCCGCGGCGGTGGTGGCGAAGTACGGGTTGGGGTTGCTCACCACGTAGGCCGTCATCCACGGGTGCACGTCGCACTTGAGGCGCAGCACCTCCGCGTCCGCGGGCAGCGGCTTCTGCACTGGCGCGCCCGAGGGCGGCTGCGCCACGTTGAACAGGGGCCGCGTGCCCACCACGCCGCGCACGTTGTGCAGCGTGCCGTCGCTGTTCTTGAACACCACCTGCTGGCCCGCCACCGCGCCCTGCACGCGCGGCACGTAGGTGCACTTGGACTGGTCCACCACCACCGGCGAGGACGGCGCCGCGGGCGCACCCGCGACCGGGCCCTTCACGCGCACCAGCACGTTCTGGAGCTTGCCGTCCTTCACCAGCACGGACTGCTCCTTCTCCGGACGCCCGTCACACGCCGGGTCGACGCTGGGCGCCAGGTCCGCCATCGCGGGCGGCGTGCCGGTGAAGGACACCGTGCCCTTCACCACGCCGTTGCCCGCGGGCGCCGGAGCTGGCGCCTCGCCCGTCCCCGCTCCGTCCTTGAGGGCCGGGGGCAGCGCCTGCTGCGTGGGCGCGGCCCCCGGCCCTCAAGGACGGAGCGGGGA
>NZ_RAWK01000483.1 GCF_003612165.1 Corallococcus aberystwythensis | reverse complement strand
GTCGCAAGCCCACCCGCCTGCCCTCCCCCGAAGCAGCCAGCCGGACGTCACCGCGCCCGGGACGCGATGGACGAATCCCCCGGGGCACCGGGTTGCTCTAGTCGCATGGATGGCGAGCGAATCAAGGTCCTGCTGGTGGAGGACGACGGGGACAGCCGGGAACTCCTCGCGGAGCTCCTGGAGGACGACTTCGAGGTCACCACCGCGTCCGACGGCGTGGCGGGACTGAAGGCGTTCGAGGCCACGCACCCCGACGTCGTGGTGACAGACGAGTCCCTGCCAGGAATGAACGGCACGGAGCTGGCGCAACAGGTAAAGGAGCGCGAACCCAATGCCCGCGTCGTCCTCGTGTCCGGCTACGCGCAGGTGGAGAACGCGGAATACTGCGACGCGGTGCTGCGCAAGCCCATCGACGTGGAGCGGCTGAGCCGCATGGTGGGCGAGCTGGGAGACGCGGCCCGGCATTGAGGGAAATTCTCGCGGGGGGCCGCCTGCCATCCGCGCGAGCCGTTCCTAACATTCCAGCCATCGCCCAGGAGGGCCCCATGAGGTACTGCGCACGGTGTGGCTCGGAGTATCAGGACAGTGTCGTGGACTGCACGGATTGCCCCAACCACCCGCCGCTCGTGTCGGCGGAGGAGATGCGCGAGCGCGGGCTGCCCCTTCCCCATGAGTTGGATCAACGCCGCTTCGTGAGGGCGGGCATCGCGGACGACCCCGTGACGGCCCAGGTCTTCGTGGACGTGCTGGAGGAGAACCGCATCCCGCTCATCGTGCGCCCCGGCCGCTCAGGCGTGGTGGACGAGCTGACCACGGGCAACCTGCTGCCCTGGTGGGAGATGCTGGTGCCGGACACCGAACAGGCCCGCGCCGCCGCGCTCCTGGAGGATGTGAAGGTCCAGGCGCTCGCCTCCGCGGACGAGGCCAGCCGCGCGGCGGAGGAAGAAGAGCTGGAGGACGAGCGGGCGCGCCAGGCGGCGATGGACAGCAGCGTGCCCCCGGCCCTCTAGGGGGACGTCTTCGCGCTCAGGGCGAGCCCACGGCCGCGCTGCCAGGCGTGGCCGCTGGCTGGGTCACGAGCGTGGGCGATGGGCGCCGGGCCTCGAAGAGGCTCACGCCCGTCACCCGCCATTTGTCATAGCGCGCGTTGCGGGCGAGGAACGTCTCCAGGTCCTCGTCCACCACGCGGTTGTAGCCGCCCCTGGACGCGTGGCGCAGGTACGTGCGCTTCTTCTTCTGCACCACGAAGCCCAGGTGCGTGATGCGCGTGGCCTTCAGCGGCAGGTCCTCGCGCATCACGACGAGGATGGTGCCGGAGGCCACGCCGCGCGCGTGCTCCAGCACCTTGTCCAACGGAATCATGTCCAGGGTGAAGGTGCCCACGGGCTGACGCTCGCGGGGAATCTGGAGCGCCATGGACGACTTCGACTGCCAGGTGTGCGCGGTGAGCGTCTTGGTGACGGTGACGGTGTCCGCCTTCGCGTACTTGCGCGTCACGTCCACCAGCAGGCCCTTCTTGATGTTGTTGGGCAGCCACTGCGCTTCCATCAGGTGGTTGCGGTCCTCGTAGGTGGGCGTGCTCGCGTAGCGGATCCGCTCCAGGAGCGCGGAAACCTCGGGCTCGCCGTGCGCCATGCCCAGGGCCAGCGTCTCCTCCACGAAAGTGAGGCAGTCCACCGCGTCCAGGCGGAAGGGGGGGTCGGGGTCCACGCCCTGCCCTTCCCCCAGCGGTGACAGGACGTAGGGCGTGTTGAGGAACTTCTCGCTCATGCCCAGGAGGCGCTCCGCGAGCGGGGACTCGGCCCGCTCCGCGATGAGGGCCGCGCGCTGCTCGGGCGTGAGCACGCTCCAGCCGTTCTCCCGCACGGGCGGAGTCGAGGGAGCCGCCGCCGGGGGCGCGGTGAGCGACGCGGGCACCGCGCGCGCCGGCGGGGTCGCGGCCTTCGAAGGGGTCTGGGACAAGAGCGCGAGCGCGCACACCCCCCACAGGCTCACGGCGTCACCCCGGCCTTGCGCAGGATGGCCTTGCGCCGGTCGTCCGCGAGCTGGAGCGTCTCCAGCTCCTTCTCATAGACGAGCTTCTCTTCACCCTTCGCGTTCCACGACGCGAGCACCAGCCAGTCCAGCGACGCGGCATTGCCCCCCTGGTACAGCACGCGCGCGGCGGTGGCGGCCAGGGTGCGGTCCGCGTCCTCCAGGAGCGGCGACAGCACGGGGCCGGCCTTCTTCGCCGGCACGCCCTCGAAGAGCACCAGCCCCTGGCGGCGCACGAACTTGTCCGTGTTGCCCAGGAGCTTCTGCGCGAAGGCGAAGCCCTCCGGGGCGCCCAGCCGGCACAGGCCCCGGGCCGCGGCGAAGCGCGTGCTCTCCGAGTCGCTGTCCAGGTACGTCTTGAGCGCGGCCTTCTGCTTGGCATCACCGCTGGCGCCCGCGGCCTCCAGCATCGCCGCGCGGACCTCCAGGTCCTGCTCGTCCTTCGCGGCGGCCATCAGCGGCTTGCCCACCTTCGGGTTCCGGGAAGCCCCCAGGGCCCGCGCGGCCTCGCGGCGCACGCCGCTGCTCTTGTCCTGGAGGAGCGGCAGGACGGCCGCGGTGTTGCGGCTGCCCAGCCGGGCCAGGCCCTGCGCCGCGTACATGCGCACGGTGCTGTCGCCGTCCGACGCCAGCTTCACCAGCGTGGACTCGCCGGTGCGCGCGCCCAGCGACGCCAGCAGCGACGTCAGGTTGCGGCGGGTGCGCTCCTCGTGGGTGGTGCGCAGGATGGGGCCGATCTCCTCTGCCGCGTAGGCCTCCTCGCGCAGGAAGCGCAGGCGCGACGCGGCGGCGGGCACGGGGGCGCCGTTGGCCACCTGGGAGAGGACGCTGTCCGCCTCCGCTCGGCTCTGGGCCTTCTTGGACGCGGACCCCGGCCCGGCGAGGCCGGTCAGGGGCAGGAGCAGCACGAGGAGCAGGGCACGGACGGGCGGAGGACGCACAGGGGCGGAACGATGGCAAGCACGGCCCCTGGCTCTTATACACATCTCCGCGCCCACGAGACATGCGCAGATCTCGTATGCCGT
>NZ_RAWK01000482.1 GCF_003612165.1 Corallococcus aberystwythensis | reverse complement strand
ATGTGGGACAGGCGGAGCGCACCTACCCCTACCCTTCGCGCCGGAAGGTCTCGCGGGCGATGACCATCCGCTGCACCTCGCTGGTGCCCTCGTAGATGGTCTGCACGCGGGCGTCGCGGAAGTAACGCTCGACGGGGAACTCGTCGATGTAACCGTAGCCCCCGTGCAGCTGCACGGCCTTGTCCGCGACCTTGTTGCTCATCTCGCTGGCGAACAGCTTCGCCATGGAGGCCTCGCGGGTGAACGGCTGGCCGGCCTCCTTGAGGACGGCGGCGCGCAGGGTGAGCAGCTCGGCGGCGTCCAGCTGGGTGCGCATGTCCGCCATCATGAAGCGCGGCCCCTGCATGTCCGCCACGGCCTGGCCAAAGGCCTTGCGGTCCTTGGTGTAGGCCACGGCCGCCTCCAGCGCCGCGCGGCCCGTGCCGCACGCCTGCGCCGCGATGCCAATGCGCCCGCCATCCAGCGCCATCATGGCCAGGCGGAACCCGTCGCCCTCCTTGCCCAGGAGGTTCTCCGCGGGGACTTCGCAGTCCTCGAAGGTGAGCCCCACGGTGTTGGACGCGCGCAGGCCCATCTTGTCCTCGTGCTTGCCCACGTGGAGGCCCTTCGCGCCGCCCTCCACGATGAAGCAGGACAGGCCCTTGTTGCCGGCCGCGCCCGTGCGGGCCCACACGACGATGACGCCCGCGTAGGCGCCGGAGGTGATCCACTGCTTGCTGCCGTTGAGCACGTACACGTCGCCGCGCTTCACGGCGGTGGTGCGCATGGCGCCGGGGTCGGAGCCCGCGTGCGGCTCGCTCAGCGCGAACGCGCCGACGATGGCCTCACCCGAGGTGATGCGCGGGACGAACTTCTCCCGCTGCGCGTCGGTACCGGCCGCGTGGATGAGCTCCCCGCACATGTTGGTGACGGCCATGGCCACGGCCACGGAGGCGTCCGCGGCGGCCATCTCCATCATGGCCAGCGCGTAGGACACGACGCCCGCTTCCGCGCCGCCGTACCTGCCCGGCAGGTTCACGCCCAGGAGGCCCACCTCGGCCAGGGCCTTGAAGACTTCCGGGTCGAAGCGCTCCTCGCGGTCCGAGGCGCGGGCGTGCGGGGCCACGCGCTCGCGGGCGAACTTGCGCGCGGTGTCGCGGATGAGCGTCTGGGTCTCGGTGAGGTCGAAGTTCACGGGCGCGGGCGTCCTGGAGGGGCTTCAGAAGCCCTAATCGATGGCCTTGAGGTTGAACGGGTACTCGATGGGGTGGTCGCGGCCGTCCGGGGGCTTGGGGAAGTCCATGGACGACAGCACCGCCACCACGCAGTCGTTGAGCCCCGCGTCCTTCAGCGTGCTGCCGAACTTGTCCACCTTGGCGCTGCGCACGGTGCCTTCGGCGGTGATGGTGAAGGTGGTGAGCAGCTTGCCCTCCACCTTCTTGTCCTTCTCCACCATGGTGTCCTCGTAGCACTCCTGGATGCGAGGCATGTGGTGGGCCATCACCTGGCGGATGGAGTCCGGGGTGAAGGGCAGCTTGCTGACGTCCAGCCCGTCGTCCTTCTTGGGCGTGGTGGCCGGGGCCGTCTCCGAAGCCTTGGGGGCGGGCGTGGCGGCCTTCTTCTTCGACGTGCCCTGGGCGAGCGCCAGCGGAGACGCCAGGCCCAGGGACAGGAACAGCACGGGGAGGAGCGCGCGTTTCATGACCGGGGACTACTCCTTCAGCAGGTTGGCGGAGATGACGATGCGCTGGATCTCGCTCGTCCCTTCGTAGATTTCCGTGATGCGCGCGTCGCGCACATGGCGCTCGGCGTCCATCTCCTTGCTGTAGCCCATGCCGCCGTGAATCTGCAGGGCCTTGTTGGCCACGCGGCTGGCCATCTCGCTGGCGTACAGCTTGGCCATGGCGCTCTCCGGGCTGTGGCGCACGCCCTTGTCCTTCATCAGCGCCGCGCGCCACACGAGCAGCCGGGCCGCGTCGATCTCCATGGCCATGTCGGCGATCATGAACTGGATGGCCTGGTGGTCGCGGATGGGCTTGCCGAACGTCTTGCGCTCACCCGAGTAGCGCACCGCCTCCTCGAAGGCCGCGCGCGCGATGCCCAGCGCCTGGGACGCGATGCCGATGCGGCCGCCGTCCAGGGTGGACATGGCGACCTTGAAGCCCTCGCCCTCCTTGCCCAGGCGGTACTTCTCCGGCACGCGCATGTCCTCGAAGAACATGGAGCAGGACCAGGCGGCGCTGATGCCCATCTTCTTGTCGGGCTCCGCGCGGGTGAAGCCGGGGGTGTTGGTGGGGACCAGGAACGCGGTGATGCCCTTGTTGCCCGCTTCCCTGTTCGTCATCGTGATGAGGACGATGGCGTCGGCCTTGGGGCCGTTGGTGATCCAGTTCTTGGAGCCGTTGATGATGTACTCGTCGCCGCGCTTCACTGCGATGGTCTTCTGGGCGGCGGCGTCGCTGCCGGCCTCCGGCTCCGTCAGGCCGAAGCAGCCGAGCTTCTCACCGCTGGCGAAGGGCTTGAGGAACTGCTCCTTCTGCTCGGGGGTGCCGAACTTGGACACCGGGTCGCAGTAGAGCGAGTTGTTCACGCTCATGATGACGCCGGTGGAGGCGCAGCCGCGCGAAATCTCCTCCATGGCGATGGCGTAGCAGACGTTGTCCAGGCCCGCGCCGCCCCACTCCTCCGGCACCGCGATGCCCAGCAGGGACAGCTCCGCCAGCTTCTTCACCGCGTCCGTGGGCCACGCGTGCTGTTCGTCCCACTTGCGGGCGTTGGGGATGAGCTCCTTGGCGGCGAACTCGCGGCACAGCCGCTGGATCTCGCGCTGGATGTCGGTCAGCTCGAAGTTCATGGTGGACCTCCCATAGTACGGGGTCCGCCCCGGGGCTACTCCGAAGACGCCCCGCCGTCCTCCGGTGCGGCAATCCGCGTCCCAAAGAACATCGCCAGCGGCACCGTCACGTCGAAGGACACGTCCGTGCGAGCCCCCGCGTCCGTCCACGTCCTGCGCACCACCACCGACACCGTCCAGGGCTGGGTGTCCCGGTGCCGCTCAATCAAGTCGTAGGTGAGCCCCACCCCGGCCAC
>NZ_RAWK01000481.1 GCF_003612165.1 Corallococcus aberystwythensis | reverse complement strand
GGGCTGGGGCGCGGCGGCGGTTCGCGGCGGGGACGAACGGGCCGGCGTTGGCGCAGCGTGTCCTCGGTGGCTGGCGACGCGTGGACTCATTGAGAAATCCCCCTGGGAAGCCCGGCTTGAAACCGCCCGGAAGCATGGAACAAAGCCCGCCCGGACTTCAAATATGTCCTGATTTTCACGGAGCGTGCTCCAGGAGGCCGGAGGCGCACCCTCTCCGCCCGTGCGAGTCGGGTGTGCTACGAGTCACACCCATGAGAAGGCACCTCGTGCTCGCGCTCCTCTTCGCGGTCTCTTGTGCTTCACCTGACATCGATCTGGAGGCGGTGGAACAGCAGGCCACGACGCCGCTCCGGCAGAAGGCGTTGGGCCGCATGCGGAACGCGGCGAAGTACTTCCATGACAACGTCGCGCGCCACGGCGGTTATGCGTGGCATCACAACGCCACGAACCTGAACGAGCGCTGGGGCGACATCCAGCTCGACGCGGATCAGATCATGATCCAGTCGCCCGGCACTTCGGACGTGACCGTCGCGTTCGTGGAGGCGGCCCTCGCGGACCCGGCGACTCCGACGCTCAAGACCTACGCCCAGGACGCGGCGATGGCGCTGCGCCACGGACAGGTGAAGTCCGGGGGCTGGCGCCTCTACGCGGACTTCAAGCCCACTCCAACCATCAAGGCCTGCTACCTCAACACCACGGCGAGTTGCAGCTGTGGCGGCTGCACGATGTCCGCGTATGACGACCAGGTCACGCAGAACGCGCTCATCGCGATGATGCGCACCGACCAGCTCCTCGGGTTCACGGACACGGCCATCTCCGGCTCCTCCGCCTATGCCCGCACGCGGGTGGCGGCCTCCCAGTTCCCGACGAACGGCGGCTTTCCCCAGGGGTTCGCCGGCCCTGTCGCCGCGCGGCCCGCGCTCTCCGCGAGCTATCCGCCGTCGATTGGCACCTCGTGCGGACTCGCCCACTGCTACGCGAACTCCTACACGAACGAGTACTGGGACGACCCGACGCTGAATGACAACCTCGCGACGGCCTTCGTGGAGATGTTGTCGTGGGCGAAGGACATCTATCCCTCGCAGGCCGCGACGTATCAGGCCATGCGCACCGCGTTCGGTGACTTCCTGCGCCGTGCGCAGATGCCGCAGCCCCAGCCCGCCTGGGCGCAGCAATATGACCTCCAGATGCAGCCCCGCTGGGCGCGCAGCTGGGAGACGCCGGCCATCGCGGGCCAGGAGAGCCAGGACGTCATGTGGGCGCTGCTTCGCCTCTACCAGCTGGACCCCGGCGTGCCCGCGAACCGTGCCGCGGTCGGGACCGCGCTCGCGTACCTGGAGACGGTGGATTACGCCAATGACACACTCCTCTCCCGTTACATCGAGCTCGATGACACGTCGCCGTCGAACATCGGCTTCTACACGGTGAAGCCCGGGGGCT
The DNA here is from genome assembly GCF_003612165.1 of Corallococcus aberystwythensis. GTDB lineage: Bacteria > Myxococcota > Myxococcia > Myxococcales > Myxococcaceae > Corallococcus > Corallococcus aberystwythensis. The sequence goes on along the minus strand of NZ_RAWK01000481.1, from coordinate 1,647 downwards.
ACCCGGTCCGCTTCTCCACCGCGCCGCCGACGTATCAGAACTATGGCTGGGAGGGTCCGTCGCAGCTGGCCGCCATCCGCGCCGAGTACGACCGGCTGGCGACCGACACGACCGTGATGAAGCGCTCGTGCCAGCAGCTGCGCGCCGACACGGTGCAGGCGGTCGACACGGCGGTGAACAACGAGCGGTGGATCACCACCTACAGCCCGGGCGGTCCGCGCAGTGGCGCCACGCCGGGCGACTACCTGGACACGAGCACGTTCGCCCGGAACATGCGGACGCTGGCGGAGTTCGTCACTCGCACGACCACCGACTGCACTGCCTGGAATTATTGACGCCCCGGCTGAATCAGGCGACGAACCGGCCCCATGCCCTACACCCCCATTGTCGCCACGCTGGGCTACGTGATGTCGCCGGATGGCCAGCAGGTGCTGCTCATCCACCGCGACGCGCGCCCGGATGACGCCCACTACGGCAAGTACAACGGCCTGGGCGGCAAGATGGAACGCGACGAGGACATCGCCGCGTGCATGCGACGGGAGATCCGCGAGGAGGCCGGCATCGAGTGCACCCGCATGGTCCTGCGCGGCACCCTGTCCTGGCCCGGCTTCGGCAAGCACGGCGAAGACTGGCTGGGCTTCATCTTCCGCATCGACGCCTTCGAGGGCACGCCCCTCACGCACAACCCCGAGGGCTCGCTGTCCTGGGTCCCCGTGTCCTCCATCCAGTCCCTGTCGCTGTGGGACGGAGACCGGCACTTCCTGCCGCTCGTGTTCGACGCGGACCCGCGCCCCTTCCACGGCGTCATGCCCTACGAGGGCGGCCGCGCGGTGAGCTGGTCCTTCACCCGACTGTAGAGCCCCTTCCGGGCGTCCTGAGACGAACGCTCGCGGGCGCCCCTTCCGGTTTTCCAGCCAGCGCCCGGCCCGGACCGATACAACCGCCGCCTCTCACTTGCGACACACGAGAAGGAGCGCGGCGCATGGACCTCATCGGACAGCTCTCGCAGCAGCTTGGAGTGGATGGCACGCAGGCACAGGGGCTCGCGGGTTCGCTCCTGAAGATGGTGCAGGGCACGGTGCAGGAGAAGGTCGGCCCGGACGCGGCCCGGCAGATGGACCAGGCCATCCCGGAGATGCAGGGCTGGCAGCAGCAGGCCGCGCAGCAGGCCCCGGCGGGCGGTGACGGCGGCGGCCTCATGGGTGCCCTGGGCGGCATGCTCGGCGGCGCGGGCGGCGGTGGCGGTGGCGGCGGCCTCATGGGCGCCCTGGGCGGCGCGGCGGCCCACGCGGGCGAGATTGCCGGCGTGGTGGCCATCCTCCAGCGCTTCAACCTGGACGCGGGCAAGGCGACCCTGGTGGCCCCCCTGCTCCTCAACTTCCTCAAGTCCCGCCTGGACCCGGGCCTGGTGGGGAAGATCCTCGCCGTGGCCCCCATGCTCGCGGGCGGCTCCGGCGGCGGCAGCGGACCCCAGGGCGGCGGCGGGCTGGGCGGAATGCTCGGCGGCATCCTGGGGAAGTAGGACCGGCGCAGCGCGGTAACCCCCTGGGATTGCAGGGGCTCCAGGAAGACGTCGGACGGGAATGCAAAACAATTCCGTCCCCGGTGGCTTTAAGGGGAACGGCGGGCTCCCACCCGCCCTGGAGC
>NZ_RAWK01000480.1 GCF_003612165.1 Corallococcus aberystwythensis | reverse complement strand
GGCTGGGGGTGGGCGGCGTCATCGGGCTGTTCATCATGGCGCTCAACCTTGCCTACTGGGGCATGGCGAGCCCGCCGGGCTGGCTGGTGTGGATGCGCATCCCGAAGGACGTGGGCATCGTCTTCCTGGGCACGGGCTACGCGGCGGGCTTCGCGCTGCTCTTCCAGAAGGAGCGCTGGGGGAAGGTGCTGGGCGTGTTCACGCCCGCGGGCCGCATGGCGCTGACGCTCTACCTCATGCAGTCGGTCATCAGCCTCTGTCTGTATGACGGCTGGGGCCTGGGGCTCGTGGGCAACACGCCGCCGTCGCTCACGGTGCTGCTGAGCCTCGTCGCGTTCGCGGCGCAGGTCGCCTTCAGCCACTGGTGGCTGGCCCGCTTCCGCTTCGGTCCGGTGGAGTGGCTGTGGCGCTCGCTCACCTACGGCCGCTTCCAGCCCATGCGTCCCTTGCCCACGGGCGCGGCGGGCGCGGCGAGCTGAACAAAAAAAGAACCCCGGGTTCCCGCGAGGAAGCGGGAGCCCGGGGCTTCAGGAGCGGAGCGCGGCACCTTCGCCGCGCCCTGCGCCTTCAGGGACTACGGGGTCTTGTACGAGGCCGCGAGGACGGTCTTGATGTAGCCGTTGACCTCGGTGTCCACCAGGCTCGGCACGCCGACCACGCTGATGTAGTACTTGCCCGCCGGGATGTTGCGCAGGATGCAGCTCTCCGTCGCGCTCTCCTTCACGCCACGGCAGTTGTACTCGAACTGCGTCGGGGCAGCGGCGGCGCGGACGTAGAGGTCCGCGTTGCCCTCACCCTCGCCCAGGGCGACGGACAGGGTGTTGATGCCGGAGTCCTTCTTGAACTCGGGCACGTCGATGATGAACGTCTGCGTGGAGCCCGGGACGCCCGAGAGGTTCTCGATGCGGGTCTCGTTGCCGATGTCGGTGAAGCCACCCTTCCAGGTCACGGACAGGCTGGTGTTCGTGTAGGTGGTGAAGCCCTTGATCATCACGTACCAGATGCCCTTCGCACCGGAGGTGGCGAAGACGCAGCTCTCCGCGTTGCCGGACTTGTACGGACGGCAGTCGTACAGGGAGTCCGTCGGGGCGTTGTTCTTACGGACGTAGAGGTCCGCGTCACCCGTGCCACCGGACAGCGTGAAGGTCACGTCCGTGGCGCCCTCGGGGATGGTCACCGAGTAGTACACCTTGCTGCCGGAGGTGCCGGAGATGCCCGTCACGGGCACGCCCTTCTCGATCGGCGTGGTGACCGGAGGAGGCACGGGCACGCCCACGCCCACGGCCTTCCAGGCGTTGCCCACCGAGGCGATCTCCGCCGCGGTGAAGCCCAGCTGCGTCGCGGCCTGCTCCGAAGCGGTCTTCGCCGCCTCGAAGTTGGAGGACGCGGTCAGCAGGTCGACGTTGATCTTGTAGAAGACCTTGGCGGCCTTCTCGAAGCCGATGCCCGTGACGACCTGGGTCGTCTTGGCGCGCGGGTGCGTGCCACCCTCGGACATCAGGTAGAACGCCAGGTTGGAGATACCGGAGCTGTAGTGCACGTCCACGCCCGAGCCGTAGTCCGGGTAGTAGTCGAGCGAGTCCCCGTCCAGCGTGGGGCTGTTCATGTAGCGCAGGCCGTCACCCGGGATGCTCGGGGTCCAGACGTCGTCGCCGACGATCCAGGTGCCCGCGTCGATGACCTTGCCCTTGCCGTACCACTCGCACACCGCGCCGAAGATGTCGGAGATGGACTCGTTGAGGCCACCGGACTCACCGGAGTAGGTGAGGTCGGACTCGGACGAGGTCACCGCGTGCGTCAGCTCGTGCGCCGTCACGTCCAGCGAGTTCGCCAGGTTGGAGGCGTTCACGCCGTCGCCATCGCCGTACACCATCTGGACGTCGTTCCAGTAGGCGTTGACGTAGTTGGTGCTGTAGTGCACCGAGCTGATCAGCTCGTGGCCGGCGTTGTCGTACGAGTCGCGGCCGAACAGGCTGTTGTAGCAGTTGTAGACGGTGCCCAGGTGGTCGTAGTTGTTGTTGACGACCGCGTCGGCGACCGGCGCCTCACCCTCGAAGCGGGCCTTCACGCCCGGCAGGGTGGTCTTGTGCTGCAGGTCGTAGACCTTGCGGCTCAGCGCGGAGTGGACGTGCGGAACGCGCTCGAAGACGTCGCCCGTCTTGGCGTTCACGAACACGGAGTCATCCACCGGGGTGGTGTCCGGCAGCGCGCCCTGGACGCGAACTTCGTACGCCAGGATGAGCTCGTTGCCCGTGCGGTAGTACACCAGCTGGGGCTCGGCGTTGGAGGACGCGCGCTCCGGGGAGCCACGGTCGCCAATGGCCGCCGCGACGGCCGCGTCCGCCGCGATGGTGGCCTTCGCCTCGGCCTTCAGGTCGCCGCGGGCGTTGGTGTTCACCGCGAACACGTTGCCGTTGCGGGCGTGCAGACGGACCTCGGCGCCCTTCACCAGGATGCCGTTGTGGGTCACGCCGTAGCGGAAGTGGGTGTCACCGTCGAAGCCGACGTAGGCCTTCTTCAGGAACAGGTCGTTCGGGTCGAGGCGGAACAGCGGAGCCACGCCCGCGAGCACCGGCGCCAGCTGCTGCGGCGCCGCGATCCCCTGGATGGCGGACGGAGCGGGAACGGAACCAAAGGAACCGGTGAGGAAGGTGGGGACCGCGTCGGAGTCCGTCGCGATGACCTTCTGGCCCGCCGACAGGTTGGCGGAAGCCTTCTGGACGTTCGCGTCCTCCGTGTTCGCGGCAGGAGCGCCGTCAGTGCAGGCGCCGACCATCAGGGACAGGGCTGCGGCACCCAGGGCGCCGAATACTCGCTTCTCGTACATGTAATCCTCCTAAGGGGAAAGATTAGAAAACACTGTGCCACAAGAGAGGCGCGTATTTCAAGTACAGGCGAGATTTCCAGCTTTACATCTTTTCTCAGACTTCGAGAATATCTCGCAACTGCTTGAAATGACGGAGGGACTCACGCAGTCGGCCACGGGGCAAGGGGCTGCTTCAAACCGAACTGACGGGACCTTCAGGTTTGAAGCCTCTGTCCGTGGATGCGTGCAATGAGTGAACGACGGGGAGAAATTGCCGTCTCATTTATTCCCGACCCGGGTGGGTCCCGTTCACCGCTGCCCCCCTACAAGGCCCCTCCGGGCGGGGCGGGCG
>NZ_RAWK01000047.1 GCF_003612165.1 Corallococcus aberystwythensis | reverse complement strand
GCCCCAGCCCACCCGTCTTGCGCGTGGTGCCGCTGTCTGCCTGGCGGAAGCGCTCGAAGACGTGGGGCAGGAAGGTCGCGGCGATGCCCTGGCCGGTGTCCTCCACGGTGAGCTCCACGGTGGAGTCGCGCCGAGCCACCACCAGCCGCACGTGACCGCCCCGGGGCGTGAACTTCACCGCGTTGGACAAGAGGTTCCACACCACCTGCTGGAGCCGGTGCGGATCTCCCATCACGCTGCTGGTGGTGTCCACCGTGGCCCGCACCTGGACGCCACGCGCGTCCGCCGCGGGCCGCACGGACTCGAGCGACTGCTGCACCACCGTGGACAGCTCCACCGGCGTCACGTCCAGCTTGAGCTTGCCGGACACGATGCGGCTGACGTCGAGCAGGTCCTCGATGAGCTGGCCCTGCGCGCGCGCGTTGCGCTCCATGGTCTCCAGCGCGCGCTCGCGGCGGGGCTCGGGCAGGTGGCCGGTGCGCAAGAGCTGTACCCACCCGAGGATGGCCGTGAGCGGCGTGCGCAGCTCATGGCTGATGGTGGCGAGGAACTCGTCCTTGAGCTGGTTGGCCTCCTCGGCCTCCTTGCGCGCGGCGCTCTCGCGGACGAGCAGGGCCTCTCGCTCATCCTCCGCCTGCTTGCGGTCGGAGATGTCGATGACGCTGCCGATGTAGCCCAGGAAGTGGCCCTCCGCGTCGATGCGGGGCGAGCCGGTGTCGACGGCCCAGCGGTAGTGGCCGTCCGCGCCGCGCAGCCGGTAGTCCAGGCGGAAGGCCCTGCGCGCGGCGTTGGAGTCCACGAAGATCCGCTTCGTGCGCTCCACGTCATCGGGGTGGACGGCGTCCAACCAGCCGAAGTCCAGGCCCGTGGCCTCGGTCTGACCGGTGAAGGCATACCAGCCCCGGTTCATGTAGGTCGTGGAGCCCTGTCCGTCCGTCACCCAGAGCATGACGGGGGCGTGGTCCGCCATGTTGCGGAAGCGGGCCTCGCTGTCGCGCAGGGCCTCCAGCAGGCGCTCGCGTTCGTGGGCCACGGCCTTCTGTTCGGTGATGTCGCGCGCGGCGGCGTAGATGAGGCCCAGCTCGGGCACGGGGCGCGCGGCCCACGCGAGCCACCGGTAGCGTCCGTCGCGGGTGCGGAAGCGGTTTTCGAAGCGCAGGGTGGGGATGCCCTGGGACAGCTTGCGCGACTCCTCGCGGGTGGACTCCTGGTCGTCGGGGTGGACCAAGTCCATGAACGGGTGCTGGTAGAGCTCCGCCTCGCTCCAGCCGAGCACCTGGACGAAGTACGCGTTCACGCGCTTGAAGTACCCGTCCATGCCCGCGACGCTGAACATGTCCGGGGACAGCTGGAAGAAGCGCTCGCGCTCCTCGGTCTCCGCGTGACGGCGCTCGGCGCTGTCGAACGCGAAGGGGATGGCGGCCTGGGCCAGCGAGCTGTCGAGGCAGGTGCACAGCACGCGCAGTTGCGGCAGCGTGACGTCCACGTCCTCGCGTCCGGCCCGCGCGAGGATGCAGTCGCGCAGGAGCGCGTATTCGCGCGTGAGCAGGGAGACGTCGACACCCAGGCGCAGGCGCTGGCGGCCGTGTGCTCCAGCGGCCTCGCTGTGGTGGAGCGGGGGGAGGCTGTCGGTGTCCTCCTCCGCTTCCACGAGCGAGGCGCGGAGCTCATCGAGGATGGGGGGCAGGGCGTCGACAATCTGCTCGCGTGACAGGCGCAGGGTGGCGAAGAGGGGCGACACCCGGGCGACCCAGTCGTCCACGAGCGCTTGACGGTCGGTGTCCAGCAGCTCGGCCAGGGACGCGGGGGACCTGCCCCTCATGGGCGTTGGCCCATCGGAGGAAGGGCCCCGCTCCTGTGTCCCCGGCGCAGTCATGAATTCTTAAGAGGTGCGGAGGCCCGGCGCGCATGGGCAGGGGCAGGAAGCACGGCGCTTCCCGCCTTGCCCGTTTGCTGGTCAGCCAGGAGCCGCGGACCGCTACAGCCCCAGGTACGTGAGCAGCGCGCCCAGGTCCGCGTCGGACAGGGCCTCCGTGCCGTAGAGCGGCATGTTGCCCCCTACGCCGAAGAACGGCCCGTGCCGCACCTTCTCGATGATGACCTGCGCGTGCGGGATGCCCGGGAAGAGCCGGTCGTAGTCCTGCGTCACCTCCGGCAGCACCGACGCCTGGTCCGTCAGCCGGCCTTCACCCGTGTGCGTCGCACCGTGGCAGCTCTGGCACGCCGCCTGGTACACCGCCTCGCCGCGCGTGGCATCGCCCCGGGGCACGTCCTGGATGTCCTTCACCACCGTGAACGGCAACGCGGGCGCCTGCGCGTCCGGGCTGATCCGCGACAGGTATTCGTACAGCGCGCGGGAGCGCGGATCCTCCGCCTCCAGCTTCGTGACCCCGCGCATGAAGTTCACGTAGCAGAAGTTCACCGCGTCCAGCAGGTGCGTCTCGTAACCGCCCCACCAGCTCGGCCGCGCCGCCACGTTGTACAGCGAGTGGCCCGAATCCATGCGCCCCGCCGGCACCTCCGGCGTCGTCACGTGGCACGTCGCGCACGAGAAGCGGTTGAACGTGCTCTCCGACAACCGCGCGTCCTGGAACAGCGCCTCCCCGAAGTCCGCCGCGGACCGGGGCTCCTCTTCGCCCCCACACCCGGCCAGCACCCCCACGAGCAGCGCCGTCACACCCTCGCGCAGCCCCCTCACGGCTTCCCCCGCAGCAGGCTCACCGAGTCCGGGAAGATGCCCATCTTCACCGTGGACACCACCGTGCCCTCCGCCAGGTCCACGACATGCAACGTGCCCGGGCCGATGTGGTCCCCTTCGCAGACCGCCAGCCCGTGGCGCTCGTCCGGCGTCAGCATGAATTGGTGCACGTTGAGGCAGCCCGCCTGCGACAGCGGCACCGTGCGCAGCACCGTGGACGCCGCCGCGTCGATGACCGCCACCGCGTCCTCCTGCTGATAGGGCAGGTACAGCGTGCGCCCATCCTGGGTGAACGCGCCGAACATGGGCGCGCCGCGCAGGTACACCGTGCGCTCCGGGTTCATCGTGCGTGTGCCGGGCTCCAGCACCTGCACCTGCTTGCTCGCCAGCGAGCTGACCCACACGTCCCCCGTCGTGGGCGACACCGTCAGCGCGTACGGCTGATGACGCGGATTCGTCGCCGTGCCCGAGCCCGCCGCCACCTTCACGCGCGTCACCGGTTTGCCCTCCGCCGCCAGGTCCACCACCGCGACCTCGTCCGACCAGCAGGCCACGTACGCCGTGCGCTCGTCCGCGGACAGGCGCACCGCGTGCGGCGCGGGACAGACCTTCACCCGCTCCTTCACCGTCATCGTCTCCGCGTCGAGGATGACCAGGCGCGCGACCATGTCCTCCTCCGGCCCGCCCTTCCGGGCCACGTCCGCGATGCGCAGCAGGTCGAAGTGCGTCTGGTACAGCGTGCGTCCGTCCGCGCTGACGATGACGTCCCCCGGGTTGCGGTCCACGCGGGCGGAGGCCACCAGCCGGTTGTCCTTCGCGCGCAGCTTCAGGCAGTAGCCGTCCGCCGTGCCCGTGCCGTGCGCACCGTGCGGTCCGGAGCCGCCACCGGGCACGTAGTTGGAGATGCCGACGTAGTAATAGTCGCCAGCGGGGGACACCGCCGTGTGGTGCGGCCCCTCCAGCTCCACCGGGTTGAGCCCCACCGGCACGCGCGCCAGCTCCCCCCAGCCCGGCGTGCCCAGCCCGTCCATCTCCAGCAGGCCCACGGAGTCATCCAGGCTGTTGGTGACGAGCAGCCGCCCGGAAGCTCCCGGAGGCGGCACCGCCGAGCCTCCCCGCGTCCACGGATTCGCATCCGCGTACGTCAGCGCGGGCACCTCCAGCGGGCCGTCCGCCCGGAGCTCGCCGTCGTTGCACGCGCCCAGGGCCAGCGCGCAGAGCCAGACGGCGCGCTTCACCGGGCCGCTCCCATCGTGATGGGCACCGCCGCTCCCAGCGAGTACGGCCCCTCCGTGATGCGGTTCTGCACGAGGTACGCGCTCACCACCTGCACCGACAGCGCCTTGCCCGCCGAGTCCTTCAGCGTCCGCCAGGAGCCGTCATCCAGTTGCCACTGCAACTCCGATGTCAACACCTGCGCGATGGGACACTCGCGCCCCTGCGCGAAGACCTTCACCCAGTACAGGTCGCCCGTGTACGGCGGCAGGTGGGCCTCCGCGGTGGGCAGCACCAGGTTCCCCAGCCACGCGAGCACCGAGCGCTTCGACTCGCGCGGGTGGCCCTCCAGCGCGGGCACCGTGCGGCCGGGCCGCTCCAGCGACGCGCGCAGCGGCGACGTCCACTGCCACACCGGCGCGGACTGATCCGTCCAGTACGCCTGCCCGGACTCGGGCGACATGAGCGTCACCGCGCGCGAGCTGTCCTGGGGCTGGTTCCGGGCATCCAGCAGCGTGCGCCACGCCTCGTCCGTGGCACCGCCCGCGTACAGCGGCTCGTCGCATTCGGTGGTCTGGGGCTCGTCATCGCCGTTGCACGCGCTCAGGGCCAGCAGTGCGACGGCGGCGGTGCTCCACGGCAGGGACGTCTTCAGCTTCATGGTCATGGGTCCTCGCGCCGCCGGCCGCGACGCCACAGGGGGAGAAGGAACAACGGAAGCAGTGTGCCCGCGGGCGCGGCGGCGCAGCCGGAGGACGGCTTGGGCTTCGGGTCGGCGGGCGTGCCCGCGTCCTCGGTGGGCCGCACGCCGGCATCCGGCACGCCCGCATCCGGCACGCCCGCGTCCGGGACGCCATCCGGGTAGAGCGGCGCGCCAATCGTCTCCGCGACCTGGGGCCAGCGCGACGGGCACAGCTCCCGCACGGGGGTGCCCACCGGACACTGATGGCTGCCCTGAATCTGCTCCAGGCTGAAGAGGGGCTCCCAGGTGGTGCCGTCGTCATGGCTGCGCGCCAGCGACCAGTCATGGAGCCACGGCGAGCCGCAGCCGTAGAGGACGTCTCCCACGCGCGTCACGCACGCGTTGCCGGTGGGCAGCTCCAGCTTGTTGAAGGCCCCGCCCTCCCGGCTGCGGAAGAAGGAGTTGTAGGTGGACACCCACGCGGTGCCGCCGTCGGCGGAGACGTCCATGTTGACGAAGACGTCATCGATGCCGGCGCCCGTGCGAGCGGTGAAGGTGCGCCCGCCGTCCGTGCTGTGGAGGATGTGCGTGGCGCCCTGCGCGGACACGCGCGCCCAGACGCCCTGCGCGTCCACCGGATCCGTGGCCGTCACCACGAAGTCGAACGGGCGCACCAGGTCCGGAAACGCCTGGGGCAATTCCTCCCATGTCTCGCCCGCGTCGTCGCTGCGGAACAGGTACATGCGCGCCGTGTCCGACGCGGACACGTAGAGCGTGCGCGGATCCGCCGTGGACACGCGCACGGCGGAGAAGAGGACCCCCGCGCGCTGGAGCGGCAGCGCCCGCCACGTCTCCCCGCCGTCCTCCGAACGGAACACCCCGTTCGTCGCCAGGGTGGAGCGGCCCGTGGCCACGTACAGCACCGCGTCATCCGTGGGGTGCACCGAGAGCCCCGTCACCCAGGTGTCCTTGAACGCCGGGTGCGACGCCCACGAACACGCGCCGTCCTTCGAGGACAGGAGCGCGTTGCCGGTGGCCGCCAGGATTTCTCCCGTCCCGCGCCAGACGAAGGACTCCGGGCGCCAGCCGCCATACCCCATGGCATCCGGACACACCCACCGCCACGTCCGCCCACTGTCGCGCGAGATGACCGCGCCGAACGTGGCCCCCACGAAGTAGTCCTCGGGGTGGCCCTTGCGCAGCGTGACGTTGGACGTCTCCGGCAGGCCCGCGTGCGCCCACGCCGCGCTCGAGCCCAGGAGGCCGGCCACCGCCGCCGCCCTCCAAACCCCCGTGATTCGTCGCTTTCGCATCCGGCGCTCCGGGGCAGACCTCATGGCCCCCCCACGATAACGCCCGGCCCGCGCCTGCATAGCGGTGCGTACGGCCTGCTCAGCAGCGGAGCAACCGCACGCTCAGGGCTCCCGTCACGGCTCCTGAGACGGCGGGCCCAGGAGGGTGAGGGTGGCGATGCCCACGTTCGCCGTGAGGCCCGACGGTTGGACGCAGGCCGCCAGCGTGGTGAGCGTGGGCACGGCGGTGACCAGGCGCACCCCGAGGCCCGCATGGCGCCCGGAGCCGATGGTCCCCTCGGACGTGAAGACCTGCATGGCACCATCCGCACGAGCCTCCACGCGGTCCAACCGCACGGAGGACTTCTCCCCGTTGGACCACGTCACCGTAGCGGTAGAGGCCCCTCCCGCATTGCCGATGCACGTCGCGCGCTTCAGGTGCAGGGTTTCCAACCCCACGGACGTCATCACCACGCCGTCGTTGACGGGGCAGCCGTTGAACTGGAGCGACTCGCGCTGGACCGTGTCCCGGGGGGTCGTGAGCAGCAGGCCGGGACGGTAGGCCAGCTGGAGCGACCCCGAGCACACCACCACCGGCGCCTCCCCCAGCGTCCGCGCTGCGTCCACCATCGACGCCGGCAGCTCCGCCTGCGCCAGCGCCTCCTCGCCCCACACCGCGTCATCCGCCGGGTCCGCGGCCCCTTCCGCCCCCGTGGCCTGGACCGGGGCCTCGGTCTGCACCGGCGCGGCGGCCGAATCCGGCGGCTCGGGCTCGTTGGCGCGCGCGACGCCCGACGCGAGCAGCAACAGGCAGCCTCCCCTCGCGAGGGTGGCCAGCGCGCGGTGCAGGTGGGACGACTCCAGGACCTTGAGAGAACGGAAAGGAACGGGACGAGACGTCATGGGGGAAGACACCTTGGGTAGGAGGCCCTGGGGAAGGGCTTCTTGAAGGTGGGGAATCCCTCTCAATCCAGACAGCCACCCTGAAGCGCAGGGTGATGACGGCCCCCAACCTCTCAGGTTCCGCGCATCCGATTCGAGCGGTGGACAGTGCGTCCAGGGCCTGCCCTATCTACCCGTGATGACTGGCTTTCCCTGTTTCAGGATGCTACGGAATCAGGAGCCCGGACCCCGGCGTGGACAGCCTCTGTCCGCCAGGGTGTCCGGGGGGAACGACAAGGCCGTGACTCCAGACGACTTGAATGCGAGCGACGTGGCCGTGGGCCCTGGTTCCAGCGTCACGCGCGGGGTGTGGGCGCGGGTGATGAAGGGCGCGGTGGTGGAGGCGGTGCGCGCCTACGAGGCGATGGGCGCGGGGCAGCGCGAGCGGGTCCTGGAGGAGGCGCTGGTGGTGCCCGCCGCCACGCGTGCCCAGCTGGTGGAGGTGCTGCGGCAGGCGCGCGACTTCGCGGGCGCGGCGCGGCTCCTGGAATCGGAGGGAGACGACGGGGGCGCGGCGCCGCTGTACGAACAGGCGGGCGCGCCGCTCCTGGCGGCGGAGGCGTGGCTGCGGGTGGGGGAGCAGGCCCGCGCGGCGGCGGCCTTCGAGCGGGCCGGTTCGCTGGAGCAGGCGCTGGCGCTGTACCAGGCGCTGGGCGCGCGCGAGTCGCTGGCGCACCTGTTGGGCCGCATGCACCGGCCCATGGAGGCGGCGCAGGTGTTCCGGGTGCTGGGCAACGCGCACGCGGAGCTGGAGATGCTGCGCGCGGTGCCCTCGGACGACGCGCAGCGGCCGGAGGCGGTGCTGCGCATGTGCGAGCTGCTGGACGCGGAGGGCGCGACGTGGCGCGCGCTGGTGCTCCTGGCGGACGGCATCAAGCACGCGACGGGGTCGGGGCTGCTGCTGCTCCAGGCGGAGCAGGCGCGGCTGCTCCAGCAGCTGGGGCTGGCGTCGGCGCCGGAGGGCGCGGCCGCGGCGGAGAAGGCGCCGCCGGTGGTGGATGGCTATGGCTATCTGAAAGCCATTCCCATCTTCGATGGTCTGTCTTTGGAGGACATGCGCGACCTCTACCGCCTGGCCCGGCCCATGCTGCTGCCGGCGGGGACGACGGTGCTGGAGAAGGGCGCGAAGGGAATGGGGCTGGTGGTCCTGCTGGAGGGCATGGTGAGCGTGTCCACCGGCCCGGGCCGGGACGCGCGCCAGCTCAACATGCTGGGGCCGGGGGCGTTCCTGGGGGAGATTTCACTCATCCTGGACGGCCCGGTGTCCGCGCACGTGCGCGCGCACACGGTGGTGCGGGCATTGCGCGTCACGCGGATGGACTTCCAATACTTCCTGGAGACGCACGAGGCCGCGGCCCTGCGCATCTACCGCCTCTTCACCCAGAGCCTGGCGGAGCGGGTGCGGGATTTGAGCAGCTGAAAGTCCCGGGTGTGACAGGGGACACCCCGCCGGGACCTCCGAACGGATGCGTGCGCGGCGCGGCTGGGTTACAGAGGCCCGCATGGCGGACTCCCCACACGCTCAGTCCCTGAAGGCCCAGGCCGCGACGTTCGCGGCCGAGGGGAAGCTGGAAGCGGCGCTGGCCGGCTACCAGGACGCCCTGCGCGCGTCGCCGGAGGACGCGGAGGTGCACCAGCGCGTCGCCGAGCTGCTCGAGTGGCTGGAGCGCACTCCGGAGGCCGCCCGCGCCTATGACGACGCGGCGCTCGCCTGGACCCGCGCGGGAGGGCTCTTGCGCGCGGTGGCCGCCACGGTGCTGTCGCGAGGCCTGCGCGGCGCCCGGCCCCAGACGGTGCGCACCCTGGCGGAGCGCTTCGCCCTGCCGCCGGGCGCGCTGGCGCCGACCTTCGCCTGGGTCCCTGACGGCAAGGACCCGGGCGTGCCCGTCCTGTCCGGCGTGGGGCGCGAGGCCTTCGTGGCGCTCGTGGAGGCGCTGGAGGTGCGCGCCTTCTGGCCGGCCCAGCGCGTGGTGGAGGAGGGGCAGCCGGGTGACTCCATGTTCGCGCTGGTGGAGGGTAGCGCGGAGGTGACGCGGCGGGTGGAGGGCAACGCGCGCCAGCTGGTGGCCACGCTGGGGCCGGGGGACTTCTTCGGCGAGGTGGCGCTGGTGTCCGAGGGGCCCAGGCTGGCCAGCGTGGAGGTGCGCGAGCGCTCCGTGCTGCTGGAGTTCAAGCGCTCCTCCCTGGACCGCGTGGGCGCGGCGCACCCGGAGGTGGAGTCAGCGGTGCAGGCCTTCTACCAGCGCCGGCTGGTGGAGAACCTACTGCGCACCAGCCCCCTGTTCACCAACCTGCCGCCCGCGCTGAAGCAGGCCATGTCGCGCGAGTTCGACCTGCGCGTCGTCCCCGCGGGACAGGTGCTCCTCACGCAAGGCCAGCCGGGTGACGCCTTCTACCTGCTCTTGCGCGGCCAGGTGCAGCTGTCGCTGGAGCAGCCGGGCCGCATCCTGTTGCTGCCGGAGCTGCGCGAAGGCGACGTGTTCGGGGAAATCTCCCTGCTGCTGGACAAGCCCGTGTCCGCGACGGTGCGCACGAAGACGCCGTGCGTGGTGCTGCGCCTGGAGCGCGCCGCCTTCGAGCGGCACGTCGTGAGCCAGCCCGGCCTCAAGGGCCAGCTCATGCGCATGGGCACGGAGCGCCTCCAGCAGACCGCGAAGGCGCTGTTCGTCTAGGCCGCGTCAGGAGGCTTCAGGCTTCCGGGTCCAGCTGCACGGGGTGCTCGCGCAGCCAGTCCTGGGCGCGGCGGATCCGCCAGGCGCCGGCCGCGCGGCCTTCCTTCTCCAGCAGCTGACGGTACGGCTCCAGCTGCTCCGGCGTCCACGCGGGCAGGGCCTTCAGGTCCGCGAGCGCCACCATCTCCTCCGCGCTGCGTCCTCGCGCCTCCTGCCGCGCGGTGAGCAGCGCCGCCAGCACCAGCCGCGCGGGCTCCGCCTCGAAGGCGATGGCCGCGTCGGTGAGCCACTCGCGCGTGGGCTCGTCCGCCGCCGGGTCCTTCGCCCCCGCGCGCATCCGCTCCAGCATCCCCTCCAGGAACTCCGCGTCCACCGCGCCCTTCACCGCGCGCAAGAGCCCCGCGATGACCGCCCGCCGGCCCTCCGGGTCCTTGGGCTGGGACTTCATCGCGCGCAGGGGCTCCCACAGCACGCAGGTGAGCCACAGCTCCTCCTCCGGGGAGAAGACGGACGGCGTGGCGGGGTCGCGCAGCTTCGCCTCCACCCGCTGCGCGCGCTCCTTCGCCTCGCGCGAGATGCGCTCCACCAGCGCGGGGTCCGCCTGCACGTGCTTCACCAGCGCGTCCAGCTCGCCCGCTTCCGCCTTGCGCAGGGCCTCCGAGGCCTCGGGCGTGAGGGACTCCTGCTCCTCCATGCTCGCGATCAGCGACTCGTACTTGCGCACCACCTCCGCGTGCTTCTGGCTCCACTCGCGGAACTGCACGTCGAAGACGACGTCCAGCACCGGGTTGTCCTCCGGCCGCACCTTGCCCGTCTTCTTCGCCGCCGTGGCCAGCAGCGCGCCCACGCACAGCGCCCGCCGCTCCTCCGGCGTGCGCCCGCCCTTGGCCGCCTGCGCGAGCAGCCCCGCGCCCAACTTCTCCTGGAAGCCGCGCGTGCCCAGCTCCCGCACCACGCCCACGCGCAAGCTGTTGCGCGCCGCCATGGCGTCCAGGCCCTCTTGCGCGGCCAGCTTCGCGAGCGCCTGGCCCACGTGGTCGCTGAAGGCCTTGTCGTCGTATCTCAGCCCCGGCTGGGGCCCGGCGGCCTGGAGCAGCACGCCCAGGTGCTCCAGCGCCTGCGACAGGCGGGACACGTCCGCGTCACCCAGGAGCGCCATGGCGGCCTCCAGGTCCTGCTTCAGCGGGTGGGCGGGGGCGGAGGGAGGAGGCGCGGCTTTCGCGCGGTCCTCGGCGGCGTGACAGGCCTTGTACTTCTTCCCGCTGCCACAGGGGCACGGGTCGTTGCGGCCGGGCTTGGAAGGGCTCACGGCCCGGCACCGTAAGCGAAAGCGCCCGGCCCTTCCACGAACGGAAGGAGCCGGGCGCCCCGGTGCTTCAGGAACGGTTCAGCGGGTTACTGGGGGCTGAAGCCCAGCGTCAGGCCGAACACGTGCGCGGAACCGGCGTACGTGCCGGGCATGCCCGGAGCCGTGCTGTTCTTGTCCGCCAGCGCGACGAACTGGTAGCCCAGGTCCGCGCGGAACGGCCGGAACTGGTAGCCCACGCCCGCCGTCACCTTGATGCGGTTGGCGTCCGGCAGGTCCGGCGTCAGCGTGCTGTTGGGGCTGGGGGACGGGTCGTACACGAAGCCCGCGCGAACCTGCAGGGCCTCCGTCACGCCGTACTCCGCGCCCAGCGCGTACTTCCACTTCGCGTGCCAGCGCTTGGGGATGGGGTTGTCGATGGCCGGGTTCTCGAAGCGGATGGCCAGCTCCGCGAACGAGGACCAGTCCACCCAGCTCGCGTCGAACGCCAGCAGCAGGTTGTTCAGGGGCCGGTACGCCAGGCCCGCCGTCACGGTGGACGGCAGGGTGACGTCCGCGCGCGCGGCCTGGTCCGTCAGCCGGCTCTGGAACTCCACGGGGATGTTCTGGAAGTCCGCCTGGCCCTTGAACTCGATGTCCACGGCGCTGCGGTAGTGGAGGCCCATGTCCAGGTTGTCCAGCACCTTGGCCTGCACGCCGATGTTGAAGCCGGAGCCCCAGTCCGCGCCGCCCAGGTGGACGGCGCCCTCGCTGTTCACGAAGTCCAGCCCACGCGTCAGCTCGATGGTGGCCCGGGCGATGTCCAGACCCGCGCCGAAGCGGAAGCGCGGGTGCAGCTCATACGCGAACGACGGGTTGATGTAGTACGTCGCCAGCGAGGACTCGTAGCCGCGGAAGCGGCCGCTGAAGCCCTCTTCCCAGCGGCTGCGCGCGCCGTACGGCGTGAACACGCCCACGCCGAACGCCGCCTTCTCGAACGGCTTGTAGACGATGAACAGGTGCGGAGGAGGCGACAGCGTGGTGCGCTGCCCTTCCGCCTCCATGCCCGGCCGCTGGAACGTGATGCTGGGCAGGATGCCCGTGTCGCCCAGCGTGATGTCCAGCGTCTTCACGCCGACCATGTTGGCCACGTTGTAATAGATGGAGGACGAGTCCTCCAGCCATGCCGTGGCCGCGCCGCCCGCGCCGGTGGCGCGCGCGCCCTGGGTGTCAATCTGGAAGCCCGCGGCCTGGCTGGTACCAGCCGCCAGGATTGCCACGAGGGAGAGTGTCTTTTTCATGGGTGTCTGATTCCTCTCTCAGTGGTTCGCGTTACTGCGCCACGGCGCCGGTCGCCAGGAAGCCGATGATCTGGTCCTGGGCCGCGTCGCGCACCGTCTGCGGGATCTGCGGGTTGTTGAGGAACGCGTGACGGCCGGCCGCCGGGATGGCGCCAATGACGGCCTCCGGGAACATGTACGTGGCCACCGTGCGAGGCGCGTCCGCGCGGTTGGCCGCGTTGATGAGCGCCTGCGTGTTCGCGTTCGGGATGACCTGGTCGCCCTCGATGTACTGGATGAACGCGCGGTGCACCTTCGCGTCCGTGCCGGCCGCCGCGTTGTTCTCCAGCAGGTACGCGTAGTTGCGCGCGTCCGCCGGGTCCAGGATGGTGTTCGCCAAGCTGATGAACGTGTCGAACGTCGGGGTGCCCGGGTTGACGCCCGCGGAGGCGAGCGAGCCCAGGAACGCGGTGCGCTGCGCCGCGAAGGCGGGCGAGGTCAGCAGCACGCCGGCCAGGTTGCCACCGGCCACGTTGAGCACCGAGCGGCGCACGCGCGGGGACACCGCGGTGGACATGGTGCCCAGGATGCCGCCGAGGCTCTGGCCCACGTAGTCCACCTGGGCCGCGTTCAGCTGCGCGCCCACGGCCGTGGACAGATCCTGGCTGGCCAGCACGCGCAGGAACTGGCTGAAGTCCACCACGTGGTGGCGGAAGTTGTCGCGCGTGGTGAACAGGTTGCCCAGGTTCAGGAAGTTCCAGCCGGAGATGGCCGGGACGCCCTGCGCGTTGCGCAGGAAGTCACCGCCCTCGCACTTGCTGTCCGCCATGCACTGGCCCTGCGAGATGTTGGCGCAGTACGTGTCGGCCGGCACGCCGTCCGGGAGCGCGGCGGCGGCGCAGCTCGCGCGGCCCGCATCCGTGCGCGCCACGCAGCGGCCGTAGGACAGGCTGGCGGGGCTGTTCTCGCAGCGCTGGGTCTGGGGGCTGGCGCACGCGGCGTCGTCGCCCACCGGGTTCGGCGTGGGGAGCACCGCGGCGGAGCCCACGCAGCTGGTGCGCTCACCGTGGTAGGCGGCGTCCATCGCGACCACCGCGTAGCCCGCGCCGGCCATCTTGTTGGCCACGCCGAGCACCGCGGTGCGGTTGCTGGTCAGGCCGTGGCCGAACACCAGCACCGGCCAGCCGCCAGCGGGCGCCGTGCCGTTGGGCACGAACAGCATGAACGGGTAGCGGGTGGGGCGCGGCTCGGCGGGGTTGAGCGTGCCGAAGGGGCCCGTGAGCAGCCACGGCGTGTTGGCCCGCACCTCGTAGACCGCGTTGATGTTGCCGGAATCGAACCCGGCCGCGGTCATCGCCCCCGTCACCTGCGGCGTGATGGGGAAGACGGAGCTGGGCGCCGAGGGCGTCCCGAACGCCGCGGGCAGCGCGTACAGCTGCTGCAGGATGGACGTGGTGCTCTGGGTGGTGAACGTCCAGCCCAGGGCGACCTTGGAGCGCGGCAGGCCCGCGGCCGCCAGCGCGTCGAAGTACGGCTTGTGCGCCGCGCGCACCGGCTCCAGCGCCTGCGCCAGACCGTCCGGCACGGAGGAGATGGTGCTCTTGCCGTTGACGAACACGGGGTTCGCCAGGCGCATCAGCGCGAACGCCGTGGCCGGGGCGACGTTGCGGCCCTGGGTGTCCTTCAGGTCCGTGGTCAGCGCCGCACCGTACTGGGTGGCGCCATCCAGCGGCGCCTTCGGGACGATCTGCAGCTGCTGGGGCACGGGCACGACGCCCGCGGCGCCCACGCTGGTGCCGCAGTCACCGGTGTTGTTCACCAGGCAGGGCACCACGTCCGGCTTGGTGCCCTTGTCCAGGTTGGACAGCTTGAAGAACTTCACGCCCGCGGCCAGCGACGACGGATCCACCGTGGGAACCGGACCGTCCGCCGCCTCGCGGAACATCGTGCCGTCCAGCACGCCCTGCGCATCGCCGTTCTCCGCGACGATGGCGCCCGTGGTGGAGAAGCCGTCCAGGGTGTTGAGGCCCGTGAACAGGTCCTGCTGCAGGCCCGGCGTCGTCGGGACGGGGAAGTTCAGGTGCGCCGGCGCGGTCTTGGTGGCCGGCGTGCGCAGCAGGTCGTTGGGGAAGGGGATGATGGTCGGAACGCGCGCGTTGGCCGACAGGTTGATGGTGGCCTCCGGCTGGTTGACGATGCTGAACGTCCACACCAGCACGACGTCCTCGCGCTTGATGCCCTTGGCGACCAGGCCCTCGATGATGGGCGCGTAGCCACGGCGCAGCTGCTCCAGCTGCAGGGCGCTGGCGGTCTGGTCCGCCAGGCGCTTGGCCGCGTCCGTCTCCGTGGAGGGGATGATCTCCGTGGCCGGGGCGCAGTCCGGCGAGGTCAGGTCCTCGCAGGTGACCAGCGGCTTGGGGGAGCTGGCGAAGGCCCACGTGGCGGACCCGATGATGGGGTGGCCAGAGGTCGTCTTCAGGCCGTTCTCACCGCCGATGAGCGCCACCGCGTAGCGGCCGCCCTTCGGCCACGCCGGCAGGCCGGTGTTCGGATCCACCGGGGGGATGAGGTTGATGAGGTCCGTGTCCTCGTTGTACGCGATGGTCGGCGTCACCGGCTTCTTCGCCAGCGGCGTGCCCGCGTACAGGTCGATGAAGACGACCGTGCGCGTGTTCACCGTGAACGCGTCCAGGTCCTTCACCTTGGTGTTGGCGATGGCGGACGTCGGGAAGCCGTTGAGCGAGTTCAGGTAGTCGCGCGTGAACTCCTGCTCCGCCGCGGACGCCGTCGGGTTGATGGGCGCGTTCACCAAGCCCGTGGCCCGATTGATGGCCAGGTCGTTGGGGGAGGGGACCACGGCGGGAGAACCCGTGGGATCGAACTCCGCCAGGCCAACGTTCGTATTCGGAGCGTCCTGCGCGATTTCAGGCGTGCAGGCAACAGCTCCCAGGGCCATGGCCCCGAGGAACAACTGTTTCTTCATGGTGGGAATCCCCTCCAGCCCAAGGTGAACTGCTGGAAACAATGCAGTGAGTAGCACGCCCTCCCCTGGTCACAAAGTGAGAGGGATTGACGCGGCGAGTCAGCTGGGAACGCGGCTACGCTGCCGCCCCATGAGACGACTGCTGGCAGTGTTGGTGATGACCGTGGCGATGGGCGCGAGCGCGGAGGAGGCCGGAGGCCTGACGTGGAGTGCACCCGCGGAGTGGGCCGCCCAGCCCGCGCGGCCCATGCGCGCGGCGACCTACAAGGTGCCCGCGGCGAAGGGAGACACGGAAGACGCGGAACTGGCTGTCTTCTACTTCGGACAGGGGCAGGGCGGCGCGGTGGACGCGAACGTGAAGCGCTGGGTGGCGCAGTTCCAGAAGCCTGATGGGAAGCCCCTGGAGGACAAGGACGCGAAGACGAAGCAGGAGAAGGTGAACGGGCTGCCCGTCACGACGGTGGAGGTGAAGGGCACGTACGCGGGCGGTGGCCCCATGATGGGACCGGCCGCGCCCAAGCCGAACTTCAAGCTGCGCGGCGCCATCGTGGAGGGGCCGGAGGGCGCCCTCTTCTACAAGCTCACTGGGCCGGAGAAGACGGTGAACGGCGCGGAGAAGGGCTTCCGCAAGATGGTGGAGTCGGTGAAGCCGGCGGCGAAGAAGTAGGGGGACGGGCGGATCCGCGGGGGCTTCCGGAGCGCTGCGGGAAGGCCGTCGCGGACGTCGGCAAGCGGATTGCTAAGGCCTCCGGCACACGGCGCCCGAACGCCGAGCACCGGAGGCCTCACGTGTCGATGTGCCGCAGCCCTGAGTTCCAGAACCTCATCTCCCGCGCCATCACCCTGTTCCCGGAGGACACCGTCCTGGGAGCGCTCCAGCAGATGTACCGCCACGGCGTGCACATGCTGCCCGTGGTGGAGGGGCGTGGCGGCAACCTGCTGGGCGAGGTGACCGAGGACGAGCTGCACCGCGTGGCCCGCCGCCGCCCGCTGGCCCGGCTGGCTGAAATTCTGACCGTCAAGGCGCTGGCGGCGCCGGAAGAAACGACCGTGGAGACGGCCGCCCCGCTGCGGCTGGCGGCCACCAGCGGCTGGCTGCACTGAAGGCCTTCGCGGGGCCATCCGTCGCGGGGGAGGGGAAGCCCGGTGGCCTGTCCGGCTGACCGCTGGTTGACACCCGCCCTTGCCGAATGGGCCGACAGCCAACACCTCCTCGTGTGACTGGCGGCTGTCTGACGACTCGTACTGGCGGGCGGGCTGCAATCCCGGAAGGAGGTCAACAGCCTGTTGGCGGTGCCCCCGGCTTTCCGTCGAGGGCGAGGAGGCGGGTCATGAAGGCAGTGGCGATCATCCTGGCGGCGGGCAAGGCCCGGCGGATGTCCCACCCCAAGGCGCTCATCGAGCACGAGGGAGGCAAGAGCTTCCTTCAGTCGCTGGCGTCCACCTTCGGGAAGGCGGGGTGCGGGGTGCTGGGCGTGGTGGGCAGCGACGAGGAGATGGTGCGAGATCAGCACCCGAGTCTGGAGCTGGTGACGAGCAGGGACTGGGAGAAGAGCCTGCTGGCGTCGGTGAAGGCCGGGCTGGAGGCGGCCCTGACCGAGGACGCGGACGTGATGCTGCTGCACCCGGTGGACATGCCGGCGCTGCGCGTCACCACCGTGAAGTCCATGCTCAAGGACATGGAGCGCGGCGGCACGGAGGGCGTCCTGGCCATCCGGCCGGAGTACGACAACGCCACGGGCTGGCCGGTGGTGCTGTCCAAGGCCGCGGCGCGCAAGCTGTTCGAGGCGGAGGGCGAGGACCTGGAGGCGGCGCTCAAGACGCTCAACCCGCGCCGCCTGAACGTGAAGGACCCCGGCGTCATCGTGAACGTCAACACGCCGGAGATCTACGGGCGCGTCTTCAGCACGGAAGTGAAGCTGGCCCCGCCGCCCAAGCGGCGCATGAAGCGCACGGGCGCGTCCAACGGCTCCGGGGCGGACACCACCCCGACGTCCTACGCGGCGTCGTCGGAGGAGTAGCCCTTCGACGCGGGAGCGCTCCCGGGGGCGCGGATCAGGGACCCCGGGAGTTTTTACTTCAGGCCGCCGGCCTTCAGAACGACAGGCCCAGGCCCAGGTAGGGACCGGAGAACAGGTCCGCGTGCACCACGCCGTCCAGGTGGCCGCCGTCGTTGAGGTACAGGGTGCGCCAGCCACCGCGCAGGTTGAGGGCGCCCAGGTGCAGCGCCAGGCCGGCCTGCATGTCCACCTGGCGGTGCGGGAAGGGCACCACCTGGATGCGCGCCTCGATGTCGAAGGGCGACGGGCCGATGCACGCCTCCAGCGACGCGGCGAGGCTGGGGCCCACGAAGATGGCGTCCGGCGCGTGCGCGCTGGCGATGCCGGCCTCCATGCGGAAGCGGCCGCGCTCGCTGGACCAGGGCGAGAGGGTCAGGTGCGCGTCCAGCAGCGTCAGCCGGTCCGTGGCGTCCGAGCCGTCGTCCGCGTTGAGCGCGATGCCGCTCACGCGCGCGTCCATGCCCCAGCGCTGGCCGTCCAGGGCCATGAAGAGGTCCAGCGCGCCTCCGGTGTCGCCGAAGCTGTCGCCCTGCAGGTTCAGGTGCACCAGCGGCGCGGGCCTGGGCGCGCGGGCTGCCCGGGGCGCCGTCACGCGCGCGCGGCGGTGGTAGCTGGCCGGGCCGCTGATGAAGAGGACGTCGAACCAGCCCACGCCGACGCCGGAGGCGCGCACGCTGGAGCGCACGGGCGCGTCCGGCGAGTGGCGGCCCACCGGGGTGGCGCGGTGCTCCTTCTTGCCGTCGTTGTCGCCGGAGTCCTTCGAGTCGGAGGTGCTCGGCTTGGAGCGCTTGCCGAAGCGGGCCTCGGCGGGCGAGGACCCCAGCAGGACGGTGACGGCGAGCGCGGCACACAGCGTCTTCCAGAAGCCCACGGCGACCTCTCCTCTTCATGGGCCCACGGGATGGGCCGCGCGCATCAGGACGCCTGCTCGCCCGGAATATTCAACCCCTATCACCCCGGAGGAGACCAGCGCCCCCGGGGTGGGGGACGGTGTCCGGAAGGGGGCATGTGCACCCCTGGACACGCGGGCGTCCTAGAAGACGAAGCCGGCGCCCGCATAGGGGCCCACGAAGCGGTCCACGTGCTGGATGCCGTCCACCTGGCCCGCGTCGTCCAGGATGAGCCCGCGCACGCCGCCGCGCAGGTTGAGGGCGCCCAGGTGCAGCGCGAGGCCCGCGCTCGCGTCCAGCTGCCGGTAGGTGCCGGCGGTGCCCTGCACGCGCGCCTCCAGGTCCAGCGGGCCCACCACGCAGACCTCCAGGGACGTGGCGAGGCTGGGGCCCACGAATAGGACGTCCGGTGCGTGGGCGGTGGAGACGCCGCCCTCGAAGCGCCAGCGCATGCGGTCGGTGGACAGGGCCGCCCAGGTCAGGTGCATGGACACCAGGCGGAGGTCGTCCGTGCCGGCCGTGCCGTCGTCGGTGGGCAGCGTCAGCTGCGTGCCCTGCACGACGATGCCCAGCGCTTCGCCTTCGATGCCCAGGAAGACGTCCCCGGCGGTGCCGCCGCCCATGGCGCCGACGTTGAGGCCCATGCGCACGTCCAGCGGCGGCGCGGCGCGCTGCTCGCGGACGGCCATGGAGGGCCCCGGGTCGGAGGCCTCCACGGCGATGGTGAGCAGCTCCGCGGCCGCGAGGACCGCGTCACCGTGGATGCGCGCGGAGTACGAAGGCCGGCTGCGCGCGGGCGCGCTGTAGCAGCAGTCGTCGTCGCGCGAGGGCGCCGGGCGGCTGGGCGCTTCGTCGCGCGAACCGGAGCGGATGGGCGTCGCGGCGTGGACCTTGGAGCCGCCCTTGTCGTCGTCCTTCTTGCTGTCGGAGGTGTCCGGCGACTTCTTGCCGAAGCGGGCCTCCGCGGCGGGCGCGGCCAGGAGGAGGCCGGCGGCGAAGGTGGCGCACAGCGCGGGGCGGAAGGTGGACACGGGAGGCTCCGGGGCAAGGGCGGGGAGAAGCCCTCCGCACCCCTGACGTGGAGCGGGGCGGTTCTATTCACTCCGGCCCGCGCGTCAGCGGTGCGCGCTCGCCTTGGCCTTGGCCTTCGCCTGACGCTTCGTGGGCCGGGACGGCGGCTCCGTGCGGGCCACGGCCGCGCTCTCCGGCGTCACCGGCGTGGGGAACACGCGCAGGGTGACGCGCCGGTTGCTGGCGCGGTGGGGCGGGCTGTCGTTGGGGACGCGCGGCCGGTACGCGGCGTGGCCCGTGGCGCTCAGGCGCTCCGGGGCCAGTGCTTCGCGCTCGCCCAGCTGGCGCACCACCGCCACGGCCCGCGAGGCGGACAGCTCCCACGCGGTGGTCGCGGGGCCGCCGGGCGCGGGAGGGAGCACCTCGTCGGTGTGGGCCTCCACCGCCACGCGGTGGTCGGCGAGCGCACCCCGCAGCACCGCCGCGGCCTGCTTCAACACGCCAGCGCCCTCCTGCGTGAGCGCCGTGCCCGCGGGGGCGAAGAGGAGCCGCTCGGACACGTCCACGCGCAGGGCGTCGTCCTCCAGGGACAGGGTGACGTCACCCGCCTTGAGCGGGTCCTTCAGCGTCCTGCCCAGCGTCTCGAGCGCCGCCTCGCGCCGCGTGTGCTGCGCCTCCATGTTCTTCGCCTGGAGCTCCGCCGCCGCGCCGCCCCACTCCTGCGCCTGCTGCTGCCGCTCCAGCGCGCGCAGCCTGCGCTCCATGGCCTGCCGCAGCGTCTGCAATTGCGCCACGTGGGCCTCGGACTCGGTGGCCTCGCGCTCCAGCTGCGCGCTCCGGGCCTCCAGCGCCTGGAGCGAGCGCGAGCCCAGCCACGCGCCCGTGGAGGCCACCGCCACCGCGACGGCCAGCAGCCCCCAGGGCAGCCACCGCCAGCGGCCGAGCGCTGCTGTCGTTCGCGCGTCGTCCATGGCCTTCAAGGGTAATGGCCCCCCGGGTGTGGGCGGCAAGGCGGCGCCGTGCGACATGCGCCCGCCTGCTCTACCCCGGTGCCGTCCCGGACGGTTTCTTCCACCGGGGCAGGCGCAGCACGAAGCGCGAGCCGGGCCCGCCGTCCGTCGGCGCCTCCACGAACAGGTCGCCGCCGTGCGCGCGGGCGAGCTGCCGGGAGATGTAGAGGCCCAGGCCCAGGCTCGCGCGCGCGTGCGCGCCGGTGTTGCGCGTGAAGCGCTCGAAGACGCGCTCGCGTGCCTCCGGGGGGATGCCCGGGCCCCAGTCCCGCACGGCGATGACGGCCGTGTCTCCGTCGCGCTCCACGTTCAGCTCCACCGGCAGGCCCGGCGCGTACTTCATGGCGTTGGTGAGCAGGTTCATCAGCACCTGCTCCACGCGCGGCCGGTCCGCCAGCGCCACCACCGGCGTGTCCGCGTGCACCACCGCCACGCAGCCCGCGGTGGCCAGCGCCTCCTCCATCCGCGCCACCAGCGCGTGCACCAGCGCGGTCAGCTCCACCGGGCCCAATTCCAGCGCCATCTGCCCCGTGCCCAGCCGCGCCACGTCGAACAGGTGCGTCACCAGCCGCGTCAGCCGGTCCGCCTGCCGCAGCGCCCCCTGGAGCCCCTGGCCCAGCCGCTCGGATTCGTCCAACGCCAGCTTGTCCACCGTGCGCTGCAGCGACGACAGCTGCAGGTGCAGCGCGGACAGGGGCGTGCGCAGTTCGTGCGTCGCCACCGCCACGAACTCGTCGCGCGCGGCCACGGCCTGCTCCGCCTGCCGGTACAGCCGCGCGTTGTCCACCGCCAGCGCCGCGCGCCAGGCCAGGTCCTCCAGCTGGGACAGGTCCCGTGTGCTGAAGCGCCGAGCGGAGGAACACGTCGCCGCGCTCACGATGCCCAGCGTGCGCCCGCGCGCCATCAGCGGGACGACCATCACCGAGCGCGGGCTCAGCCGCTCCAGGATGTTCCGGTGCGCGTCGTTGACGGCGAAGGCGCGCATGGCGGCCTCGTCCACCTCGCTCACCAGCTCCGAGCGCCCCGTCTCCAGCACCCGGCGCAGGAGGGTGTCGGCGCCGGGGGACGGCGCGTAGGGCATGGACCTCTCCAACTGGGCCTGGAGCTCGTCGCTGCGGGCGCGGCGCTCCACGCGCTCCAGGTGCTCGCCGTCCTCGCCCAGCATGTCCACCAGGCAGTAGTCCGCCAGCTGCGCCACCACCAGCTCCGCCACGTTGCGCACGGTGGTGCGCCAGTCCAGGGACGTGGCCAGCTGCGTGGTCGCGTCCGTGAGGAAGCGCAGGTGGTCCTCCATGCGGCGCTGCTCGGTGATTTCGCGCACTACGCCGCCCACGCCCAACAGCTCCATGCCGGAGCGCACGGGGAAGTACGTGGCCAGGAAGGTGCGCGGCTCCGGGCCCTTCACGTACTCCACCGGGTCGTCCACCACGGCCTCCTCCGACTCCAGCACCTCGCGCAGCAGGTCCTCGATGGGGCCGCCCGCCTGGCCCATCAATTCGCGGGGCGTGAGGCCCAGGTGCCGCTCCAGGGGGATGCCGTTGTTCTCCGCGACGACCTTGTTGAGCCGCACGTAGCGCAGGTCCTGGTTCACGAAGCCCATGCCCACCGGCGACGCGGCGAAGAAGGCCTCCAGCATGGCCGCGGACGCGTCGCGCTCGCGCAGGGCCTCACGGGCCTCGCGGTACAGCCGGGCGCTCTCCACCGCCAGGGCCGCGCGGCGCGCGAACTCCGTGGCGTACCCCAGGTCGCGCCGGGTGTAGCGGCGCGCGGGGGACGCGGAGACCAGGTTGATGATGCCAAAGCGCCGCCGGCCCACCGCCAGGGGCAGCAGCATGGAGGAGCGCGGCGCCAGCTGCTCCAGCAACTGGCGGTGCTCGGGCGAGAGGGCCACCGCGTCCAGCCATTCGGGCGTGATGTCCGCGACGAGCACGGGCTTGCCCCGCGTGAGCACCTGAGCGAGCGGCGAGCCCGAGCCGGCCTGCGGCGGAAAGCCCAGCGTCTGGTCCAGCAGCCCCTGGCGCCGCGGGTCCTTCGCGCTGAGCGCCAGCCGGTGCAGCGCGCCGTCGGGGCCCAGCACGTCCACCATGCAGTAGTCCGCCCACTCCAGCGTGGCCAGCCGCGCCACGGCCTTGAGCGTCGTCTCCCAGTCCAGCGACTCGGCGAGCAGCCGGGAGGCCTCGCTGACGAAGAACTCCGCGCGCTCGGTGGCCTTGCGCTCGGTGATGTCCACGTTGATGTTCACCGCGCCCACGAGCCGGCCCTCGCCCGCGTACAGCGGCGCGGAGGAGTTGAGGATGGTGCGGCGCGCGCCGTCCCTCCCGACGATGTCCACCTCCTCGTTGGAGAAGGTCTGCCGGCTCTTCAGCGTGCGCGCCACGGCCCACTCCTCGCCGCGCAGCCGCTTGCCGGTGCCGGGCCAGTACGCCTCGAAGCCGCCGAAGTTCTCCAGCCGCATCCCCGCCAGTGCCACCTGGCCCCACAGCGCGCTGGCGGCGGCGTTGGCCGCGAGCAGGCGTCCCGCCGTGTCCACGATGACGACGCCCACGGGCAGGAGCTGCAGCACCGTGCGCAGCCACTCCTGCGGCACGGGTGTGGACTCCGCCAGAAAGGTGCCAGTCGGCTCGGACATGAGCGCGGAGCCCCCCTCCCCCGCAGGACGTCTTAGGGTGGGGGTGGCGACGATGGGGGACCACCCGACCCGGGGAGGAGCCGGGTTTCCGGGAGTTGGCACCCGGCTCCACCCGGAGGCAGGGCAGGGGGCTTGATTCGCAGCGGCCGACGGGGCGTCATTCGGGGCTTTCGTTCACGGCCGTGTTCCCCACGGCCGCGCTTCGTTTCAAGGACCGGTGGATGGGAATCGCGTGCGTGGTGCTGGACTTCGATGGGACCTTCACGGACGTGCTGGCGGAGGGCGAGCCCTTCCTGAGGCACTTCCAGGACGCGCTGTACGGGGTGCTGGGGCAGGACGCGTCCCAGGCGTGGGCCGAGGAGGTCGCGGCGCTGCACGAGGGCGTGGACCAGTACGGCTGGGAGGTGGCGGGGCGCATCGTGGCGCCGGCCACCGCGGACCCCTACCTGACGGCCACCTGCACCGCGCACCGGCTGCTCAAGCGCTACGGCAAGGGGGATGACGAGGCGGTGCGCACGGACACGGTGCAGACGCTGTACCGGGACGCGTACCGGCACTCGGCCACGGCCTTCAAGGCGGAGGCGAAGGAGGTGCTGGAGGCGCTGCTCGCCACGGGCCTGCCCGTGTCCGTGGTGACCAACGCGCACACGGAGCTGGTGGAGGCGAAGCTGGACAAGCTGGCCCCCCAGGGCCGCGAGCGGCTGAAGGTCTTCGGCGACGCGCGCAAGTTCCAGCTGGAGGACACGCAGCCCCAGGATGCCCGCTTCGACGCGCTGCCGGAGGCGCTGCACCTGGACGGCGTGCTGGGCCGGCCGGTGTACCTGCGGCGCGGGCGCTACTTCTCCGCGCTCAAGCGCATCTGGGACGCCACGCACACGGGCCCGGAGTCCACGCTCGTCGCGGGCGACATCTTCGAACTGGACCTGGCCATGCCCGCCGCGCTGGGCGCGCACGTGCAGCTGGTGGAGCGCGCCAACGTGATGCCCTACGAGCGCGCCGCGGTGGAGCGCCTGGGCGTGCGGGGCAGCGCGGACAAGAGCCTGCGCGCCATCCTGCCCCGGCTGCGCTGAAGCAGGGCGCCAGACGAAAAGCCCCGCCTCCCAGCTGAAGGGAGGACGGGGCATTCGTTGCAGCAGACGCGCGTGGGGCGCGAAGCTTTAGACCTTGGCGCCCGGGGTCGCCTGGAACAGGTCGTTGAACTCGGTGAACGCCTTGTTGATGTTCGCCTTGATGTCGGCGGTCAGCTCGCGCTTGGCGACGATGTCCTGGACGATGTTCGGGTACTTGCTGTCCACGAACTCCAGCATCTCCTTCATCCAGCGGACCACGTCACCCACCGGCACCTGGCGGATCCACCCGCGCTTGCCGGCGTCGTCCTTGTTCGTCGCGGCGTAGATCTGGATGACCTGACGCTCGACGGACAGGGGCTCGTACTGGCCCTGCTTGAGCAGCTCCACCATGCGCGCGCCGCGCGCCAGCGTCTCCTGCGTGGCCTTGTCCAGGTCGGAGCCGAACTGGGCGAAGGCGGCCAGCTCGCGGTACTGCGCCAGCTCCAGCTTCATGGAGCCCGCGACCTGCTTCATGGCCTTGATCTGCGCCGCGGAACCCACGCGCGACACGGAGAGGCCCACGTTGATGGCCGGGCGGACGCCGGAGAAGAACAGGTCCGTCTCCAGGAAGATCTGCCCGTCGGTGATGGAGATGACGTTCGTCGGGATGTAGGCGGACACGTCACCCGCCTGCGTCTCGATGATGGGGAGCGCCGTGAGGGAGCCCGCGCCCTCCTCGTCGGACAGCTTGGCGGCGCGCTCCAGCAGGCGGCTGTGGATGTAGAACACGTCGCCGGGGTACGCCTCGCGGCCCGGCGGGCGGCGCAGGAGCAGGGACAGCTGGCGGTACGCCACGGCCTGCTTGGAGAGGTCGTCGTACACGATGAGGCCGTGCATCTTGTTGTCGCGGAAGTACTCGCCGATGGCGACGCCCGCGTACGGCGCGAAGTACTGCATGGGCGCCGGGTCGGACGCGTTCGCGGCGACGACCACCGTGTACTCCATGGCGCCGTGCTTGGTCAGCTTCTCCACCACCTGCGCGACGGTGGACTGCTTCTGCCCGATGGCGACGTAGATGCAGTAAACGCCCAGGCCCTTCTGGTTGATGATGGCGTCCACCGCGACGGCCGTCTTGCCCGTCTGGCGGTCACCGATGATGAGCTCGCGCTGACCGCGGCCCACCGGCACCAGCGCGTCCAGCGCCTTGATGCCCGTCTGCAGGGGCTCGTGCACGGACTTGCGCTTCACGATGCCGGGCGCCTTCACCTCCAGGCGGCGCTGCTCGGTGGACTCGATGGGACCCTTGCCGTCCACCGGCTGGCCCAGCGCGTTCACCACGCGGCCCAGCAGGCCCTTGCCCACCGGCACGGAGGCGATCTGCCCGGTGCGCTTCACGGTGTCACCCTCGCGGATGCCCTTGAAGTCACCCATGATGGCGATGCCGACGTTGTCCTCTTCCAGGTTGAGGACCAGGCCCTGCACGCCGTTGGTGAACTCCACCAGCTCGCCGGCGAGCGCGCCCTCCAGGCCGTACACGCGGGCGATACCGTCGCCCACGGACAGCACGGAGCCGGTCTCGGCGACGGTGACCTTCTTGCCGTAGTCCTTGATCTGCTCCCGGATGATTCTGCTGATCTCGTCGGCGCGGATTTCCATGGGCGTCTAGCGTCCTTGCGGAGGGGGCGGCCTGGAGGAACGGGGTGGGCCGCCACGAAGCTTGATGTACCGGGTGGCCCCCTATCACGGCCGCCGGTCCCATCGCAACGCACCACGCACCCGCGACTTCCCCCACCCCCGCACCCCTTTATCGCGCACGTAAGCCGGTGGCCCGGACGGGACGGGCCCCGCCCGCCCGCAGGCCCTGCAGGCCGCCCTGGGGGAAACCGGCTTCAGGGGCCTGGCTTCAGGAGCTGGAAACGGAGGGGCCGTCCTCGCGGGGCAGCCACACGATGAAGCGGGTGCCGTCCGCCGCCCCTGATTCCACGGAGATGCGCCCGCCGTGGGCCATGGCGATCTGCCGGACGATGAAGAGCGACAGCCCCAGCCCGTCGTCCGCAGCGCACACGGCGCGGTGCTTGAACGGCTCGAAGAGGGTGCCCTGGTACTCCGGCGGCACCCGGCAGTCCGGGTCGTGCACCTGCACCGTCACACTGTCCCAGCGCCCCGTCAGTTGGAGCACCACGGAAGAGGCCGCCGGGCCGTGGTGCAGGGCGTTGCCCACCAGCGAGTCCATCAGCTGGAAGAGCCGGTCGCCGTCCCAGGTGCCCTTCAGGTCGCCGCTGGTGACCAGCCGGATGTCGCGCCCCGGGTGGGCCCGCTGCCGGTCCGCCAGGACGCGCTCGGCCAGCTGTCCCAGGTGGACGGGGGTGGGGTGCACGGGCAGGCCGTTGGACAGCCGGGCGCGGGTGAAGTCCAGCAGCTGGTGGATCAGCCGTTCCACCCGGCGCACGCCCTGGCCCACCCGCCCTACCTGCTCCGTCAGGCCCTCGGGCATCGACGGAGCGTGCTGGAGGGCGAGCACCTCGGAGTGGAGGGACTGGAGCGGGGCCTTGAAGCCGTCCCCCGCCGCGTCCAGGAACTGGTCGCGGAAGTGCTCCATCCGCATCAGGCGCTCCTCGGCGGCCTTGCGGATGCTCACGTCCCACACCGCGCCCATGCGCACCGCGCGGCCCTGGAAGGTGGCGGGCCGGCCCATGACCTCCACGGGGATGCGGCGGCCGTCGCGGTGGAGCACCGCCAGCTCGTACGGGGCCTCCAGGCCGCGCTCCATCACGTCCCGCGCGCGGGCGCGGAACTCCGGCGCCACGCAGTCCAGGATGTTCCGGCCGATCAGCTCCGCCGTCTCGTAGTAGCCCAGGAGGCGCCCCAGGCCGGGGCTGATTTCCAGGAACTGCCCGCGGTCGTGGAAGAAGTACCCGTCGCAGGAGACCTCCACGATGGAGCGCATGTGCTCCTCGCTCGCGCGCAGCGCCGCTTCCTCACGCAGGCGCGTGGAGGAGTCCTTCAGCAGCAGCACCACGCCCGCCGGGCCCGCCGGCATCGCGCTCACGGTCAGGTGGCGCAGCGTGCCCACCTCGCCGAAGCGGCCCGACACCAGCTCCTCCGCCACGCGCTCACCGGACTGCGCCCGCGCCATCAGCGGCGACAGGGGGGCCGCCAGGCCCGGCCACGCCTCCGTCAGGTAGCGCCCCACGCACAGCTGCGACGGCCGGCCGCACAGCGACGCCAGCAGGTCGTTCATCCAGAGGAGGCGGGAGTCCCCGTCCACCAGCGCCACCCCCCAACCCGGCGCGTTGAGCAACGCACCCAGGAATGGCAGGGTCTCCTCGGGAACCCCCGGGGACGGAAGGGCTCCGGGAAGCCGTTGGAACACAGGCTGCGGCATGGGCGGGTCGTCTCGGAAAACGCGGGCTTGTCCGCGTTGCCCAGAAGTATACCCATTCCCCGGGCCGACGGGAAATACAGGTTTGACTAGGACTGCGGGGCAAACTGGACAACCCGGCACGTCGGCCGCACCGGGGGTGAGGATGGGCGGACTACTTCAGCTGGCGGCGCATCTCTTCCAGCTGGGTGCGCAGGCTGCCGTCGTAGAGGGTGCCACCGACCTGGGCGGCCACGCCGCCGAGCAGCGCCGGGTCCACGCGGGTCTCCAGCACGACGTTGCGCTGGGTGAGCTGCTGGAGCGACTGCTGGAGGCGGGTGACGGCGTCCGGCGTGAGCGGGACGGCGCTGGTGACCTGACCCCGGACGCGGCCCGCGCGGGCATCCGCCATGTCGCGGTAGAGCCGGGCGATGTCGGGCAGGTAGCCCAGGCGGTTGCGGTCCACCAGGAGGCGCAGCGCGTTGGCCAGCGCGGGCTCCGCGGGGGAGGGCATGGCCTGGAGCAGCGCCTCCACCACGCGGTTGCGCTGGGCGCGGCTGTAGATGGGGTTGAGCAGCACGTCCGACAGGTCGGGGCTCTGGCCCACGACGGCTGCGAAGGCGTTGAGCTGCTCGGCGACGGCGTCGGTGCGGTTGCCTTCCGCTGCGACGTCGAGGATGGCGCGGGCGTAGCGGCGGGCGATGGAGACGTTCACCATGACGCTGGCGCCCTTAGCATGGGGCGTCCCTGGCGGCAATGATGCCGGCGCGGGTCCCGGACCCGGCCCCTGGCACCGGCGGGCAGGGGAGCACACTCCGGGTGTGCGCTGGTGGCCGTCCCCCGGCCCCCGGAGTCATGTACCCGCACGGCAACGGACGGCCTGGGTGGAACAGGACTTGGCGGAAGCAGGCGCTTACCCATAGCGTGGGCCTACCCCCGCGCCATGCAAGAACCTGTCATCGGCATCGACCTGGGCACCACCAACAGCGTCGTCGCGACCGTGGAAGACGGCCGTCCGCGCCTCATCCCCTCGCGCTCGGGAGGACGCCTCACGCCCTCGGTGGTGGGCCTCACCCGGGCGGGCGACCGCCTGGTGGGGCAGCCGGCCCAGGCCCTGGGGGAGGAGCACCCGGACGCGGTGGTGTGGGCCACCAAGCGCTTCCTGGGACGCCGCTACACGCCGGAGCTGGTGCAGCAGGCGAAGGCGGTGGTGCCCTATCCGCTGGTGGCCGGCCCCACGGGCGACGTGCGCGTGAAGCTGTCCGGCCGCGTGCTGCCCGTGGCGCAGGTGTCCGCCTTCATCCTGGGCGAGCTGCGCCTGGACGCGCAGGCGCACTTCGGGCGCGACGTGCGCAAGTGCGTCATCACCGTCCCCGCGAACTTCGACGACAACCAGCGCCAGGCCACGCGGGAGGCGGCGGCCATCGCGGGGCTGGAGGTCGTGCGGCTGGTCAATGAGCCCACCGCGGCGGCGCTGGCGTACGGCCTGTCGCGCGGCTTCGAGGGCAGCGCGCTGGTGTTCGACCTGGGCGGCGGCACCTTCGACGTGTCCATCCTGGACGTGAAGGCGGGCGTCTTCGAGGTGAAGGCCACCGGCGGCGACCACGCGCTGGGCGGCGAGGACTTTGATCAGCGCATCGTCCAGTGGCTGCTGGCGCAGGTGGAGGACTCCTTCCAGGAGGCGGTCTCCAGGGACGCGCAGTCCCTGCGGCGCCTGAAGGTGGCGGCGGAGGCGGCCAAGCGCGAGCTGACCGAGTCCGAGGAGGCCACCATCTCCGTGTCCGGCCTGGGGGACCACACCGCGGGCGTGAAGCGCTTCACGGAAATCAACACCGCGCTCACGCGCAGCTTCTTCGAGACGCTGTCGGAGCCGCTGTCGCGCCGCTGCCTGGAGGTCTGCCAGAACGTGATGGCGGAGGCGCGGATGGATCCGCGCTCGGTGGACGTGGTGCTGCTGGTGGGCGGGATGACCCGCGTGCCCCTGGTGCGCCGGCTGGTGGCGGACTTCTTCGGCCGCGCGCCCTCCACGGACGTGCACCCGGACGAGGCCGTGGCGCTGGGCGCCGCGGTGCAGGCGGACGAGCTCATCCGGCAGGCGGGCCAGGCGCTGCTGCTGGACGTGGCCAGCCAGAGCCTGGGCGTGGGCGTGATGGGCGGGCGCGTGAAGCGGCTCATCCCCAAGAACACGGGCGTGCCGGTGGTGGCGCGCGACATCTTCTACCCGGGCACCTCCGGCCAGGCCGAGGCGCGCATCCCCGTGTACCAGGGGGAGAGCGAGTTCCAGGACGAGAACCACAAGCTGGGCGAGGTGGTCCTCAAGA
The DNA here is from genome assembly GCF_003612165.1 of Corallococcus aberystwythensis. Classification (GTDB taxonomy): domain Bacteria; phylum Myxococcota; class Myxococcia; order Myxococcales; family Myxococcaceae; genus Corallococcus; species Corallococcus aberystwythensis. The sequence continues at coordinate 14,568 of NZ_RAWK01000047.1, read as the reverse complement.
ACCTGCACGTCGCCGCGCGCGGAGAGACGCCGCTGGAGGTCGTCTTCGAATTGTCCGGTGAGGGCATCCTCGCGGTGAAGGCCACCGACCTGACCTCCGGCAACATGGACTTGGTGCGCCTGGAGGCCCGGGCCACCCTGCCGCAGGGCGAGGCGGAGAAGCTGGGCCAGGAGCAGTCCCACTACGCCCAGGCGCAGGGCGTGGTGGACGCGCGCAAGGCGGAGGAGACCTTCCGCAAGCTATTGGAGCGCGGGGAGAAGCTCGCCCGCCTGCTCCAACAGAGCGCCCGGGAGAACCCCAGCCCGGAGGCCGAGACGGCCGTGGGCACCGTGCAGCAGCTGTTGGTGGGCGGCAAGGACGCGCTGGCCGCGGGAGACGCCGCGCAGTGCGCCTTGATTGCACGCCAACTCACGAAGTTGCTGTCCGGTCGCGCGGAACCCCGCGGCTGACATCCCGCGTAACGCGAAAAAGGCGTCCACCAGCGCACGTTGTGGCGCCGGGTGCGTGGTGCGTTTCGCGGAGTCCGCCTATCTCCGGAAGTCATGATGACCCCCGTCTTTTCTCCCCGCCCGAGAGACCTGGTCTTCGTGGTGGACGACTCGCGGACGGCGCGAGACGTGATGCGGCTGCACCTGTCGCGCATGGGCTGCGACGTGGTGGGGCTGGAGGGGGCGGATGCGTGCCTGGCGGAGCTCGCGCAGCGGGTGCCGGCGCTGATCCTCATGGACCTGCACCTGGAGAAGCTCCAGGGGGACGAAGCCTGCCGCATGGTGAAGGCGCACCCCGCCGGCCGCAACGTGCCGGTGGTGATGTTCACCGCCGCGGACGAACCGCATGAGGTGATGCACTGCGGGCGCGCGGGCGCGGACGACTTCCTGCCCAAGCCGGTGAGCCAGGAGGCGCTGGCGGCGAAGGTGGCCGCGGTGCGCCTGTCGCGCGAGCGCGCCTGGACGGGCCCTCCGCGCGGGCGGGGCGTGCTGCTGGTGGAGGGCGGCCGGTTCCTGCACACCTTCCTGGGCGGAGCGCTGGAGCACGAAGGCCTGCACGTGCTCTACGCCAAGGACCTGGACGACGCGGCGGCGCAGGCCAGCACCCACGGCGAGCGGCTGGACGGCTTCGTGGTGGACGTGTCGCGGCTGCCTCGCGAGGCCATGGCGCTGGCCACGCGTCTGCGCGAGCAGTTCCCCCGCAAGCCGCTGGTCCTGATGTCGCGGGTGGAGGAGGCGCCGGACGTGCTGGAGCGCGCGCAGGAGCTGAGCGGCGCGCCGCTGCTCCTCAAGCGCCAGCTGGGCGCGGACGAGCTGCTGGCCAAGGTGATGGCGCGCCTGTCGCCGGCCACGGTCCCCCTGCGGGCCGCGGAGCGGGTGCCCTTCTTCACCGTGGTGGAGTTCAACACGCAGGGCGGCCCCACGCTCAGCGGCTTCAGCCACGACGCCAGCCCCCAGGGGCTCTTCGTGCGCACGCTCACGCCCGCGCGCGAGGGCTCGCGGCTGTCCCTGCGCCTGGTGATGGCCGGCCAGCGCACGCCCTGCGAGGCGCAGGCGGTGGTGGCGTGGTGCAACCCGCCCGGGATGGGCAGCGCGTTCCGCTCGCAGACGGGCATGGGCTTGAAGCTGGAGGGCATGGACGCGCAGCTGCAGCAGCGCTTCGTGCGCTTCGTGCCCCAGACCCTCGGTTTTCCTGGTGCCGGCACCGCGCGCGCCTCAGGTTTCTGAGAGCGGCGGGTGCCCCCTGGGGCGCCGTAACCCCCCGCAATCCCAGACAGCCCAGGCGAGATTCCCCCCTGGCATGGGCGTGGCAATGCGCTGCGCCCCGCGAGGCTTTCGAGGGAGGATTCACGCATGCGTCTACGTCTTTTCGGAACGGTGGGGCTCACGCTCCTGGCGGTGGGGTGCGGTGACGGGGGCAAGGCGCCGGAGGGCCTGGACAACGAACCCGTGCAGCAGTCGCTGAAGCTGGAGACCTTCAACGACTGCACGGCGCTGGAGCAGTACATCGAGGACGCCGCGTCCAAGCAGATGCGCGCCAGCCTGGAGCAGCAGAAGCCCGGCTATTGGGAGCGCTTCGGCCGGGGAGGGCGCGGCGGCGTCGTCTTCGGGCCGATGCCCGCGGAGGACTCGGCGGGCGGCGGCGCGACGGCGGGCGGCGGCAGCGCGGCGCCGAAGGACTCCACCGGCACCAACAACCAGGTGGAGGGCGTGCACGAATCCGACTTCGTGCAGAACGACGGCACGCGCATCTTCGTGCTGTCCGGCAACCGGCTGTACGCGCACCGCTCGTGGCCCGCGGAGCAGCTCACGCTGGCGGCGACGCTGGAGGTGGAGGGCTGGCCCCGGGAGATGCTGCTCGACGAGCACGGCCGGCTGGTCATCATCTCGCAGGTGGCGCAGTCGCTGCCGGGCACCCCGGCGAAGCCCGGCGGGAGCGTGGGCGGGGGCATGGTCCCCGTCGCGGACATCGCCTGCTACGGCTACGGCTGCGGCTACTACAACGCCGACAGCACCAAGGTGACCACGGTGGACGTGTCGGACGTGGCGCACCCCACGGTGGTGGATCAGCTCTACCTGCCCGGCGTCTTCAACCAGGCGCGCCGCGTGGACAGCAACGTGCGGCTGGTGCTGGCGGACGCGTTCCGCTGGCCGGAGGACGTGAAGTTCTGGGTGGACTACTCGGAGGACCTCTACAAGGACGAGGACAAGCTCGAGAAGGCCATCGACGCGCTCATCGCCAGCAACGAGAAGAGCATCCGCGCGAACACGCTGGACCAGTGGCTGCCCGCGGGCCGGCACGTGGACGCGGCGGGCGTGACGACGCCGCTGCCCACGTCCTGCGGTGACTTCTACCGGAGCAACGCGCCGTCCACGCTGGGCTTCGTGACGGTGGCCTCGCTGGACCTGGACGCGCGCACCGCGGCGCCGGGACGCACCAGCCTGGTGGCGGAGCCGGGCACGGTGTACGCGTCCAGGGAGTCGCTGTACCTGGCGCACCAACACTCCTGGTGGTGGCCGATGCCCGGGCAGAAGGACTTCACCTACCTGCACAAGTTCGACCTGAGCCAGCCGGGCCGCGCGGTGTACGTGGGCTCCGGCACGGTGGAGGGCGCGCCCGTCAACCAGTTCGCCCTGGATGAGTACGAAGGCGTGCTGCGCCTGGCCACCACGGTGACGACGCGCCTCCCGGAGCCGGACCATGCGGACTGGTGGTGGGGCCGCACCACGACGGCCAGCCGCGTGACGACGCTGGGCGTGAAGAACGGCCGTCTGGCGGAGCTGGGCCGCAGCGAGGACCTGGCGGAAGGCGAGCGCATCTTCAGCGCGCGCTTCGTGGGCCCGCGCGGCTACGTCGTCACCTTCCTCCAGGTGGATCCGCTCTTCACCTTCGACCTGAGCGACCCCGCCCACCCGCGCAAGGTGGGTGAGCTGAAGGTGCCCGGCTTCTCCACGTACATGCACCCGGTGGGCGACCACCACCTGCTGACGCTGGGCATCCAGACGTCGGCGCCGAACGGCGGCTGCTGCGGGACGAGCACGCTGAAGCTGTCCCTCTTCGACGCGAGCGACATGGCGCACCCGAAGGAGGTCGCCACGCAGCTGGTGGGCGAGGCCTACGGCTGGAGCGAGGCCCTCTACGAGCACAAGGCCTTCAACTACTTCGCGGCCAAGGGGCTGGTGGCCATCCCGTTCACGGACTACTCCAGGTCCTATTCGTCCTACGAGGACTACTGGCAGGGCTTCCGCACGGAGCTGCGCGTGTTCCGCGTGGACCTGGGGGCGGGCATCTCCCCGGTGGGCTCGGTGCCCATGTCGGACCTGTTCAGGACGACCGGGTATCCGCAGTGGAGCTACTCCTACGTGCCGGACGTGCGCCGCAGCGTGATGGCGGATGACTACGTCTACGCCATCAGCGACGCGGGGGTGCGCGTGTCGAAGGTGGACCGCCTCCAGACGCCGCTCGTCACGGTGCCGTTCCCCGTCAGCACACCCTGACGCAGGAGGGAGGGCAGTCAGGCGGGAGAAGGGATTGCGTCGCTTGCACCGACGCGCTCCCTTCCCTATAGGCCCGCCATGCCGCCCGAAGCCGCCGAGCCCTCCGTGTCGTCCTCCCCCCCGGCCCGCGGCATCCGGGGGGAGCTGCGCGCCCTGCTGGCGCTGGCGGTCCCCCTGTGCATCGCGCAGGCCGGCCAGTCCCTCATGAGCGTGACGGACACCTTCATCGTCGGGCGGGCCGGCACGTCCGCCCTGGCGGCGGTGGGCCTGAGCCACGCCCTCTTCTTCGCCGTCAGCAGCTTCGGCATGGGGCTGATGATGGGCGTGGACCCGCTGGTGTCCCAGGCCATTGGCGCGGGCAACCCGGTCCGCGCCCGGGACGTGCTCTGGCAGGGCGTGTGGTTGTCCGCGTTCGTGGGGGTGGTGCTGTGGGCGGTGCTCATCAGCACGCCCGCGGCCCTGCCGTGGGTGGGCGTGGCGGAGGAGCAGATCGTCCAGGTGCGCGCCTTCCTGCACTTCCGGGCGCCCAGCCTGCCCCTGATGCTCATCTTCCTCACGGTGCGCGCGTACCTGCAGGCCATCGGGATGCCCCGGCCGCTGGTGGTGTCCGCAGTGCTGGCCAACGTGGTCAACGTGATGCTGGTGCCGCTGTTCGTCTTCGGCGGCCAGTCGTTGCCCGCGTGGGCGGGGCCCCTCACCCACGTGCCGGCCATGGGCGCGGCGGGCGCGGCGCTGTCCACGCTGCTGTGCACGGCGATGGAGGTGATCATCGTCGCGCGGGCGGTGCAGGCCATCGCGGTGCCGGGCAGGCCGTCACGCAAGCCGGTGAAGGCGGACCAGCTCCGGGCCTTCCGGGTGGGGCTGCCCATTGGCCTGCACATCGCGGCGGAGGTGGGTGTGTTCGCGCTGGCGGGCGTGCTGGCCGCGAAGCTGGGGACGGTGAGCGTGAGCGCGCACCAGATCGCCCTCTCCTACGCCAGCCTCACCTTCACCATGGCGCTGGGCATCGGCAACGCGGGCAGCGTGCGCGTGGGCTGGGCCGTGGGCGCCCATGACACGCCGCAGGCCCGGCGCAGCGGGCTGATGGCCTTCGCCGTCGGCGCGGTGGTCATGTCGCTCGGCGGGCTCGTGTTCGCGCTCTTCCCCCAGGGCCTGGCGAAGCTGGCCGGGGCGCCGCCGGAGGTGCTGCCGCTCCTGCTGCCCCTCCTGATGGTGAGCGCCATCTTCCAGGTCTTCGACGGCGTGCAGGGCGTGGGCGCGGGCGTGCTGCGCGGCGCCGGCCAGACGCGCTTCACCTTCGTGGCCAACATCGTGGGCCACTACGCCGTGGGCCTGCCCCTGACGCTGCTCCTGGGCTTCCACCTGGGCATGGGCGTGCTGGGCATCTGGTGGGGCCTGTGCGCGGGCCTCATCACCGTGGCCGCCGCCGTGCTGTGGCGCTTCTGGCGCGTCAGCGCCGGCACCCTCCGGCCCCTGGAGGGATGAGGGGTTTTTGGGGTAAAATTATGGTGCGGGTGAAAAGTCCAAGAATCTAGGAAACGGACGCAACCTGGATCGGGAAGACCCGACAATTGGCGCAGGAGCTTACATGTCCAACTACCGCATCCGCCCTGGCGACACCCTCTCTGGCCTCGCTGCCCGCTTCGGCACCACCGTTTCGAAGCTGGCGAAGGACAACAACATCTCCAACCCGGACCTCATCTTCTCGGGCAACAACCTGAAGATTGGCCACTCGGGCAAGGACAGCTTCGACGCGGGTGGCGGACGTCAGGGCGTGCGCGGGGGCAACACGGGCGGCATGGACGTGGGCGGACCGACGGGCGCGGGTCCCAGCAGCGCGAGCGACAAGATGCGCCGGCTGGCGGACGCGGCGCGCTCGGCGGCCATGGGCATGGGCGGCTACAACAGCCAGGGCCTGTGCGCCACGGGCGTGAGCCGGGCCATCCGCAACTCGATGGGCATCGGCGTGTCGGGCAACGGCAACCAGATTGACAACAACCTGCCGCGCGACAAGTTCCGCCAGGTGAACATGTCCCTGGAAGAGGCGCTGAAGACCCCAGGCCTCGTGCTCACCTGGGAGAGCACCTCCTCGCGCCTGGGCAGCATCTACGGCCACACGGCCGTCACCCTGGGCGACGGCCACTCGTCCGCCAGCGACTTCATCGAGCGCAACACGACGAACAACGGCCGCACGGGCTTCAAGGTGTTCATGCCCATCGAGTAGCCCTCCGGCTCCTCACGATGGCGCATCACGCGAGCCTCCGGGTCCTTCCGACCGGAGGCTTTGTCGTGTCCGGCGGCGCGGTGCTCAGGCCGGCAGGTACTGGCGGATCATCTGCCGCCACACGGGCCAGTCGTGGGTGCCGCCGTCCCAGATGGACAGGTCGTTGCGGATGTCCTTCTGCCAGAGGACCTTGGAGAGGTTCTCGTTGGAGGAGCGGCAGAAGTCGTGCTCGCCCACGGCCAGGGTCATCTCCACGCGGCGCAGGGCGGACAGGCGCCCCGGGTCGTTCAGGCCCGTCAGCCACTGGGGCGCGGTGTGGAAGTACACCTGTTCGTCGTGGTGGCCGTCGAGGAAGTCCTCCGTCTCGAACTTGCCGCCCATGGAGATGAGGCGCTGGAAGACGTCCGGGTGGCGCAGGCCCACGTTGTACGTGTGGAAGCCGCCCAGGCTGCACCCGGCGAGCGTGAGCCGGCCTCCCGCGGCGCGGCCCCGGACGAGCGGCACCGCCTCGTGGACGAGGTAGTCCTCCCACTGGGCATGGCGGGCCACGCGCACGGCGGGGGCGACGTCCTTGTTGTACCAGGACTCTTCATCCACCGAGTCCACGCACATCACGACGTAGCGGCCCGCGGCGATGCAGTCCGCGATGGCGCCGATGAGGCCGAAGTCCTCGGCCTGGTAGAAGCGGCCCTTGCTCGTGGGCACCAGGATGATGGGCTCGCCCGAGTGCCCGTACACCAGCGCTTCCATGTCCCGGTTCAACCTCGGGCTGTACCAGCGGTGGTATTCGCGGTTCATGGCCGGCACCTTAACCGGCGCGTTCGCGGCGCAAGCGAGGCGGCCACACGGACGCGCTCGGGTCAGCCGCCAGTGAACACCTGCCGGGCGTTCTCCACACCCCGCCACGGGGCAAGAAAGACATCCGCCTCCCTCGCGATGAGCTCCAGCGAGGCGGTCAGCTCGTGTCCGTCATCCACCTCCACCAGACGGACGTGGCGCTTGCCCTTCGCCCACTCGCGCGAATAGCGCACGTCGCAGGTGTCGTCCTGGCGGCCGTGGACGATGAGGGTGGGCACGCGCACGTCGGGCCAGGGGCCGCGCTTCGCGTCCATGGCCTGGGCCTCCTCCACGATGCCGTGGTGCACGCGCGTGCGGCGCTTCTCCGCGTGGTCGTCCGTCTCCAGGAAGCCCGTGCGCTTCCACTCCGCCCAGGCGTGAGGGCCCATGCGGCGCTGGAGCTGCTCCACGAAGTGGAAGGCCGGGGCCAGCAGCACCAGTGCGCCCACGCGCGCGTCCTGCTCCGCGGTGCGCGCGGCGACGAGCCCGCCCAGGCTGGAGCCGATGACGACGGCGCGGTCGTTGGGCGCGCCCAGCGCGTCCCTCACGGTGTCCAGCATGGCGTGCAGGCCCAGGTGCTCCAGCGACGGCACGCGCAGGTTGAGGCGCTCCAGGGGGATGCCCTGCTTCGCCCAGTGCGCGTCCAGCCAGACGCCCTTGGCGGAGAGGGGGCCGGAGGCGAAGCCGTGCAGGTAGAGCCAGCGAGGACCGGAGGTGGGGTGCGGCGCGTTCATGGGCGGGCCACTGTATCCGTACCTGTACCCGCGCCCGCTAGAAGCGCAGCACGGGCCCGGCGACGATGCTCTGGAGCGGCTTGGCGCACATGTTCACGCTCACTCCCGCGCTGGCGCCGGTGTTGTCCGCGTCCTTCGTGAACTTCACGTCGCAGAACTGGATGGCCGTGGCGACGGAGATGCCCCACCGGTCGGAAATCCACCCGTCCAGGCCCACGCGGAAGGCCATGCTGGTGACGTCGAAGTCCTCGCGGCGCAGCTGGCCCAGGCTGTCGGGCGTGAAGGGCTGCGACCAGCTCTTCGCCAGCCGCGCGCCCACCCACGGCGTCACCGGCTTGTCGCCCAGGAAGCGCAGGCGGGCTTCCAGGCCCACGGCCGTGTAGTCCAGCTGCACGCGGCTCATCTCGGAAGGGTTCTGGGCCTCCGCGAACTGCTGGCCCCAGGTCTGGGTCGTCTCGAAGACGACGCCCAGGGACAGGCCCGGCGGTGTCTCCACGGCGAGCCACGCCTGGAGTGCGGGCCCCTTGGCGCGCCACTCGCTGAAATGATCCAGGGTGATGCCTGCTCCCACGGAGGCATAGCCATGCCATCCGTCCGCGACCGCTGGCCCCGCGCCCAGCACGCCTGCCAGGGCCAGCCACTTCCACTTCGTATCCATGCCGCCACTGTATGCCGGACCGGGGGCGAGGCTAGGCTGCCTGCCATGTCCGTTTCTTTCGAGGTCGCGGCAGCCGAGGTCCGCGACGCGCTCACCGACGCAAGCCGGGGTCTGGTGGAGCGCGAGGCGATGGTGGAGCTGGTGGCGCTGTCGGCGGTGGCGGGCGAGCACCTGCTCGTCGTGGGCCCGCCGGGCACGGCCAAGAGCGAGGCGGTGCGCAGGACGTCACGCGCGCTGGGCGGCGCCTACTTCGAATACCTGCTGGGCCGCTTCACGGAGCCGTCCGAAATCTTCGGGCCGGTGGACCTGCGCAAGCTGCGCGAGGGGCTGGTGGAGACGGAGACGGCGGGCATGCTGCCGGAGGCGGAGGTGGCCTTCCTGGACGAGGTGTTCCTGGGCTCCACCGCCATCCTCAACACGCTCCTGGGCCTGCTCAACGAGCGCACCTTCCGGCGCGGCCACACGCGCATGCAGTGCCCGCTGCGCGTGTGCGTGGGTGCGTCCAACGCGCTGCCGGAGGACGACGCGCTGGCCGCGTTCGCGGATCGCTTCCTCGCGCGCATCTTCGTGGAGCCGGTGCCGGATCCGCGGCTGGAGGAGCTGCTGGAGGGCGGCGCGTCGCTGTGGGCGGACGCGGCGCCGCGCGTGGCGTCGCTTGCGTCCCTGGACGTGGTGTCCCAGGCGGCGCGGCGCGCGGACCTGGGGCCGGTGCGTCCCCACCTGGCGCAGGCGCTGCGGACGCTGCGCGCGGCGGGCATCGCGCTGTCGGACCGGCGCGCGGTGAAGGTGCAGCGGCTGGTCGCGGCGGCGGCGGCGCTGGCGGGGCGCACGACGCCGGGCGTGGCGGACCTGTGGCCGCTCGTCTACGCGGTGCCCACGAAGGAGGCGCAGGCGCTGGCGCGCGACGTGCTGCGCGACGTGCTGTCCGCGTCGGAGAACCCGGCGCTGCCGGCCGCGGCGCTGGAGGCGAGCGCGGGGCCGCTGGCCCGGGCGCAGCGCATCGCACAGGCGGGGCAGGCGTTGCTGGAGGCGCGGCCCACGGAGGCGGACGCGGTGGCTGCGTGGCGGCTCAAGCTGGAGGGCGTGGCGCGCGAGATGGACGCGGGCTTCGCTCCGGAGGCGTTGCCGCAGGCCCTGCGGGAGCTGCGTGGTGCGCTGGCGGCGTTGCTGGAGGACGCGAGCACTCGCGCGGCGTGACCCAGGGCCGGAAGTCCTTCCGGAATTCCGGGGGAATCCAATGGATGCGGAGCGCCGTATTGGTGGCTGCCAGCGGGACGGCCGCCTTCGGTGCGGCGCACCGAAGGCATTCCATCCATGGGAGACACTTCATGCGAAACACCTTCGCGGCGCTGGCGCTTGCCTCGGCGGCCCTGTTGGCGGGCTGTGGCGACGATGACGACAACGACATGCCGGACGCTGGCACCAGTTACATGCCCACGGGCACGGGCCCGGGCACGTCGCTGCGCTGCACGAGCAGCAACAAGAACGCGTGGGACACGTTCGGTGCGAACGCGTTCGTCGCGGTGAACAAGTCCATTGTCGCGAAGACGCTGGCGGAGCTGAACGGCCCCAACGGCACGGCGAACCTGGGCGAGTCCTTCACCCATATCGGTGATGACAGCAAGGGCCCGGCGTACGCGGACGACGCGGCCACCTTCGAGGGCAAGCTGGCGGCGTTCCTCGTCTATGCCTACGGCGGTCCGGAATCCATCATGTACGCGGACGGCAAGACGTACGCGGGCCCGCAGAACATGGCGGCGGCGCACCTGGGCATGGCCATCACCAACTCCCAGTACGACTACTTCATCGCGAACATGGTGGTGCCGGCGCTCACGGACAACGGCGTGACGGCCGCGGACGTGTCCTCCTGCTTCGCTCCCATCGTGACGGACGCGGCGTTCAAGGCGTCCATCGTCGGCAAGTAGTCACACCTCCGGAGGGCACCATGACTCGCATCGTTCTGCCGCGGGGCGTGCGCCGCATGCTGTTCTCCACCGTGGGGGTGGCCGGGCTGTTCACGGCGGTGATGGGCTTCGCCCATACGCCGTCCGGCCGGCCGCTCCTGAGGTGGATGGGCATGTCCATGCCGCAGGCCGCGTCCGCGGCGGGGTGCCCGCTGGGGTACGACGTGAAGCAGAGCCCCGAGCAGAAGGAGGCCGCGAGGATGCGCTTCGCGGCCTCCAACCGGGGCGAGAGCCCCGCGCTGGCCCGGCCCGCGCTGGGGTTCGACCTGGAGGGGACGACGCGCGAGTCCCTGCTCCAGTGGGCGGAGGCGCACGGGGTGAAGTGCACGGTGCCGCGCAGCCAGGGGGACCTGGACTGTGAAGACGTACCGGCGGCGCTGTTCCCAGGGCTGAAGCGTGAAGCGGCCATCCGGAACCTGTGGGTCACGTTCGGCGCGGATGACCGGCTGGTGTCTGTGATTGCCGTGAGCCGGGCGGTGGACCCGGAGCCCATCAGCGCGACGTTCCGCGAGGCGAACGCGACGCTGGCGACGCTGGCGGGTCCGCCCATGAAACAGGCCGGGGACGGCAGCGTGGAGGAGCTGCGGCAGGGACTGCTGCGGCAGGCGAGCGCGGAATACCGCTTCCAGGACTTCTACGCGCTCACCCGCGTCACCAACATGGGGGACGGGTTCGTGCTGACGGAGGAGTACCGCGCCCTGCCGAAGCTCGCGGCGCGGGAGCTGCCGTCACCGTGAGGTGGGCTTGTCATCCAGGCCATCCTTCAAAGGCATCCCATCCTTCGGGAGGCGCATGAAACCCGAGAGCGTCCAAGCACTGCCGTGAAGGGAACATCCAGTCTGCGCCTGAAAGGTGTTCGGGAGGAGTCTGGGTCACGGTGTCCGCGAGCGCGCGCACCTGGGGCGACGCGGCTCGGAAGCGCTCCGCGTCGGGGCTTCCCATGGCCCGTTCGCAGAACGAAGCAAGCGCGAGCAGTCGTGCGTCGAGCGCCTCACGCAGCGCGGCTGGCGGAGCCTGTGTGGACCATCGCTTATAGAGGCGAGGCGCAGCCAGTACGGTCAGGAGGTTGAGCGCCTCCATCACCTGGGTTGCTTCTTGTTCCCACGAGGATTCATCCACAGAAGGGTCCAAGGCGTGCGTTGAAGGGCAACGTGTGAAACAGCAAGGCCTTCCCGGTGACGGTTTCACCGCTCATGCACGTGTAGACGGCCCAGCCCTTGATGGCGATGTTCTCCGTGCCCTTGATGAAACAGTAGGGGCACTTGCCTTCGCCGCAGCTTGAAACGAAGCAGGCGGTGCTGCCGCAGGGAACAGTCGCGGGCCATCCTCGGGCGGTGCAGCCAGGCGCCCTCGTCAAGGGCGGGTCCGCGGCGGCGAGCTGAGATTGCGATGCCGCGAGCACGACGAGTCCCATCAGCAGACGTCTCAGTCTCAGGCGCTCATGGCGTTGCAATGCATCCTCCTTCACTTCGGCGTGTCAGAGAGACTACCTTGCTTGTTCGCCCGGCTGACGCGCCGTGGGGCGTCCTCAAGCGTTGGAGTGATGCGCGGGAGCTGCCGTCACGGTGAGGTGGAGTGCTCGACGTAGTGCGCGAGCTTCGCCAGCGACATCCGCCAGCCCAGCTCGTTGTCGGCGGGCGGCACGCCGGACGGCAGCCCTTCGTGCACGGCGAGGAGGTCGGTGCCCCCGTCCTCCGCGCCGGTGAGCGTGAAGGTGATGATCATCTCTCCGCGAAGCGCGGGGTCGGTCGTTTCAAATTCGGTGGTCTCGACGACCTGTTCGTCCGGCACGAGCTTCACGAAGCGGCCGTGATGCGTGTCGGTGTGCGCGGTCGTCTTGCCGGTCCCCGAAGGCGCGTCGTAGGTGAGCGAGATGCGGAACGCGCCGCCTTCATGGGGCTCGAACACATGCACGTGGCTGGTCATGCCGTCGGGCACCATCCACGTCGCGACCGCGCGGGCGTCAATCAGGGCGCGGTAGACGCTTGAACGAGGGGCCTTCACGTGTTGGCGGATCCGGGTCGTGCTCATGCGGGGGAGCATGGGCAGGGGCTCGGTGCGCTGTACAGCGGGAGCTGCCCGGACCGTTTCGTCCCCTGGGGGAGGCGGTTTAGAGTGGCGGGGTGAACAACGGGCGCGGGATGCGCGGAAGCATGAGGCCGCCACCGGAGCCGGCCGTCGCGGGGCTCCCCGTGCGCTGGCGTCCCCGGGTCCTGCCCCTGGAGCCCGTGGCCGTGGCGGGTGCGGGCTCCGTGGCGCTCGCGCTGGGACACCGTGCTTCGCGTGCGGACGACGCGGCGCTGGCCGCGTGGACCGGCGTCGCGGGCCCGGAGGTGCTCGTGCTGCTGGGGGCCGCTGCTTCGCTGCCCTGGGTGGATGGCGCGGTGTACCTGGGCCGAGACCCGCTGGCTCCCGCGCTGCTGCTGCCCTGCGCGCTGGAGCCGGACGTGGCGCCTTCGTGGCTGGAGCGCGCGCTGCTCGCGGGGCAGGGGGATGCGCCGCTCGCGGTGCTGCCCGCGTCGGGCGTGCTCGTGTCCGTGGGATCGGCGCAGCCTGTCGCGCGTGCTTCGCTGACCGAGTGGCTGCTCGCCGCGGATGGCACCGGAGCCGCTTCATGACCGCCCTTCCGCTGGTCGTGTTGTCCGCATCCGGCGTGGTCGTGCGTGCTTCGCTGACCGCGTGGGTGCTCGCTGCGGATGGCATCGAGGCCGCTTCATGAGCACGCTTCCGCTGGCAGTGGTGTCCGCATCCGGAGTGGTCGCGCGTGCTTCGCGGGCCGCGTGGCTGCTCGCCTTGAATGGCGCGGAGTCCTGTTCGTGACCGCGCTGCCTCCTGTGCTGCGCCCCTGGGCGGCGCAGTTGTCGCTCTTCCCGGAGGACCTGGCGCGGCAGCTGGGGCCGCATGTCGCTCGGCTGTCGGCGGCGCTTGGGACGCTGCGCCCTCGCGGTGAGGCCGAGGGCGGTGAGCCGCAGGGCTATGACGGCCTGTCGCGCCGGGGGACGTTCGACCGTTTGCTCGTGAGTGAATGGCTCTGGGCGCTGGAGGCGCCGGAGGAGCTGGTGCGCCGCGCGGCGTTCGGTGAGCTGTCGTTCCTCAAGCCCGCGTTCCGGCAACCCCAAGGGGCGCGGCGCACCGTGGTGCTGCTGGACGTGGGACCGGATCAACTGGGCCTGCCGCGCATCGCGCACCTCGCGCTGCTGGTCGTGCTCGCGCGCCGGGCAGAGGCCGCGGGCGCGGCGTTCACCTGGGGCGCGCTCCAGACCGACCCGGCTCATGCGACCCATACGGGCCTGGGCGGCACGTCGCTCCTCGCGTGGCTCGAAGCGCGCTCCACCGCGCCTGCGTCCTCGCGGCACCTGGCCGCGTGGGGTGAGGCCTTGTCGCTTCCCCGCGCGCGCGAGGACGTGTGGCTCATCGGCTCCTCGCGTCTGGGCCGCCTGGAGGGCGCGGAGGGCATGTCCCGCGTGGAGGTCTCCGAGCCGATGGAGCCCGGCGCGCACCGGCTCACCGTGGACGTGCGGCCCTCGGCCCGTGTTCCTCGCTCGGTGGTGCTGGAGTTGCCCTCTCCGGACGACTGCCTGCGCCTGCTGCGCAACCCCTTCGCTTCCAACCGGAGCCCGGTGGGGTTGCAGTCTCGCGGGAGCGACCGGCGCATCGTGAAGTTCGCCTTCGCGGGGGATGGCCGGCGCGTGCTGCTGTTCTCCGCGAATGGCGCTGTCGAGGCCATGGCGGTGCCGCATTCGCCGCGCGCGAGCGTGCCCAGGCCCCGGCGCGTCCAGGTGCCTCCCGGCCAGACGGTCATCGCAGCCGGATGGCGCTCCTCGGGGGGATTGCTCGTGCTCGCGCGTCACAACGACACGTACGTGATGCACGGGAAGGTGCGCACGCGGGAGGGATTCCAGAAGGCGCGCTACTACGTCATGCATGACTCCACGCGGCCGGATACCGCGTCGGACGCGCTCCCGTTGAACCTCGTGAGCTGGATGGATCCGCTGGGGGGGCATGAGCAACTGTGGTTGAAGGACGGCAAGGACCGGCTGTTCTTCCTGTCGCCTCCATCCTCGATGGGGACCTCGTTGATGGAGGTGGAGGAGGAGGGTGTCTCCGCGATGGCGGTGGTGCAGTCGCACGCGCTCTGTGTGCTGCGGCCCCAGGGTGGGGGAAC
>NZ_RAWK01000479.1 GCF_003612165.1 Corallococcus aberystwythensis | reverse complement strand
CCCGGTGCCACCGGGTCCCCCGCTGCCTTGCCCCGGCCGTCCCGGCACGCCACCGTCCGTGCTCCCCGTGCCGCTGCCCGGCCGTCCCGTGCCATCACTCCCCGGCCGCCCCGCCCCGCTTCCGGGCCGCGGGCTGGAACTCCCGCCCTTGGAGGGAGGCGCGCAGTCCGGCGGCGCCGGTTCGCAGTCCTGCGTCGAGGGGGCCGGGCGGCCCGGCCGCTCCGGACGCCCGTACTTCGCGAACTCCGAGGCCAGCCGCTTGGACTCCTGCTGGAGGCCCATCAGCTCGATGCGGTCGTCGTTGAAGGCCGGCATCGGCAGGCCGAGCAGCTTCTTCTTCGCCGTGTCCACCTGTTCGAAGAAGGTGCGGTTGTCCACGAGGAACCTCGCCGCGTCCCGGAGCGAGGGCGACACGTTCCGGTCCTGCGAGATGCGCTGGAGGTCCGCGTGCGACAGCGAGCCGTCCTTCTTGCCGTCCAGCAGGTCCAGGTAGCCGAAGTTCGCCTCCAGCGTGCGCAGCGAGTCCGCGTAGTCCAGCAGCTTGGGGTCCAGCGGGCTGCGGCTCCCGGACGTGCCTCCCGCCTGCGTCCCGCCCGCCGAGGACGAACTCGCGTAGCCCGCGCCCGCCTTCGCCGCGTCCTGGGGCGCGCAGTACTCCGTCTTCGCGGACGGGTGCTTCTTCAGCTCATCCGCCACGCCCAGCGCGCCGCTGGCCGCCATCATCACGTTGCCGGTCATCACCCCCGCGGCCGTCTTGATGGAGTTCGTGAGGACGGGGGGAAGCCCCAGGGCGTCCCCCGCCAGGTCGGTCACGGCGGCCATGGGGCCGCCCAGCAGGTTCGCCACGCCTTTCAGGATGTCGAGCATCAGTACTCCCGCGCGGCGGGTTGAAGTGGATGCTGCGAGGTGCCGCGCGCCGTCTCTTCGGACGCGGGAGGGCATTGCAGCGGCGGTGCCGGACGCGCCGGCGCGCGGGGCGAGTCGAAACGCGGGGTTGGCGCGCGAGGCCCGCCGTGTGCGTCCCCGGCCACGGACGGTCCGGTCCGTCACGGAGGATTGCGGCTAGAGTCCCGCGCCCATGCGCACCTTCGGGCTCGACTACGGAACCAAGACCATCGGGGTGGCCGTCTCGGATGGGCTGGGGCTCACCGCCCAGGCGGTCACCACCGTGCGGCGCGCGTCGCTCAAGGCGGACCTGGCGGAGCTGTCCCGCCTGGTGAAGGAGCACGAGGTGACGCGCTTCGTCCTGGGGCTGCCCCTCAACATGAATGGCTCGGAGGGGCCCCGCGCGGAGGCCACGCGCAAGTTCGCGGAGGTGCTGGAGAGCGCGCTCGGGCTGCCCGTGGAGCTCTGGGACGAGCGGCTGTCCACCGTGGCTGCCCAGCGCACCCTGCTGGAGGCGGACGTGCGCCGGGAGAAGCGGCGGGAGGTCATTGATCAGCTCGCCGCGCAGTTCATCCTGCAGGGCTGGCTGGACGCGCACCGCCCCAAGAACGACGACGGCTACGACGACAACTACGACCCGGAGGCCTGAGCCCCTCCTCCGGGAACGAGCCGCCGGCTACGGCTGGCGCCGGTACACGTGCAGCGGCGCGGTGAAGCCGTCCTGCTCCTGGTACGCCACGCCGTCGAGCGTCAGCGTCCGCCCGTCCAGCTTCACGCCCGGGTCCTTCACCAGCCGGCCTTCATCGAAGCGCACCACCACGTCCGGCCGCGCGTCGCCCAGGCGCTGGCGGAAGGTGTCCCAGCGCACGCGCGCCATGCGCATCTCCGGCAACGTCGAGAAGAAGGCCACCTGCAGGTCCATGTAGCGAGGGTCGTCGTCGATGGCCGCCGCGCCGCCCTTCGCCGCCACCTCCTCCTTGAGGAAGCGAGCCACCTGCATCACCGCCACCGGATTCGTGGACGTGGGGCTCACCGGGCGCAGTGAGTCGTGCAGGCCGCCCTCGGTGCGGAAGGTGTAGATGCCCAGCGCCACCGGCATCACCACCGCCAGCACCGCGCTCACGCCCACCACCGCGCGGCGCGCGAAGGCGCCCCGGCTGCCCACCATCGCCGCCAGGCCCGGCGCCAGGAACACGGGCACCAGCACCAGCTGCGTCACCGTGAAGCGCGCCAGGGGCACGAAGCTCAGGAGCACCGCCGCGCGGACGGTGAAGTACAGCGCGGGCACCACGGCCATCGCCACCAGCCAGCGCGTCTCCGGGTGCTTCTTCCACGCGCGCACCATGCCCACGCCGCCCAGGAGCGCCACGCCCGGCGTCAGCGTGAAGAGCGCCACCGCGGGCCAGAACCCCAGCTGCTGCAGCCGCCAGCCCAGCGCGCCCCCCGCACCGCCGGAGTCGGCCACCCACTGCTTGTGGAAGTCCTCCACCGCCTTGATGGGGAAGAACGGGTCGCCGTGCGCCAGCTCGTTGCCCTGCATCCACAACAGCGGGAACGGCAGACACACCAGGCCAAAGCCCACCGCGCGCGTGAGCGACGCCACCCGGTCCTCGCTGCTGAACACCAGCGCCACGGTGATGAGCGGGATGTACATCCACGCGTCGTAGCGAAGCGCGCACGCGAAGTTGAGCAGCACCGCGCCCCAGAACAGCGGCTGGAAGCGGTTCTCCTCCACGCCCTCCGCCACCAGCGCGAACACCGCCAGCATGAAGAAGAGTGACACCGCCTCGCTGCCCGCCGTGGTGGAGAACTGCAGGTGCATGCCCCACGCGCTGAAGGCCAGCCCCGCGGCCACACCCGCGCGCCAGCCGAACAGCCGCCGCGTCAGCGCGAACAGCGGCACCACCGACAGCACGCCGAACACCAGGCTCACCAGCCGGCCCGCCACGTCGCGCTCGAACACCGACAGCACCGCGCCCACCAGGTACAGGTGCAGCGGGCCGAACTGGTACGTCCCGTCCTTGTAGGAGGTGATGACGTGCGGGTCGGCCAGCCACCGCTCCGCCAGCTCCGTGCGCACCACCGCGTCCCCGAAGAGGTTCTCGTTGATGAAGAACACCCCCAACCGGGGGAGCAGCGCCGCCACGAGCAGCAGGCCCACCAACCACCGGATGGAAGGCTCGGGCTGGGGGGCGGGCACGGCGGACAAGCCGGGCACGGCGGTGTGAGGAGAAGCAAGGGCAGCGGGACTCGAAGCGGGAACCATGGCGCGCGCGAGGATACGCAGGCAGGACCCAAAGCCAAGTCAGCGTCCCTCCCACCTGCCCGGTGC
>NZ_RAWK01000478.1 GCF_003612165.1 Corallococcus aberystwythensis | reverse complement strand
GATGGGGACAGGGGCGCGGGACACGCCGGGGACAGCGAGCGCGGGGACAAGCAGGGACACCGCCCGGGTGAAGCCCGACAGCTCCGCTTCGGCGCGCAGGCGGGACTCGCGTTCGCGGAGCAGCGCCTCATCGCGGCGGGCGAGTTCGGCACGCACGCGCTCCAGTTCGTCAGCGTGGGAGCAGGCCTCGTCACCGGAAAACTGGAAGCCGACGTCGGGCGCGATGTCCGTGGGCGTTGGCCAGCGCGCCTCGGGCGGTAGCTCGCCCGGAATCACCTGGCTCGCGTCCTCCTCGGTGACGAGCTGCCCGGACAGCAGGCGCACCATGCCGGCGGGCACGGGCTCCTCCTCAGACACCTCTGGGGGCGGAGGCGGCGCGGGACGGCGGCGTGGGCGAGCGGGAGGAGTAGGGCAGGTGCTCATGGTGTGGTTTCCGAGATGAGATGGGGGCAGCACGCGGGAGGGATGGGCTTGTCCACGCAGTCGGCCAGGGCCGCGATGCCGTGGCGGCAGGTGGGCCAGGGGCCCGAGTACTTCGCGCGCACCGCCGCGGAGGCGACGCGCGGCGCGTGGGGCGACGGCTGGCCGTCGTAGGTGACGGCATCGCCCAGGCGGGTGGACCCGCAGTGCTCGCAGCGCACGGCGGGCAAGCGGCAGCGGCTCACGGGGATACCCCCATGGCGCAGGTGTGCGGCGGGCACTCGGGCGCGGTGCAACGCCACACGCGGCACGTCCGGCACGGCGTCATCGCTCGCCGGCAGGTGCACTTCCGGAGGACGCGGTCCTTCAGCGAGGCGGGCGCGCGACCACCGCTGCGTGCTGCGAGGGCCTCGTAGGCCTCCCAGCGCGCCTGGTCCTCGCCGACGAGCGAGCCGAAGGCCAGCCGCACCCGGGCCAGCACCTGGGCGGGCACCTCCCACAGCGTGTCCGCGGGGCCGGGCTCGCACGCCACTGGCTCCGGCAACGCCACCACGTCCTCCAGCCACACCCCGGCCGGACCCACGTACCAGCGGGACTGCCGCGAGGAGTCCGGCCACAGCGACACCGCGGCGACGCGCGCCACCGCCACCACCGCGCATGTCGGCAGCTCGTCCGCAGGCGGGGCGCTGACGCCCGGCCCGGACGGAGAGGCCATCCATCCCTTGAGCTCCGGCACGTACTCCGCCGCTGCGCAAACCGCGACGTAGGCCCCCATCACGTCCGTGGGCGGGGCTCGGTACAGGTTGAGGACGGGCGCGTTGCGGACCTGGAGGCTCCACGCCCATGGCTGGGGCGCGGTGACGCCGAAGATGGGGACGCGCATGGGGGCGTCGCAGTGGCTCATCGCGAACCCGTCTTTCTGCTGATGCGCGCCGGCCTCTTCGCCGCGCGGCGCTCGCGGTAGAGGGCGCCCAGGTGTTGCGCGAGCTGAGCCACCTCCTTGGGGGTGTTCTGCACGTCGTTCCACCGGCGGCTGCCGGCGGAAAAACTCCAGGCGCCGGACGTCCAGGCGCAGTCGTCCCGCACCAGCGCGAGCTCTCTCTCGAAGGCGTCCTGCGCAGGCTCGGCTTCGCCCTCCTGCGCGAGGAATTGGCAGGCGGAGTCCATGAGGAGCGACAGGGCGCGCACGCCCGCGCCATGCGACAATCGCGATTCCTTGGGCTGCCGGGCCCATGCGCCCGGCCAGGTGCTGGCGACGGCGGCCCACCACGCGGACACGCGCGCCACCATGGCGTCCACGCCCGCGCCCGCGCGCTCCAGGTCGCCCAGCGTGCCGTCGGAGAGGGAGTCCTCCATCGCGGCGAGCAGGGACGTGTCCTTGATGACGGCGGTGAAGTGCTTCCCCCCCACCTTCCCGGTGGCGCGCGGGCACGTCTGGGTAATGACGAGGCCGCGCAGCGCGCTGCCCTCGTCCAGGTTGAGGCGGGCGAGGAGCTGCGCCGGCAGGCGCTTGCGCTCCAGCGCCGCGGGGAGCGCCGCCGTCGTGCTGGGCAGTAGCTCGTGGATAAGCCCCTTGGGCAGGGGCTTCGTCGAATTCACCAGGATGAACTGCTCGGCTTGCTGGCCGACCGTCTCAGCGATGAAGGCGGTGCACGCCAGCGGGAAGGCCGTCACCGCCGCGTCGCGCACAGCGGCCAGCCGCTGCTGACCGTCCACGATGAAGCCCGGGGCGTCCGGGCCCGACTGGCGTGGGATGACGAGGTGCCCGTGTCGCGCGCCCTCGTCCGCCCCGGGCAGTGGCTCGAAGCGCACACGCGAGTCGAAGGCGAGCACGATCGCGTTGGGCACCAATGCCCCCGCGCCCCCCACGTACTCCCGGATGGCCGCCACGTGGGCGAGCGCTTCGGGACGCTGGTATCCCTCCAGTACGCCGCTCGCGCGGCGCACCCGCGACACGGTGGAGAAAGAGGGCACCACCTTGCCGTCCACTGCGAAGAGGTAGAGGCGGCGTCCCGGCGTCTGCTCCACCTCCAGCGCGGGCAGCCGCAGCGGGGCCCGCGCTGCGGCGCGCGTCCGGCTCGCCTCCGCGAGGATGCGCAGCCGCGCGCCCTGTGTGGCCCCCTGGAGAGGCTCCATGAGCGCCCACCCGCGCTGCGCAGCGGCCATCGAGGCCTGCAGCGGCTCCGCGTACGTCCGGCCTGCATAGACGAGCAGCTCGACGGCGCCGACCGGGTAGAGGCGCGTGAGTGCTTCCACCACCTGTTGCCCCCAGGCAGCGCGCTGCTCGTGCGACATTCCCCGGAGGGTGACGTCGTAGGGCTCCACCTGCGCATCGAGCGAGAGCAGTCCGTGGAGGGCCGACACCACGTAGACGTGGGGCGTGGTGGCTTCCGCCTCCGCCAGGTGCGCGCGGAAGAGGTTGCCCGTGTAGAGGTGGCGAGCGGCGGCGCGGTGCTTCAGCTTTGCCTTGCCGCAGCCCACGAGAGCAATCCGGCAGCGCTCAGGCATGGACCGCTTCCTCGCTGCCTGCGGTGCGGACGTGCTGCCGCCAGGAGCCTTCGCGATTGCGCGCCTCGCTCCACAGTTCGCGGCACCGCTCGCTACTGCACGTGCCCGCCGGTACGTCGGCGCGCTCGTGGTAGACCTCCGCGAAGGACCGCGGCGCCCAGCAGACGGCGCAGCCGCCGAGCTGCATCAGCTGCGCCTCGTCGTGGAGGCGCTTGCGCAGCAGCCCCAGATGCTCCGCCGGCGTCGTTTCCAGCAGGTAGGCCACGGCCGTCCGGCGCATGGCGGGAGTCGTCAAC
>NZ_RAWK01000477.1 GCF_003612165.1 Corallococcus aberystwythensis | reverse complement strand
CTCCACCCCCACCGCGCCCACCATCCCGGGCGCGGGCAGCGTGGCGCCGGAGGTGCAGCTGTGCCTCCAGCACCTGAAGCCGTCGGAGCGGGACCGGGCCGCGAAGGCGCTGGGGCCGCTGGAGTCCGTGCCGCTCTACCGCGTGCAGCTGGAGGTGGAGCCCAAGGAGCGGCGCGTCTGGGGCAAGGTGCAGGTGGAGCTGGTGGCGAAGGGGCCCCAGCCGGTGACGGAGCTGTACCTGCGGCTGACGCCCAACACCCGCTCCCGGCAGGTGACGCTCTCCGGCGCGAAGCTCAACGGCAAGGCCGTGGCGCTGGAGCTGGGACCGGAGCCCACGTTGCAGCGCATTGCTGTAGAGCCGCCCGTGGCCCCGGGCGGCACCGTGTCGCTGGAGGTCGCGGTGAAGGGGACGGTGCCCAAGGCGGCGCCGGGCGCGGAGTCGCTCCTGGGCGGGGGAGGGCTCATGGGCGGTGGGAAGGCCGGCGCGGATGACCACGGGGCCTTCTCCGCCACGGCGGACGTGGTGAGCCTGGTGGGCGTGGTGCCGCAGGTGCCGCCCATGGATGACCAGGGCCAACCGTGGGCCGGCCCGCAGGGCACGGGCGACCTGGCGCTGTACGAACCCGCGCACGTGCTGGCCACGCTCACCGTGCCGGCGGGCTGGACTGCGCACGCCACCGGGACGCCCCTGGGCGCGGTGCCCGAGCGCGACGGACGCGTGCGCTACAGCTTCGCGGCGGCGGCGGTGCGCGACTTCCCGGTGCTGGTGACGCGCGGCTACCAGTCCGCCACCGCCACGGTGAACGGCGTCACGGTGGAGAGCCACTTCGCGGCCCAGGACGCGGCCGTGGGCAAGCGCGTGCTCAAGTACGCGTCGCAGGCCCTGACGGAGTTCGAGAAGCGCCTGGGCCCCTTGCCCTTCACCCACTTCCGCGTGGTGCAGGCGCCGCTGAGCGGAGGCGCGGGCGGCATGGAGTTCCCCGGGCTGGTGACGGTGGGGACGTCGCTCTACCGCGCGAAGCAGGACCCCCTGTCGATGCTGTCGGGCATGCCCGGCATGGAGGCCTTCCAGGCGCTCCTGGGCGCGCAGGGCGCGGGCCTGTTGGCGCAGATGGGCGAGTCCCTGGAGCGCACGCTGGAGTTCACCGTGGCGCACGAGGTGGCGCACCAGTACTTCGCGGGGCTCGTGGGCTCGGACCCCATCCACGACCCGGTGGTGGACGAGTCCCTGGCGCAGTACGCGGCGCTCCTCTACATGGAATGGGCCCACGGCCCGGAGGCCGCCGAGTCCCTGCGCAACGAGGCCCTGGTGATGCCCTACCAGTTCTTCCGGCTGGCCGGCGGCAACGACGGCCGCGCGGACCGGCCCACGGGCGACTTCGACGGCGGAGAGCTGGAGTACGGCGCGCTCGTGTACGGCAAGGCGCCGCTGCTGCACCACGCATCGCGCAAGCTGGTGGGGGACAGCGCCTTCTTCAAGGCCCTGCGCGCGTACGTGGACACGTACCGCTTCAAGTGGGCGTGCAAGGCGTGCTTCACGCAGGAGCTGGCGAAGGCGAGCCCCACGAACGCGAAGGCGCTGGGGCAGCTGCGCACGCGCTGGTGGGAGGAGGCCCACGGCGACGAGGACCTGGGCGCCGCGGACCTCCAGGGACTCATGGGGGCCATGGGCGGAGACCTGGGCGACGTGAAGCTGGACGCCCAGACGCAGCAACTGCTGGAACAGCTGCTGCCCCAGCTCATGGGGCAGTGAGCCGGACGCTGCTCAGTCGAACAGCGCCTGCACGAACTCGCGCGGCTCGAAGCGGCGCAGGTCGGCGGGCTTCTCGCCCACGCCCACCCAGACCACGGGCAGCTTCAGCTCGTCGCAGATACCGATGATGACGCCGCCCTTGGCGGTGCCGTCCAGCTTGGTGAGCGCGATGGCGCTGACGCCCACGGCCTCGTGGAACTGCTTGGCCTGCTGGATGGCGTTCTGCCCGTTGGTGGCGTCCAGCACGAGCAGCACTTCATGGGGCGCGCCGGGCAGCGCCTTGTCCATCACGCGCTTGACCTTCTTGAGCTCCTCCATGAGCGGGGCCTTGGTGTGCAGCCGGCCCGCGGTGTCCGCGATGATGACGTCGGCGCCCTCCGCCTGGGCCTTCTTCACCGCCTCGAAGATGACGGCGCTCGGGTCACCGCCATCCGGGCCCTTCACCAGCTGCGCCCCGCCGCGTCCGGCCCACACGTCCAGCTGCTCCGTGGCGGCGGCGCGGAAGGTGTCGCCCGCGGCGAGCACCACCTTCTTGCCCTTGCCGGTGAGCTGCGCGGCCAGCTTGCCGATGGTCGTCGTCTTCCCGGCGCCGTTGACGCCCACCACCATCACCACGTGCGGCGGGCCTCCGCCCTCCAGCGAGCGCGGCACGGGCAGGTCCACCATGCGCGCCACCTCGTCGCGGATGGCGCCCTTGATGCGCTCCGGATCCTTCAGCTCGGAGCGCTTGAGCTTGTCGCGCGCCACCTCCACCAGGTGGTCCGCGGTGCGCACGCCGATGTCGGCGGTGAAGAGGATCTCCTCCAGCTCCGACAGCACGGACTCGTCCATGGCGCGTTGTCCGCCGAACAGGCCGTTGAGCCGCGCCATGAAGCCCTGGTTCTTCGTGCGGTCCAGCCCCTGCGCCAGGGTGCGTCCGCCCTCCGCCTCCACCTTGGCGCGCGCCGCCGCGGCCTCCGCCTGACGGGCGGCCTCCGCCTGGGCGGCCTCCTGGGCCAGCGCCTCGTCGCGCAGGCGCACCGCCTCGGCCTGCTCCCGCTTGCGGCGCTCGCGCGTCTCGTCGTCGAGGAGCTTCTTGGCGCGGTACTCGACGCGCTTGGCCTCCTCCTCGCGCTCCTTGAGGGCGCGGACCTGCGCCTCCAGCCGGGCCTTCTCCGCCGGGTCCTTCGCGGCGTGGGCGGCGAACGAGGCCGTCTCGCGCTCGCGGCGCAGCTCGTCCATGCGCGCGTGGGCGTCGTCCAGCTCGCGGCGCCGGGCGAGCTCCGCCTCGTTGGGCGGCAGCTCCACGCGCAGCTCGGGGCGCTCCGCGGGCAGCTGGGGCGCCTCGGCTTCGGGCTTCCGGGCTTCCGGCACGCGCTTCTTACCGAAGAGCTTGCGCGCCGCGACGAGCGCCAGGACGACGAAGAGGGCCGCGCCACCAATGCCAACGACCTCGCCGCCGGTGAGCCCGGTGTCCGGCGGGGTCCCCGTGCCCGGCTGCGTCGTCCCGCCGGACACCGGGCTCACCGGCGGCGAGGTCGTTGG
>NZ_RAWK01000476.1 GCF_003612165.1 Corallococcus aberystwythensis | reverse complement strand
GGGCCGTCTGGACGGAGGGAGGCGGGGGCTGCTCCAGGGTGCCCAGGTTGGCGGCGCCGCTCGACGTGCCGGCCGCCATCCCTTCGTGCTGCTGCGCGCCCCGGGCGCCGCCGCCCTCGTTGCGCTCCGTCCCGCCCGAGCGGGCGGAGTCCATGCCGTCCTGGGGACCGGCCTGCTCCGCGCCACCCTTGGCGGAGGCGCCCTTCGCGGTGCCTCCCTTGACGGCGGGTCCTCCCTTGGCGGGGACGCCCTTCCCGGTGGCCTTGCCCGGAGTCTTCGGCTCTCCGGACTGCTGCGCCTTCTCACCCTGCTCCTGCGCGGCGGGCCCTTGAAGGGGCAGGCCCGGGCGGGGAAGGCCAGACGGAAGGCGGACACTCATGGACGGGGCCTCGCTAGGGGGGGAATCAGGCCAGGTTCTTCATGTGGACGACGAGGTTGCTGTTGTTGCTGCCCAGCGTGCTCGCGTCATCCGTGGGGATGACGTAGCCCTGATCCGCGCCGACGTGCTTGCGGAAGAAGTCTACCACCTCCGGATCCTGCACGTTGGACGTGGTGCTCTTCTTGATGCCGTACGCCGCGCCGTCCGCTCCCTTGGCCTTCACGGAGTCAGGCGCGGAGGCGAGCAGGTCCTCCATCGTGCCGGACAGCCGGCCGCCGCCCTCGGGCTGCATCGTCATGGCGGCGTTGTGGCCCTCGATGTAGCTGACGTCGTAGTACGTGTTCCCGAACCCGCCGTCGAACTTCACTTCACCGAGCGTCGCGTTCTTGCCGTCGCCGTTGTCGCTGCGGAAGTTGCCGGACCAGTTGTCCGGGAACTGCACCGTCTTGCTCTCGCCGGGCTTGAGCGTGACGGAGTCGATGGCCTTCTCGCCCGCGTTGGGGGTGAAGTTCACCGTCATCGGCTTGTCGCCGTCGTTGTTGAGGGTGATGGTGTTCTTGCCCTTCGACGCGCCCGGCGCGCCCACGGACTGCGGCCCGGCGACGGGCGCCTCCTGCTTGGGGGCCACCGGGGCTTCAGCGCCCTGCGCGGTGGAGGCCACCTGCGGGGGGGACGTGACACCAGAGCCCTCGCCGCCCAGGTCCGGCACACCGCCGGAGGAGGCCGTCTCGCCGCCCAGGTCCGGAACGCCGGCCGGCGCCGCGCCCTCGACGCCGCCCGGCACGCTGGCCTGTGCCGCACCGGCGCCGCTCTGCGCGCCGAGCATCTGCACCAGCTGCGTCAGCATCTGGACCATCTCGGCCAGCTGCTCCATGGGATTGCCGCCCTGGAGCGCGCCCTTCTTGCCCACGCCCGCCGGCGCGTCGAAGCCATCCGCCTGGAACATCCCCTGGAGCGAACCCGGACCGCCCTTGCCCTTCACCGCGTCCGCCGTCACCGCCGTGGGGCGCGACACCGGGCTTGCGAACTCCGAGGCGGACGTGCGGGGCGAGAAGGAGGAGCTGGCAACGGTCGACTTCGACAGGGGGGAGAGCGCCATGGCGGGGATCCTCGAAATTGATGGGGACGGCGTGCGGCGCCGGCCGGTTCAGCGATGTGGGGGGCTAGAGCACGGCGCATGCCATGCGCCCCACGCGCTGCTCGAAGAGGCAAACTCCCGGAATTGCTCAGGGGCTGGATGCCGCCGCGGGGTCCGGAGGCCGCCGTCCTGATGACTGCCGTCAGGCCCCTGGTGTCTGGCGTCATCAGCCCCAAAACGCTTCTCGCGCGGGACGCATGCGCCCCGCGCGAGAAGTCACCGCATCTTCAGGCCGTCCGGCTCAGACCCTTCGGACCGTGCTCGAACGGATGACCCGGAGTATCAGCAGCAGCACCACGGCTCCGATGAACGCCACGAAGATGGTGCCCGCGATGCCACCGAAGGGGGCTCCCGTGCCGAGCGCCCGGAAGATGAAGCCTCCCAGGAACGCGCCCACCACGCCCACGACGATGTCTCCAATCAGGCCGTAGCCACCACCGACCACCGCGGACGCGAGCCATCCAGCAATGAGGCCGATCACCGCCCACAACAGGATTGCCTCCAGCGCCATGTCTTTTCCTCCCAGCGAGGTGATGGAGGAAAGATGGGCATGATTCCCGGCGCCGCCTGCCCCTCCCCGAAGGGCGGCGGCAGGGCGGGCAGGCAGCCTGCGCCGGGTGCAGCCAATCTGTTGCACATCCCACGGGTTGAACTGCCTTCAGAGGAGCGTGGGGCAAAACGCCCCACGGAAACGCGGGGCAAAACGCCCCAATTTGAACCTCTGCGCGCGCTCTGCTGGCATCAAGTGAACACCTGCCGCTGGAAGCAGCGAGGAGCTCACTTTCGTGAAGCGCATCTTCGAGTCCGTGGGGTCGCCGTTGCAGTTCGACCGTGAGTCCTTCCGGTGCCGTCACACGCTGCTGGGACATCCCGCGCTGGAGCTGGAGAACCTGGCGGGCGTGGTGCAGCGGCTGCCTTCGGAGAACGTGTTCTTCAGCTCCGGCCTGTTGCCCAAGGACGCGGACTTCGACCGCGCGCACGTGGACCACCGCACGGGCCTGTCGTTGAAGGACACCGTGGAGAACATGATGACGAGCAACTCGTACATCATGCTCCGCGCGCCGGAGCAGGACCCCAGCTTCCACGAGCTGTACCGCGCGCTCCTGTCGGAGGTGGAGGACCTGATGCGCGCGCAGGGCGTGGGCACCACGGCCGTGGATCCGATGCTCTACCTCTTCATCGCGTCCCCCGGCAGCGTCACGCCCTTCCACCTGGACCGCTACTCCACGCTCCTGATGCAGTTCCGGGGCAGCAAGGCGGTGCACGTCTCGAAGGCGTGGGACGAACAGGTGGTCCCCACGCCGGACCTGGAGGCCTTCGTCGCGCGCTCCGGCTCCAAGGTGAGCTACCGGGAGACGTTTGATGCAACGGCGACGCGTTACGCGTTCGGTCCCGGGGACGCGCTTCACATCCCCTTCGTGGCGCCGCACTACGTGAAGAACGGCGCGGACGACGTCTCCGTGTCGCTGTCCATCATCTTCAACACCCGCGAGACGGCCCGGCACCTGCGCGCGCTGCGCGCCAACCATGCGTTGCGCAAGCACCTGGGGCCGCTGGGCTACCGCCCCACGCCGGTGAACCGCTTCCTGCCGTTGGATCACATGAAGAGCGGCATGGAGCGCGTGGTGCGCCGGGCGCGGGCCCTGCTGCCCGCCTGATTCACGCCTCGACTGATTGAGTCGGGTTCCAGGGAGAGCCGAGGAGACTGAGCACCGCTTGGGGCCGGGCGCGGTAGTAGCCAAGCCCCGAGCGCAGCGCGTGCTGCAGTTCGGTCATCTCGTCAA
>NZ_RAWK01000475.1 GCF_003612165.1 Corallococcus aberystwythensis | reverse complement strand
TGCTTCCAGTAGTCCAGCTGGGCGTCGAGGACGGGCCCCTGCAACCACTGGCGCTGCCATTGGGCGTAGTCGGCGTACTGCACGGGCAGCGGGGGCAGGGCCGGGGGCTGGCCGGAGACGTGCGCGGCGTAGAGGGCGCCCAGCTCACGCACGAGCACGCCCATGGACCAGCCGTCGGTGACGATGTGGTGGAGCACCAGCAGCAGCACCGCGTCGTCCGGCCCCAGACGCACCAGCAGCGCGCGCACCAGTGGGCCGTGGCGCAAGTCGAAGGGGCGCTGGGCTTCCTGGCGCGCAAGGCGCAGCGCTTCGGCTTCGCGGGCTTCTTGAGGCAAGGCCTCCACGCTGAGCGTGGTCAGGGGCAGCGGGCCCATGGGGAGCACCTGCTGCAAGGGGCTGTCCTCGCCCGGCGCGAACACGGTGCGCAGGGCTTCGTGCCGGTGCACCAGTCCCTCCAACGCCAGACGCAGCGCTTCCTCCTTCAGCGCTCCACTCAGTCGCAGGGCCAGGGGGACGTGATAGGCGCTCGACTCCGCGTCGAGCTGTGCCAGCAGCCACAGCCGCTCCTGGGCGAAGGACTGCGGCATCCAATCGGTCCGGGGGGCCGGGAGGAGGGGCGGCGGCGCATGTCCTGGATCCGTGGCCAGCGCCGCTTCGAGCTTCCGGACCACCGCGCCCAGCGTCGGGGCTTCGAAGAAGTCGCGGATGGACAGCTCGGTGCGCAGTGCCTCGCGCAGCCGCGCCACCACCTGGGTGGCCAGCAACGAGTGGCCCCCGAGGTCGAAGAAGTTCTCGTCCAGGCCTACTGACGGCAGTCCCAGGACGTCCGCCCAGACGCCCGCCACCAGCTCCTCGACCGGTGTGCGTGTGACGGATGGGACGCCGGCGTGGGGGAGCTCGAAGGTCGGCGCGGGCAGCGCGCGACGATCCACCTTGCCGTTGGCGTTCAGCGGCAACGACTCCAACAGGACGATGGCCGAGGGCACCATGTACGCCGGCAGTTGGTCGGCCAGGAATCCGCGGAGGCTGGCGGCGGACGGTGACGCTCCGGCGTGCGCGACCGCGTAGGCGACCAGCCGCTTGTCTCCGGGGGCGTCCTCGCGCACCAGCAGCACCGCTTCCCCCACCTCCGGGTGGCGGACGAGGGCGGATTCAATCTCCCCCAGCTCGATGCGGAAGCCGCGCAGCTTCACCTGGTGATCTCGCCGGCCCTGGAACTCGATGGCGCCATCCGCGAGCCGGCGGACGAGATCGCCCGTCCGGTACATGCGGGCACCCGGCTCGCCCGCGAAGGGATCCGGGATGAACCGTTCAGCCGTGAGCGCCGGGCGGCCCAGGTAGCCCCGAGCCACGCCAGGGCCGCCGATGAACAGCTCCCCGGGCAGTCCTACCGGAACGGCTCGCAGGCGTTCGTCGAGCACGAGCAGCGTGGTGTTCGCGAGCGGCTTCCCGATGGGCACCGTGGTCGCTTCCTGGGACACGTGGCGCGTCAGGTGCCAGGAGGCGAACGTGGTGGTTTCGGTGGGGCCGTAGACGTGCAGCAGCCGCCCGGGGGCGCCCTTGTCCAGCACCGCCCGGACCCACTTGGGATCCACGGCCTCACCGCCAAAGAGCAGGTGGCGCAGGGGCTGGAACGCGGCAGGGGTTTCGCGGGCGAGCTGGTTGAACAGCGCCGTGGTCACGAACAGCGTGGTGATGCCGTGCTCCCGGATGGCGTGCTCCAGCTCACGCGGCGAGAGGGCCACCTCCTTCGAGATGACCACCACGGTCGCGCCATGGAGGAGCGGTCCCCAGATCTCGAACGTGGCGGCGTCGAACGAGCTGTTCGCGGCCTGGGCCACGCGGTCGGACGGCTCCAGTCGCACGTAGTCGGTGTTGCACACGAGCCGCAGCACGGCGCGGTGCGGAACGCCGATGCCCTTGGGCGTGCCCGTCGAGCCTGACGTGTAGATGACGTAGGCCAGATCCTCCGAGTCGCCGGTGTCGTGAAGGGGCGCCGCGCTCTCGTTGGCGAGCGCGTCCTCCCAGTCCGTGTCCAGGCAGAGCTTCTGGACCTCCGGCTCCGCGAGCGAGTCAGCCAGGTGCGACCGGGTCAGCAACACCGGCACGCGGGCGTCCCGCAGCATGAAGCCGAGCCGCTCCGCGGGGTGCTCTGGATCCAGTGGGAGGTAGGCGGCGCCCGCCTTGAGGATGGCGAGCATGGCGGCGAAGAGGAGGGGTGAGCGCTCGACGCAGAGCGCGACGACGTGGCCGGGCTGGACGCCGAGGTGGCGCAGGCGGTGGGCGAGCTGGTTGGAGAGAGCGTCGAGGCGAGCGTAGGAGAGGGATTCGGCGCCGAAGCGGAGAGCGGTGGCGTCGGGGGTGAGGGAGGCCTGGCGCTGGAAGAGGTGGTGGACGCAGGCGTCGCTGGGGAAGGGGGCGGCGGTGGCGTTCCATGCGTGGAGCTGGAGCCACTCGGGAGGAGTGAGCAGGGGCAGGTCGGCCAGGAGCGCGTCGGGCTGGGCGCAGGCGGCCTGGAGGAGGGAAGCGAAGTGGCCGACGAGTCGCGAGGCGGAAGCGGCGTCGAAGAGGTCCGAGTTGAATTCGAGCGCGCCCACGAGGCCGGAAGGCGAGTCGGCCAGGGAGAGGGTGAGGTCGAAGGCGGCCGAGGCGGTATCGACGTCGAGGGGCTGGAGGGTGAGGCCCGGCAGGTGCAGCTCGGAGGCGGGAGCATTCTGCAAGGCGAGCAGGGCCTGGACGAGAGGGGCACGGCTGGCGTCGCGCGCGGGGCGCAGGGCCTCCACCACCTTCTCGAAGGGGAGGTCCTGGTGGGCGTAGGCGCCCAGGGTGGCGTCGCGCACGCGCGCGAGGAGGCCGCGAAGGGAAGGGGCGCCGTGGAGGGGGACGCGCAGGGCGAGCGTGTTGACGAAGAAGCCGACGAGGCCTTCGAGCTCGGAGCGCTGGCGGCCGGCGATGGGGGTGCCGACGAGGACGTCGTCCTGGTGGCAGTAGCGGCCGAGCAGCGCGCCCCAGCCAGCGAGCAGGGCCATGAAGAGGGTGGCGCCTTCACGGCGGGCCAGGGCGCCCAGGGCCTGTGTCACCTCGCGAGAAAGGGTGACGGGCACGGTGGCGCCACGGAAGGAGCGCACGGCGGGGCGGGGCCTGTCGGTGGGCAGGGCCAGGGAGGTGGGGGCACCGGCCAACTGGTGCTTCCAGTAGTCCAGCTGGGCGTCGAGGACGGGCCCCTGCAACCACTGGCGCTGCCATTGGGCGTAGTCGGCGTACTGCACGGGCAGCGGGGGCAGGGCCGGGGGCTGGCCGGAGACGTGCGCGG
>NZ_RAWK01000474.1 GCF_003612165.1 Corallococcus aberystwythensis | reverse complement strand
CGCCCGGCCCGCCGCCGGCCCCCAACCCTGACGACGAGATGGAGGCGCTGCTGCACCTGCTGCGCGAGCTGCCCGACGGCTGCCCGGAGCAGCGTCGCGCGGCGGGCCGCCTCGCCGTGCTGGTGCGTCCGCACCTGGTGCGCGCGGCAAGTTCCGTCGCCCGCCGCTGGAAGGTGTCCGCGGAGGACCTGGAGCAGGAGGGGCAGGTGGCCACCTTCAAGGCTTGGCGCCGCTTCACCCCGGGCCTCGCGCCGGGCCGCTGCCTCTACCCGGCCTACGTGCTGCGCCTGGCTCGCCAAGCCATGGAGCGCTACGCGGCGGGGGAGCGCAACGCCGTCCACGTCACGGACCACGCCCTGAAGCGGCTGCGGCGGGCGAAGAAGGCGGCGCGGAAGGAGGGCGTGCCGGTGTCAACCGCTCTGCGCGCCCAGGGCCTGGACGAGGCCTCCATCCTGACGCTGGGGGAGGGCTCCATCTCCACCGTCTCCCTGGACCAACTCCTTGCCGGTGAGGACGGGCGTCCGGACGCTGCAGCGAACGCGGAGACGCGGCTGGGGCTGGTGGACACGACGGCCGCGCGCCACCAGCACGTGGCCGAGCGTGAGGCGGCCCTCACCGCGCTGCACCAGTTGCCCCGGCTGCAGCGCGTGGTGGCGCAGAAGCTTGCGGGCTACGGGCGCCCCCCAGGCACGGAACCAGCGGCGCGGACCGTGGCCCAGGAGCTGCGCCTTTCGGAGGACGAGGTGCTGAGGCTCCATCGGCAGGCCCTGAAGCGGATGCGCGAGGTGATGGACGCCAAGGGGCTCGGGCCGGAGTTGCCCGCGCGCGCTGCGGGGAAGTTGCGCCAGCGTCGCGCGGCCGAGCCCCGGGATGCGCGGCCGCGCATCCCGGGGCGGGGGGACCAGCTCGGCCTGGAACTCCTGCGCGTGGAGTCCCGCCGCCCGTCAGCGTGGGGCGCGTAGCGGTGCCCACCATCGTCGCGAAGAAGGCGGGTACCTGCACCGCCGCCGGGTGCGGCGGGCGCATCCTCAAGGGCGAGCACGTGGAGTACTTCGCCGCCACCGGCACGCGGCACCTGGAGTGCGCGAGCGCTGAGCAAGGCAGGCGCCCCAATCTCCGCGCCGGGCGCTGCCGGTGCGGTGCACAGGTGGCCCCGCGCGAGGGCTCTATTCAGTTGGAGGAGAAGACGCGCGGGGGACGCTTCGTAAGGCGCTGGCTCGTGCTGTGTGCGCGTTGTGTGGGTCCTGGGCTTTCGTCCTGATGCGCCTTCGCTTAAGAGCCCTCTGACGGAGGCTCAATGGACGCGAACGATTGGGCAGCGCTGGGAAGTATGCTTGCCGGGCTCGGGACATTTGCCGCAGTTGGGGCTGCCGTCTGGGCGGCCCGCTCTGCTCTTCCCACAGCTCTTCGACAGTTTCGGGAGACAAAGCGCGAAGAGAATGCGGGGGCGGTTGCGCAACAGCTTTGGATCGCCGGTTTCCGCCTGATGCGTGAGCTGGAGGCGTTAGCAAACCCCGTTATTCGGGGTGGCGACTCCGGGGGAGCTGAGCCGCAGGAGGCGAACAGGAGAGACAGTAGCGACGCCTACAACAGAGCCAATGCTGACCAGTTCAAGCGGATAAGTGAGGCTAGCGATGCCTTCCTTGATGCCTGGGGGCTTGCTGAGCTTCACTTGTCGAACGACGTCGAGGAAGTTCTTAAGGCCGTTTGGATGGAACGAGCAGAAACGCTCTCTGCGGCGGGCTTGTTCGCGATGTCTCTTGATACACAGCCAGGCACAATGCCTTACGCATGGGGGCGCCTCTTTGGGGAGGAGGCAAAACAGCGGCGTGTCGACTGTGAAACTGCGCTGCGTAAGACCCTGAAGCCCCTCGCACGTCACGAAGGGCCTCAGGCTCTCGTCCACCAAGGCGCGTTCCGACCCCCGAAGTGACGTAGCCGTCAGGCGATGCGCGCGGGCAGCTCGTCGCCCGGCTTCGGCAGCAGTTCCAGCACATCCCCTTCCTTCGGCGCGAAGTCCGGGGAGTGGAAGCTGATGAAGATGGGCAGCGAGGCCGTGGGCTCCACGCTCGCCACCTCCGCCGTCGCCTTCGTGCCCTTGAGGCGCACGGTGGCTCCCTGGTGGGCCTCGTGCAGGCCGTGCTCCACCGCGAGGTAGAGTCCTCCGCCATCTTCGTCGGGCGCCACCGCCGTCACCTTCACGGAGACGAGGGTCGCGGTGGCATCGGTGGGGACGGAGTCTTGGGCCGCTTCAACCAGAGGCTGGACGCTCGGTGGCGGGGTGGCATGCCGTCGGCGCGCACCACGGAGCGCCTCCAGCTCCAGCTTCGCGCGCCTCGTCTCCAAGTCGTCCTGGTTGCGCAGCACCTCCAGGTAGCGGACCTGCGAGCGCAGCGCTTTCACCTCCTCCACGAGGGCGTCGCGCTCCGACCGCACCAATCCCAGCTGCGTCTCCGCCTGCTCCACACGGAGGCGGACCAGCACGTCCACTGCACGCCACGCCTGGCGCTCGCGTGATGGCACGTCCTCCCACTCCGGCAGCGGGTCGCCCGCGCCGTCACGCCTATCCAACGCCTCTAGGAAGGTTTCGTGCAGTCGCTTCACGTCGCGGCTGCGCTCCAACTGCCCCAGTCCAATGCCTGTCTCGGTGCCTGCGTTCATGGTGCTGCCTCCTGCTGGTGGTGCTGCGGGGTGGACTCACGCGGGAGCTGCGCGAGGGTGAAAGCGGGGGCGGAGCTCAATGCGTGCCCGCCGCGTGGATGAGGACGGAGCGAGCCGGGACGTCGAGGCGCGCGAGCGCGGACTCGATGAGCGGCAGGTAGTCGTCCTGGACGAGCGCCGCTGCGAACCTGTCCGGCGCCTCCAGGACGAGCATGTCGCCCTCCAGCGTCGGGCTCAGGCGCGTGAGCTGTTCGGCCACGTAGCGCTTGCCGTCCGCGTGGAGCGCGGCCAGCACCTGGCCCCAGGCGGCGCCCGCCTCGGTGGCGGGCAGCGCCGGGCCCTCAGCAGGCGCGGCCGCAGTGCCCTGGCCCGGGACGTGCCGGCGCCATACCTCAGGGCTGACGAAGGCTCTCGCGGCGCACACCGGCTGGCGGGACTGCCCCCAGGCGTCCTCCAGCCAAGTAATCCATGCCGCGCGCAGGCGTGCCTCGTCGCTCCCGACGGCGGCCAGCGCGCCCGCGTACCAGGTGGCCCAGCCCGGCGGGGGCGCCTCGGGTATGGCCCCCGGGAAGCGACGGCAGCGCTCCTCCTGGGTCCAGGCGAAGAACACCTTGTCCGGGCTCGGCACGTCGTCCTCCATCCACGTCGGCCGCGCCTTGCGGACGACTGGGGACACCGGGACATGGGGCGGAGGGGACGTGTCCCCGCCGGTGCGGGACAGGGG
>NZ_RAWK01000473.1 GCF_003612165.1 Corallococcus aberystwythensis | reverse complement strand
GGCGGGGGCTGCGGGGCGGGCTTCTTGGGCACCACCGCCTTCGCGGGCACCGTGTTGACGGCCACCGTGCGCACCGGCTGGGGGACGGCGACCACGGGCGTGGTGGGGCCTTCCGACACGGGCGCGGGCCGGTCCACCGTGTAGGTGAGCCCGTCGATGCTGCAGGTGCCCTCGATGCAGCCGACGACAGGCGCGGGGGGCTCGCCGAAGTGGGCCTGCCAGTCAGGGCCCAGGTTCAGCGCCTCCGCGATGGGGCGCTGATCCTTCCCCTGGCCGACGAAGGCCTGCAGCATGCCGTCCTCGGTGACGAACAGCTCCAGCCGCACCTCGTTCTCCGGGGACTCGAGGCCCAGCATGGCGCCGCCGCGCTCCCCCAGCGACCACTCCAGGGACAGCGGCAGGCCCGCGCCGTGGTGCACGAGCATCACGTAGCGGCCTTCCCGTCCCATCAGCCCCAGCGCGGCCACCGGCTCCGGCGGAGGGCCGTTCATCACTTCCTTCAGGCGGCGCTTCCACGTGGCCGGCGGCGCTTCGGCGCGAACGTGCGCGTTCAGCCGGGCGACGCCGCCCACCAGCCCCACCACGTCCACGCGGGCGCGGCCCACGTGCGACGGGTCGTCTTCCAGGGGCGGAAAGACGATGGCCTTGTCTTCGAAGGTCAGCTTCCGGCCCGCCTTCACCACCTTGGGCTTGTCCGGCCCTTCCCCCATGGTCACGCGGCGCTTGTCCGAAGTGACGGGTTCCACCCGGCCGGTACCTTCGAGCGCCGCGATACCGCGCCGCTCCTCCATGATGGCCTTGCCCGGCAGCGGCGGCTGGACGTGCACCTGCCCGCTGCGGTTCCACGCCACGCCCAGCACGCCCACGGCGGCCAGCACCATCACGCCCGCGGCCGTCTGCGCCGTCACGCGCGCGGCGCGGCGCATGGACGCCTTCGCCCGCTGCCAGCGCGTCAGCCGCAGGGGCGGCATGGACAGCAGGCTGCCGGGGACCAGGGGCTCCAGGTCCGCGATGAGCGCGGTGACGGAGGGATAGCGGTCGTCGGGATCCGGCTTGAGGCACCGCATCACGATGGCGTCCACGCGGGGGTCCAGGCCCGAGCGCTTGCGCGACGGCGGATCAAAGGTGCCCAGCGGCACCTCGCCGGTGAACGTCTCGTAGAGGATGACGCCCAGGGAGAAGATGTCCGCCCGCGCGTCCGCGCTCTTCGCGTCCACGCGCTGCTCGGGCGCCATGTACGAGATGGTGCCCATGGACACGTGCGTGGACGTGAGCGCGAAGCGCGAGGCCGCCGTCGCGTCATCCAGGAAGGACGCGAGCCCGAAGTCGGACACCTTCGCGATGCCGCCGGCCTGCTGATCCAGCAGGATGTTCTCCGGCTTCAGGTCGCGGTGGATGACGCCCCGGCCGTGCGCGTACTCGATGGCCCGGCAGATTT
The DNA here is from genome assembly GCF_003612165.1 of Corallococcus aberystwythensis. GTDB lineage: Bacteria > Myxococcota > Myxococcia > Myxococcales > Myxococcaceae > Corallococcus > Corallococcus aberystwythensis. The sequence continues at coordinate 1,975 of NZ_RAWK01000473.1, read as the reverse complement.
CGAGCATCCGGCGCAGGAGCACCGGCGTCTCCATGGACGGGTTGCGCATGAGCTCGCGCAGGGACGGCCCGTCCACGAACTCCATCACCAGGTAGTAGGTGGTGTCCGTCTTCCCCTTGTCGACGATGGCGACGACATGGGGGTGGCTCAGGGTCGCCAGCGCCGCGGCTTCCTTCTGGAATCGCGCGATGAACGACGGGTCCTTGGCCAGCTCCGGGTTCAGCAGCTTCACCGCGACTGTGCGGCCGAGCGACAGCTGGGTGGCCTTGTGGACCTCTCCCATGCCGCCGGCACCGACGAGCTTCTCCAGGCGGTAGCCGCTGACGAGGTCAGGAGGCCGGGAACGACTGATGGCGGTGGCTTCAAACGAGGACATGGGCGGGGCGCAGGCCGGCGAGGGTACCAGAAACGGGGCGCCGCGTTACCGCTCCCCGGCGGCCCTTCCGGCCCCCTCCCGCTCGCCGGGTGGGCGGGCGGCCATGACCCGGGGGGTGCTCCTGCCCGTTGAAGCCCCAAGGAGGGCTTCAGGGAGGTGGGCTCAGGTGTCCCCGGCGACGGGGCGCAGCACGCTGGTGAGGTTGGAGCGCACCTGCGACAGCGAGGAGCGCATGTTCGCGTGCCGCACCGACGCGCCAATGGCCCGCGCCAGCGACTTGAGCAGCGACACCTCTTCCGGGCGCCAGATGCGCGCCTGGCGGCAGTCCTCGAACGCCACGAACCCCCACCACTGCTTGGCCGGGACGATGGGGCACAGCAGGACGGACTGCACGCCCTGGCGCTCCAGCAGCTCGCGCATCATCGGGGGCGCTTCCCGCGAGGTGCAGGAGACCGGCATCCCCGCCTCCATCATGTCCATCCACGCCATGGCGTAGTCGCGCAGGGGCAGCGAGCGCAGCAGCGGGTGCGCCAGCGGGGACACCACACCCGGCTCCGCCCACGCGTGGCGCAGGTCCGTGAGGAAGCGGCCCGCCAGGTTCGTGGTCCGGTTCTCGAAGATGCACGCGCGATCCACCTTCATCGGGCGGGCCACCATGCCCAGCGCATCCGAACCCGTGGCCGGGCACAGGCCCTTGTCCAGGAGCAACCGCGACGCTTCGGACACCTTCGTGAACGCTTCCACCATGACCGTCTCGCTTGAAGGGGGGGAGGGGGGCGCCCCTTCCTGTCGTGGATGCAACGTCATCCACACATGTCCTGTTATGCGTGATTCCTTTGTCCCTGTCAAATGGTGGCTTTACTGAAAAACCAAGAAGAAGGGAGGGGGCGGGTCTGGACTTCCGGAACGCGAACAGGGGCGCCCTCCTCAAGGAGAGCGCCCCTGCCGGGCACGGCGTGCGGTGCCTCCTTGGAGGAGGCGGCGGGACTACTGCGCGGCCTTCTCGGTGGCGGCCTTGTTGTCCACGGGCTTCTTGGTGGTGCCCTGCATGATGGTCTGCGTGCGCCCGGAGGGCTTGGTCTCGGTCTTCACCTCCGTCTTGCTCTCGGTCTTCGACGGCGCGTGGGGATCGGCCTGCACGTCGGTGGACTCGGAGGCATTGACCTCGGTCTTCGTCTGCGTGGCGGGCGCCTTGGTGGGGGTCGGGGCGGCGATGGCGGCGGTGGCGGAGAACAGGGCGGCGACGAGGAAGGTCTTCATGACGGTGGGCTCGGGTTCGTGACGGTGGTGGCGCTGGAGTGCGCCGGTCGTTGTCACCGCGCCTCTGGATGGGGACAGTGGATTGTTTATTCACTCCAAGGCCGCGTCGTGGAGGCCTGCGAGCGCCGCGCGTGAAACGACAACAGGGGCGCCCTCGTGAAGAGAGCGCCCCTGCCGGGCACCACATCCTGCCCGTCCCTTGGAGGCGGGCGGAACGCGAGTGAAGGGAGGGCTCAGCCCTCGGTCTTCGTCTCGGTGGTGGTCTTCTTCTCGGTCTTGGTCTTCGTGCCCTTCTTGCCGGCCTTGGTCTCGGTCTTGGTCTCGGTCTTCATCTCACCC
>NZ_RAWK01000472.1 GCF_003612165.1 Corallococcus aberystwythensis | reverse complement strand
CTTCCCCCACGACGCCTGCGTCCACCACCTCTTCCAGCGCCAGGCCTCCCTCACCCCCGACGCCACCGCCCTCCGCTTCGGCGCCGAATCCCTCTCCTACGCTCGCCTCGACGCCCTCTCCAATCAGCTCGCTCACCGCCTGCGCCTCCTCGGCGTCCGGCCCGGCCATGTCGTCGCCCTCTGCGTTGAGCGCTCACCCCTCCTCTTCGCCGGCATGCTCGCCATCCTCAAGGCTGGCGCCGCCTACCTCCCACTGGATCCGACCCTGCCCGCGCAGCGCCGCGCCTTCATGCTCCAGGACGCGGCGGTCCAGGTCATCGTGGGACAGGAGCACCTCCGGGACGGCTTCTCCGACACGCGGCTCGCATGGCTTGGCGTGGAGGAGGCCACCGGCACCGGCCAGGATGCGGAGACACCTCCGGAGTCCGGCGCGACGGCACTGGATGCGGCCTACGTCATCTACACCTCGGGTTCGACGTCCCACCCCAAGGGCGTGGTGGTCCCGCATCGCGCGCTGGTGAACTACACCCTGGCAGCCATCGAGCAGTACGGACTGCGCCCCGAAGACCGCGCGCTCCAGTTCGCATCCGTCAGCTTCGACGCGAGCGCCGAGGAGATCTTCCCCACGCTCTGCCGTGGCGCGACGCTCGTGCCGCGAACCGAAGCGATGCTCGAATCCACGCGGGCCTTCCTCGATGCCTGCCGCGAGCACGCCATCAGCGTGCTCAACCTGCCCACCGCCTTCTGGCATGAGCTGACCGCGGATCTGGGCAATGGCCCCACCGTCCTGCCGGACAGCGTGCGCCTGATCATCATCGGCGGGGAGAAGGCGTCCCCCGAGCACCTGGCCCGGTGGCGGCGGCAGGTGGGCTCCCACCCGAGGCTGGTGAACACCTACGGCCCCACGGAAGCCACCATCGTCGCGACGCTCGCCGAGCTGGCGGAGTCCTCCGTGCCGGACGGCGCGGAGCTCCCCATCGGCCGGCCGGTGCGCAACGTGCGCGTCCACGTGCTGGACACGCGTCTGCACCCGGTGCCGGTGGGCGTCACGGGAGAGCTGTTCATTGGCGGCGAGGGCGTGGCCCGTGGCTACCTGGGCCGACCGGACCTCACGGCCGAGCGCTTCCTCCCGGATCCCTTCTCCAGCGAGCCCGGAGCCCGCCTCTACCGCACGGGAGATCTCGTCCGCTGGCGGTCCGAGACAGGGCTCACCTACGTGGGCCGGAACGATCACCAGGTGAAGCTGCGCGGCTTCCGCATCGAGCTGGGGGAGATCGAAGCCCAGCTCCTCGCGCACCCGCACGTCCGGGACAGCGTGGTGGCGCCACGGGCCTACTCAGCCCACGACACCCGGCTGGTGGCCTGGGTCACGCTCCGGGAAGACGGCCCCGCCGTCACGGAGGCGTCCGTGGAGGCCTCGCTGCGAGCGCATCTGGCGGACCGTCTCCCCGCGTACATGCTGCCCTTCCGCATCCAGGTGCTGGAGCGGCTTCCGCTGACCGCCAACGGCAAGGTCGACCGCGCCGCCCTGCCGCTCCCCGAAGCAGGAGCCCAGGACGCGGCCCTGGAGCGTCAGGCGCCACGCGACGCCACCGAGCAGGTGCTCGCGGACCTCTGGAGGGAAGTGCTCTCCACGGGCGAACCGGACATGCGCGATGACTTCTTCGCGGTGGGCGGACACTCCCTGCTCGCGCTGCGCCTGATGGGCCGCATCGAGCGGCGGCTCGGGGTCGCGCTTCCGCTGGACACCCTCTTCCACGCCCCCACGCTGGAAGCCCTCGCGCGGCAGGTGCGCGAACGGACACCGGGACGCGCGTCCTCTCTCCGCGTGCTCCTGCGCCAGGGCGATGACGGGCCCCCGGTCTTCCTCATCCATCCCGTGGGCGGACACCTGCTCTGCTACCACGAGCTTGTCCGCCGCCTGCGGAGCCCTCGCACCCTCTATGGACTCCAGGCCCCTGGCGCGGAGGGCGGTCCCGTGGAGCCCGCCACCCTGGAGGCGTTGGCGGAGCGCTACATCGAGCAGCTCCGCGAGGTCCAGCCCACGGGGCCCTACCAGCTCGCCGGCTGGTCCGTGGGAGGCGTCATCGCCTTCGAGATGGCGCGGCAGCTCACGCGCGCGGGGCAGGAGGTGGGCACGCTCGTCGCCATCGACGCGCTGCCGGCGAACGACGCGGATCGCGACGTCACCGAGGAGGAGCAGGCCTCCGAGGCCGCGCTCCTGCTCGCCCTGGACTCCGGGATGCCCGAGGCGGAAGCCCGGGAGCGGCTCGTCACGCAGGGCGTCTCCGGACTCCTCATGCACGTGCAGCAGTCCGCGGACCTCCCGGCGGAGCGCTCACGCGAGCGCGTCCAGCACATGCTCCAGCTGTTCCTGCGCAACGCGCGGGCCCACAACCAGTACCGCCCCCAGCCCCTGGCCGGCTCGCTGGTGCTCATCGAAGCCCGGGAGCGGCCCGCGGGCCTGGCGCCCTTCGCGGACGTGTGGAGGCCCCTCATCCAGGGCGCCCTCCACACCACGGTGGTGCCGGGCAGTCACGACACCGTCCTGACGGCCCCGAACGTGGAGTCCGTCGCCCGGGTGCTGGACGAAGCGCTGGGAGCAGCGGGAGCCGCGGCCCCTCACCTCACCGCGGCGGAGCGGCGCGGACGGTAGGCATGGTACGGGCCCTCCGTGGGCACGTACTCGTAGGCCTCGTCGATGCTCAGCAGCACGTTGTCCGTCCACGCCAGTCCAGGCGTGCCCGTGACGCGGGTCCAGTCGTAGCCCCGGCCGCGCAGCTCCGCGAGCCGGGGCCGGATGTCGCGCTCGAACACGAGCCAGTCGAAGGTCCCGGCGCGGAGCGGATCCGCGAGGACCCGCTCAGGCACCGCGCCCGAGCGCACCAGCGCGGCGCCCGTGAAGCGGTCGAACAGGTACGGCTTGCCCGACAGGAAGCCCATCAGCCGGTCCTCGTACAGCACCGGCCCGCGCGCCTCCCGCAGCAGGGCCGCGTAGCGCGCGAACGTCCCCTCCGTCACGGGGAGCGCCCGGACGGTGGCGGCCGCCTCCCCGAACCGGGTGCGGTAGTCCATGCCCACCGGAACGAGGGTGGCCACGAGGCACGCCCACGCGGCGCGGCGGAGCCACGGCTGGGGCTGGGGCTGTCCCTGGAGGAGCACCGCCCCCAGCAGGCCCGCGGCCAGGCTGGCGCTGATGAAGAAGTCGAACCAGGCGTTGACGTCCACGCCATCCCCCACGACAGCGAGCCCGCCCTCCAGCAAGGACGCGATGACATAGGCGAACACGATGTCCCACTCGCGGCGCCGCTCACGCCAGAGGGCCACCACCGGCAGCAGGAGCAGCCCCGCGCCGGGCGCCAGGAGCACCTCCCACGTGAAGGCCGCCCCATCCGCGAGCGACGTCCCGCGCGCGTGCTC
>NZ_RAWK01000471.1 GCF_003612165.1 Corallococcus aberystwythensis | reverse complement strand
CTTCAGGGGCGGGCGGAAAAAGGGGGCAGGACCGTGGACATGAAGACGAAGAAGGACCTGGCGGTGGATTTCATCAACACCATCCGCACCATGGAGCCGAGTGCTCTGAACGCCCTGATCGTGAAGGAAGCGGGCGAGGATCTGGCGCAGTTCTTCCTGAACTACAGCGCGAACCTCATCTCCAAGGACCCTTCGCGGGTGCTCGAGAACACCTCCTCGCTGATGCTGATGGGCTACCTCATCCGCACGTACGAGGAGAAGAACAGCCAGGCCAAGCAGGGCAACTTCCAGTCCTACGCGTTCGCCTGAGGGGCTGAGCACGCGGGCTCGACAGGCCCGGGGAGGCCTGTTAGGCACGCGTCGCCCATGCTCATCGACCTACACGCCCATTCCCACCTGTCCAAGGGGTGCGACCTGGAGCCGCGCGCCGTGCTGGAGCGGGCGGCGATGTTCGGCCTGGACGCGGTGGCGTTCACGGAAACCAACACCCAGGACGGCTGCGACGAGCTCTTCGAGATCGGCGCGAAGTCCAAGGTGAAGGTCTTCGTGGGCCTGGAGCTCGTCACGGACCGGGGCCAGTACCTGTGCTTCTTCCCGAAGCCGGAGATGGCGCCGGAGCCCGTGCAGATGTGGGGCAGCAACCGGGAGAAGCCCTGGAGCGCGGCCGAGTGCCTGCCCAAGGTGAAGGCGCTGGGCGCGGCCATCGTCGCTGCCCGCCCGTTCGACCGGGACGTGCCCAACCCCGCCATGGAGTACGTGCGCTCGCTGTCGGGAGTGCTGTGCGCCGTGGAGGGCTACAACGCCAAGGTGAAGCAGACCGCGAACGACCTGGCCGTCGAGGCCGCGGACGTGCTCAAGCTGCCCTGCGTGGGCGGCAGTGACGCGCGCGGCTCCCTGGATGAGATGGGCCGCGGCGCCACCTTCTTCAAGCGCGACGTGCTCACCCAGGCGCAGCTGGTGGAGGAGTTGTTCAAGGGCGACTACTGGCCGGTGATGGCCGGCGAGCTGCCCCGCCTCACCCGGCCGGGCGAGGCGCAGGCCCAGCGCAAGGGCGGTGGCGGCGGCGGCAAGAAGCAGCACCGCCGCGGCGGCCGGCGGTAGGCGCTAGGGGAGGACGGGCTTGCCCGCCTCCTCCGCGCGCACCAGCTTCCCGTCGGTGAGGAACGCCTTGCGGCGCTCCCCGGTGTAGCGCCACTCCTCGTTCTTCGCGGTGCCCTCCAGCGTGCGGCGCACGGACTCCGGGGGCCCCCAGGCCATGCGCACCGCGTCCGCGGGCATGTCCGCCACCAGCGTCTTGGTGCGCACGGCTTCCTTCACGGCCGCGCTGAAGCCGTTGAGCTGATCCGTCAGCGGGTGGGGGGACAGCGTCTTCTCCAGCTCCGCGCGGAAGGCGTCCGGGCGGTCCAGGTTCGGCGGCAGCACCAGCACCACCTGCTCGCCCGCGGGAGCGCCCTCCACCGTCACGTACACCCACGGCCAGGTGCGTGGTGAGTAGAGCACGCGCTCGGTGACGACCCAGGCCGTGGGGAACTCCACCTTCGTGATCCGCACGCGCGAGCCGGCGGGGAGGGTGGCCTGGATGGCGCCGGGGTTGATGGGCTTGCCCTGGGTGTCATCCACCAGCCGCACGTCCTCCGGCGGGTAGGGCGTGAGCAGCCGCTTGGACGCGTCCCCGAAGAAGGGCGTCAGGTAGGCGGAGACGCGCAGGTACTGCTCCGCGTTCGGGCCGGTGAGGGTCCGGTCCAGCGAGGCGCGATCCTCGGGGGACATGCGGGTGGCGGATGCGCAGCCGGCGGAGACGACGACGGCCAGCAGCGGCACCAGGAGACGGGACGACAGCGAGCGGTAGGAACGCGACATGGCACCTGGAGGCGCGCGGGAGGGAACGCGCGCACTTCAAGGTGCCTGCTTAGCCTAGCGGATGGCCTGCGTCAGCGCCGGCGTGTCCGCAGCCGCGAGCTTGCCGTTGCGGCAGCCGCGCTGGGGGGGACACACGGGACCCCGGCCATGCGGATCCGCGACCAGGAGGAACCGCCCCTGCCCCCGCGCATCCGTCAGCTCTGGATGGCCGCACAGCGCGCAGTGGCGGGGGGGACGCTTCGAGGGAGGAAAGGGCACGCATGAAGTCTGCGGCCTCCCCGCGCCCCCAGCGAATTTTCAGCCGGGGGCGGTGGTGCGGTTGCGCGCTACGACTTGTCGCCGGACGCGGACGGCGTGCTCGGCGCCGCCGCGGGAGCGCTGGCCGGTGTGCTGCTGCTGGCCGCCGGCGCCGCGGCGGACGCCGGCGACGCCGAGGAGGAGGACGTTGAACCGCCGCCGTCCTTCTTCGTGGAGCCGTACAGGTCCGAGTACCAGCCGCCACCCTTGAGGTGGAAGCTGGAGCGGCTGACCTGCTTGCTCAGCGTGCCCGGGGCGCCGCACGCGGTGCATGCGGGGGGCGTCGGGTCGGACATCTTCTGGAGGACGTCGATGGTCTTTCCACAGGCCGAGCAGCCGTACTCGTAGATGGGCATGGGGTGGGTACCTCGTCTCGATGAGTCAGTGCGAAGGGGATTGGGCCTGGGCGGACAGCTGCTTGCGCAGCCCTTCCGTCAGGTTCAGACGTTCGAAAGCGCGGGTGATCAACTCCGCGGGCGCGCCGTGCTTGCGCCCCACGACGTTGGCCAGCGAGTGGAGATCCGTGGCGTCCGGCAGGGCGTCCTTCGCCAGCCGCTCCAGCTCCTTGCGGAGCGCGTCGGAGAAGCGCTTCTGGATGCCCAGGTCCACCAGGTACTTGTCCCGGCCGAGCAGATCCAACCGGTGGGTGAGGTGGCCTGTCGCCAGCACCTCGTTGCGGAAGCGCTCGCGCAGGGCCTCCACCTCTTCCTCCAGCTTGAGCGCGTGGGTCAGCCGCTGCAGCTCGCTGGGGGACAGACCCAGCGCCCAGCCCACGCGTCCGGCGGCGCCGCGCTGCGCGGCATAGGCGGTCTGGATGTTGTGGCGCTCGCGGGCCTCCAGCGTCTCCATGAGGCCGTGCTGGCGCAGCACGTTCTCCATGTCCACCTGGGTCAGCTCGCCGCGCGGGCCGTTGTAGCGGTGCTCCAGCGTGCGCAGGAGCGAGTAGCGGTGCTCCGCCGCCTCGATGGCGGCCTCCAGCGTCTCCTTGCCCTCCGCGCGCGTCAGTTCAAAGAACGACAGTCGCTGGGCCTCCACGCGGGTGAAGCGGCCGCGGGGACGGGGCAGCTCGCGCTTGAGGAAGCGCGGGGCGTCCTCTTCGTCCGGAGCTTGCTGGGCCTGCGGCGCCGGGGCGGAAGCGTCGGCGTCCTCCGCGTCGGTGATGCGCTTCTTCGGGGCGATGCGCTCCTGGACGGCGGCGGCCTCCGCCTTGGCGCTCTTGCGGCGGCCCGTCCTGGCGTCCGTCTCCTCCACGGGGGAGGAGGGGAGGGCGAAGACCTGGCTCTTATACACATCTGACGCTGCCGACG
>NZ_RAWK01000470.1 GCF_003612165.1 Corallococcus aberystwythensis | reverse complement strand
GCCCCCGGAGGACGGGGGCCCCGCGTCGGACCTCTCCCTTCTGAGGGGCCTCTTGTGGGCGGCCGAGCCCGCGCCGGAGGAGATCCGCTCGCTCGCCATTGAAGACCTGGCGCTGCTGGGCGACCCGCGCGCCCTGGACCCGCTGGCCGCGTTCATCTGGGACCCGAACCCGCGCATCCAGCAGGCCGCGTTGCGCGCGGTGGCCCTCTTCCAGCACCGCCGCGCGGAGGAGATCCTGGGCAACGTCGTGCGCCACCCGCGCCTGCCGGACGCGCTGAAGATTCAAGCGCTGAGCGGGCTGCTGTATCAACGCACCCCCACCGCGCGCCGCGTGGTGCAGGACGTGGCCGCTGACAGCCGCGTGGGCTACGCGGTGCAGAACGCCGCGCGCTCGGTGGCGTCGCAGTGGGAAGCCGCCCCGGCCGCCACGCCCTGAAACACGCCTGCCCGCCTGCTCTCCAGGCCTGACGCCTCCCGGGCCCCGCGGGGCCGATTCCTGGAGTGCGCGCGTGTATGGGTTAGACTGGGGCGCATGAAGATCACCCCCCTCGACATCCGGCAGAAGCGCTTCGAGACGGTGATGCGCGGCTTCGCGCGTCCCGAAGTGGGCGCGTACCTGGAGCTGATCGCCGGCGAGTTCGAGGAGGTGGTGAAGGAGAACATCGCGCTCAAGGAGGAGCTGAAGCGCACGCAGGCGCGGCTCGAGCAGCATCAGGAGCGCGAGCGCACCCTCCAGGAGACGATGGTCACCGCCCAGCGCATCAGCGAGGACCTGAAGGACGCCGCGAAGAAGGAAGCGGAGATCATCATCGCGGACGCGGAGCACCAGGCGGAGAAGATCGTCCACGGCGCCCACCAGCGGCTGGTGCAGGTGGTGGAGGACATCAACGAGCTCAAGCGCCAGCGCACCCAGTTCGAGTCGCAGGTGCGCTCCGTGGTGGAGGCCCACCGCAAGCTCCTGGAGACGTTCGCCGCGCCCACCTTCGCGGACCGCGACTACGCGCGCGTGGAGGACAACGTCGCGTTCCTGTCGCAGAAGAAGGCCACCTCCAACGACTAGCACCCGCGCATGCCCGCCCCCTGGCTCAAGGCCGTACCCGCCGGGGTGGAGCTGACGGTGCTCGTCCAGCCGCGCGCGTCCCGCACGAAGGTGGTGGGCGAGCATGACGGCCAGCTGAAGATCCAGCTCGCCGCGCCGCCCGTGGATGGGGAAGCGAATGCGGCCCTGGTGGAATTCATCGCCAAAACGCTGGGCGTGCCGCGTCGCCAGGTGACCCTGGTGTCGGGTGACACGTCGCGCCGTAAGCGATTGAAGGTGGAGGGGGTTGATGCGCCGGCGGTCGAGGCTGTTATCTCTGGTGGACCGTGAGGCCACGCATGCTCCGCCTGTTCGCCTTCCTGATGATGCTGCTGGCCTCGCCGGGCGTGTTCGCGCAGGACGAAGGTCCCCGTGGCATCCACGCCACGGAGGCCGTCGTCACCGACACCGCGCTCGTGCCCCACGCCCGCCCCGCCATCGTCGCGGGCGAGCTGAAGACGCAGCGCTTCGTCATCCTGCACACCGCGAAGGCGGCGGGCGCGGCCCGGGCGCTGGCCGGACAGATTGAGGGCGTGCGGGACACCTTCGGCGCCATGCTGGGCCGTGACTGGCCGGGCACCACCGAAATCCGCCTGGGCGTGGGCCGCCAGGAGTTCGAGGCGCTGGCGCTCCCCGGCGGCAGGCCCCCGGGCTGGGCGGTGGCGCTCGCGTACCCCGGGCATCAGATCATCCTGCTGGACGCGCTGAGCCTGAGCGACACGGAAGGCCCCACCACGCTGCGGCACGAACTGGCGCACGTGGCCCTGGGCCAGCTGGCGAAGGACTGGCCCCGCTGGTTCCAGGAAGGCGTGGCGCAGAACCTCACCGACGAGCGCTACTCCGTCGCCCACTACAGCGCGCTCTTCCGCGCGGTGACGCAGGAGCGCGTCTTCCACTTCGAGGACCTGGCCGAGGACTGGCCGGACGTGCCCGCGGACGTCGAAATCGCCTACGCGCAGAGCGCCGCCTTCGTGGCCTTCCTCACCGGCAAGCACGGCTCGCACGCCATGGGTCTGCTGGTGGACGGCGTGCGCGCGGGAGAGCCCTTCGAGCAGGCCTTCGGCAAGGCCTTCCGCACGTCGCTGCTCCTGGAGGAGCAGAACTGGCGCGAGGGGCTCGCGGCCCGGTACGGCTGGCTGCCGCTCACCACCAGCTCCGCGCTCCTGTGGCTCACGGCCTCCATCCTGTGCGTGGCCGCCTTCGCGCGCCGCATGCGGCAGAAGTCCGCGCGGATGACGGAGCTGGCCGCGGAGGACGCCGCCGAGGACGCCGCGCTGCGCCTGCTCGCCGCCGCCCGCGCCGCGGGGCCCGTGCCCGTGGACGGCGCCGAGCCGCTGTCCCCCGCCCTCCCCTGGCCGGAATGGCCTGGGGCCACGACGCAGGCTCCGCCCAACCCGTCCGCCCCCGCACAGCCTGAAGCCCTGGAGGGTGCACCGGAGGCGCTGGAGTCGGGCGCGGGCCTCCCGGAGGCCCCGGAGGGCACCGGTGCGGCAGACGAGGAGCTGGAGGCCGCCAGCGGCGAGTACGAGCTGGACGGCGAGTCCCCGTCAGGCCGCCCGCCCAAGCCGACGCTCCACTGAGGCGCGCGACGTGCCCAGGCAGGGAAGGTTCTTCCCCTGCCCCCCGCCTTTCAACATCCGCCCCGTAGGATTTACGCCCTCCGGCCTCCCTTCAGGGCAGCCCCATTGCCCAAGTGGGCGGATTCATTGGGAACTGGCATACGTCTGGCGTTGGCAAAGCCCTTGCTATGTCTTTGCTCGCGATGCGGACGACAACGGACATGGCGGCGGAGCGGGGACGGAAGAAGGCCGGGGCGGCCCGGGTCTTCAGCAGGCAGCCGGAGCGCATCGCGGCGCTGTGGCGGCGGATGCGGCTGGCGGCGCACGAGGGCCAGGGCGTTCCGGGCGCCAGCCTGCTGGACGGACTGGTGGAGCCCTTCGTCCGGGAGCTGGGGCTGACGCTGGAGGGCGCGGAGTCCAGCCCCTGGAGCCGCACCCGCGCGGTGCTGCGCCTGGCGCCGGAGCGTGGCGCTCGGGCCCTGCATGACGAATTCGCACTGCTGCGGCGGTGCCTGGTGGACGCCCTGGAGGTGCTGGGCGGTGGGGACACGGAGCGCCAGCGCATCAACCGCGCGCTCGACGAGGCCGTGGACAGCGCGGTGGCGCTGCTCCAGCGGATGGCGGATCCGAAGGCGGATGGTCCCCGGGTGCCGTTTGGCGGGCTGGTGGTGGAGTACTTCGAGCGGCCGTCCCATGCGCGCCGGGCCCCCGCGGGCCGTCGCGACGAGCGGTCCGCCATGCACTGAATTTGAGTCCCACGAACAGGGATTGAACGGCGCGCGGGAGGCGCCAGGGTTTTGTTGTAAGGGTTTGCCGATCCGTCCGGCTTGACACTCCTCAACGAGGAAGGGTCCGGGGGCTGGCGGGAGGGTGCGCTGTCATGGAT
>NZ_RAWK01000046.1 GCF_003612165.1 Corallococcus aberystwythensis | reverse complement strand
ATCGCGCGCAGCCCCGCCTCCTGCCGCCCCTGGCCCACCACCGCCAGCCGGCATGGCCGCGTGGTGCGCGCCAGCGCCTGGAACAGCACGTCCAGGCCCTTGCCCGCCGTCAGCTGCCCGGCGAAGAGGAGCAGGTCCTCCTCGCGCGTCACGGGCGGTTGTGGCGCGGGCGGGACTTGCGCGTACAGCGGGATGACGTGCACCCGCTCGCGCTCGAAGCCATGCGCCACCACGTGCCCCGCCATGTACCGCGAGCCCACCACGAACGCGTGATGGCGCCGGGACAGCGCCTGCTCCGCCCGCAGGCTCCGCAGCGAGGCCAGCTTCACCCCGGGCCACGACTCCGAGCGCCCCACGAAGCCGAGGCACGGGTAACAGACCGCGCCCACTGGCTTCGTGCACGGCTCCTTCCCCAGCACCGTGTACTTGTGCTCGCGCAGGCAGAACAGCCGGTGGTCGTGGAAGAAGCGCACCACGGGCGCGGGCGAGTCCAGCAGCGCGCGCTGCGCGGACAGGCTCGCCAGCTGGTGGACGTAGACGACGTCCGGCGCCAGCTCCCGCAGCTGGCGCGCCAGGTCCACGATGGGAAACACGCCCCCGAACGGCGCCTGCATCACCGGATGCGGATCCGGCGTGACGTTCACGTCATAGAAGAGCAGCGACTCCACGCCCCTCGCGCCCAGCTCCCGCGCGGTCTCCCGCACATAGCGCTCGGCTCCGCCCACAGGGGTGGCGCCCTCGTTGAGCCACGCAACCCTCAAGCCCCTGCCCATGGCGTCCTCCCGCCCAGCCCGAGCATCGCGCCCACCCACCCGGCCACGTCCATCAGCGCGCCGCAGCCCTCGGGCAGCACCGTGTCCGAGGCGATGGCGGCGTACGCGGAGGGGCTGTCCACGTCGTAACCGTGCATCCCTTGCATCGCGCCTCCCACGAAGCTGGGCGCGAACAGCGCTCCCTCCCCCAGAACAAAGAGCGCTCGCCCATAGGGCGCGCCACGCACCGGCGCTCGCCGCTCCATCAGCGCCCCTTCGTCCAGCCACCGCCCCCGCAGCCCGTGCGCCGCCACCCGCTCGCGCGCCCGCGCCAGCGCACGGTCTTCTCCCCAGAAACGCATCATCGTGCTGTCCACGAACAGCCGCGTCCCCCGCAGCTCCCGGAGCAGCCGGCGCGGGTCCACCACGTCGCGGATGTCCGCCATCCCGTGGTCTCCCACGACCACCGTCGTCACCTCGCCGCCCCCAGCGCGCATCGCATCCACCGCCCGCTGGATCCGCTCGGAGACGCGGCCGGCCGCCGCCCGCGCTTCCCGGCTGCCATTGCCTGCCCGGTGCAGCGCTCCGTCCAGCTCCGTGGCGTACGCGAACGCCAGGTCCGGCTTCCGTGCCCGCAGCACCTCGCAGGTATGGGCCCAGCGCTGCTCCTCCGGCAGCTGCCACGGCGCCGCGAACACCCGCAGGCCCGCGCGCCTCGCCTCCGACAGGAACGTCTCCTCCCCGCCGATGCGCTCCGCGTTGAACAGGTCCTCCCGCTCCGGCAGGTCGAGCCAGCGGAACAGCTCCGGCGGCACCCGGTACAGGTCCACGTACCCCGTCAGCCCCGCCGTCTTCCTCAACACCTTCGCCGCCGCGCGCCGCAGCCTGCTGCGCTCGTGCACCAGCCGCGGCAACAGCCCCAGCCATTTCAGCGGCGCCAGCACTCCATCCCCTTCGTTCTCCGCGTGGGAGAAGAGGCACATCCGTCCATGCCGCTCCGGCGGCGTCCCGGTGAGGAGCGTCGGCAGCGCGCCGCACGAATAGCCGAGGATGCCGCGGAGGCGGCCCCGGTGGGGGAGCCCGCCCAGCCCTCCGAACGACTCCAGCTGGGACGGGCCCAGCGCATCGACGAAGATGACGAGGACGCGGCGCTGACCGGAGGGACGCGCCGGGACAGGCCCGCTCGCCCGCGCCTCGGTGGCGTCTCCGTATGGACACATCTCATTCCGGGACATGGGGTTGTCTCACTGCGAGAGGGGCGCCGCGTTCAGCTCCATGACCGTGACCGCGGCCGCCCCGACCGCCAGGAGCGGCGTCAGACGTTGCAAGACATCCGCCATGGTCGCGAACCAGTGCCGGGTGACGAAGACGATGTCCCCCCGCTCCAGCACCACGTCCGGAGCCCGGCCCGCCACCACGTCCGCGAAGCTCGCCTGATAGAGCCTCGGTTTGGAGAGCGGACCGCGCACCACCCGGATGTCCGCGGAGTCCGCGTCCACCGTCATGCCTCCCGCGCGCGTGAGCGCATCCGACAGCCGCAGGCCCGAGCGCCAGGAGAGGGCGCGGGCCGACTTCACCTCGCCCAGGATGCGCACCGAGGCCCCTTGCAGCGCCGGGATGAAGAGCAGGTCCCCCGGCGCCACCGGGATGTTGTGCCTCGCGTCTCCCGCGAGCGCACGCACCACGCTGATGGGCAGGGGCGTGCCCTCGCGGAGCAGCCGCGCGGCCTCCAGGTCCGCCAACTCCGCCAGCTCCGCGTCACCCGTCATCACCTTGAGGCCGCCCACCAGCGCGAGGAGCTCCGCGACGCGCGTCGTGCCACCTCCGAGGACGTAGGCGCCCGGCCGCTCCACCGCGCCGAGCACGCTCACCCGGTGTCCCGCCGGCTCCGTCACTGACAGGGAGACGAGGCCGAACCGGTCGTACCGGCGCAGCCGCTCCTGGATGCGCTCCTGGGCCTCCTCCATGCGCAGCCCCGCCACCGGCACCGCGCCGACCAGCGGCGCGTGGAGCAGCCCCGCTTCGTCCACCACGAGGCGCGGCACGTTCAGCGGCGCCGGGGAGATGGTGCCCAGCGAGAGCACGTCCCCGGGCTGAAGCTCGAAGGGCCTGGGTGCCGCGGCGTCCATCCCGGGAGGCTCGGGCACGGGCTCCGCCGTGAAGTCCGGGTCGTCCGAGGGACGCGTGGGCGCATGCGGAGCGTGGGCGCACGCGGACAACGTCAGGCCCACGAGCGCGAGGAAGAGGAGGCGCTTCATGCGGAGGCGCACTTGCCAGAAGCACGCCAGAAGGAGTGCTGGCATTCACCGTGCACCGGGCCCGTCCCCATGGAGCACTCCAACGCCACGGTTCGAACCCTCACCCTCACGGAGAGCGAGCTCACGGGCGTCGGAGTCCTCATTCTGCTCGGGGAGGCCCAGCGGGCCTTCGCCGCGGGAGTCACCACCTTGCTCATTGACCTGCGCCGCGTCTCAAGGCTGGACGCGCGCGCCGCGGACACCCTGGTGCGGCTGGCGCGGCGGGCGCCCGGGCACGTCCGCCTCGTGCTGCTGAGCCCCGCTCCCTCCGCGCGGTTCATCCTCCAGGCACTGAGGCTCGAGGAGATTTTCGAGATCCACGAGGACTCCGCAGAGGTCCTGAGGGCCGCAAGCTGACGGAGCCGTCCAAGATGTTCTCACTGGAAGAAGGCGCGGAGCATGGCGCTCCAGCGCCGCTCGTGCGGCAGGAGCCAGGGCGCTCCGGCCACCCCATCGACCCCCTGCGCATCGCCCGGGTGCTGCGGCGCCGCTGGCGCGTCATCGCTGGCGTCTTCCTGGCGGGCACCCTCTTGAGCGTCGCGCTGGCCAAGACGGTGGTGCCCCGCGAGTTCACCGCGCACACCATCCTGCTGTGGGAACCCGTGCACGTCTCCGCGGTGACGACCGCCGAACGGGAGATCCAGACGTTGATGGACACACTCAAGCTCCCCAACAACCTGGAGGAGCTGCGCAAGCGGACGCGCCTGCCGCTCACGCTCGATGCGCTGGCGCGGCGGCTGGACATCGCCGTGGCCCGCGACTCCAACATCCTCACCCTCTCGGCCATCGCGGACAGCCCCGAGGAGGCCGCGCGGCTCGCGGACACGATGACGCGGGTGTTCCTCGACGGCCGGCGGGACTCGGAGCGGACCCGGGCCGAGCAGCAGCTCCAGGCCGTCACCTCGGAAGTGGACAAGGTCCACGCCCAGCTGGAGGAGGCCCGGGCGCAGTACGACCGCTTCCGCGGGGAAGCCGGCATCGCGGACCTCACGCTCGACAGGCAGGCCGCCATCGAGGAGGCGGCGCAGCTGCGCACCGAGATGAACCGCTTCCGGATTGAAGCGGAGTCCTCGGAAGCCAAGGCCGCCCTGCTCAAGCAGGCGGCCCGCGGGCAGCCCGGCAAGGTGGTGCTTTCGGAGACGGAGAGCCACTACGAGCAGCGCAAGCTGGCCGAGCTGCGCGCCGAACTCACCGCCCGCAAGGCCAGCCTCTCCGAGGAGCACCCGGAGGTGCTGGGGCTCTCCAGCGCCGTCCAGGCCCTGGAGTCCTCGCCGGGCGAAGGCGCCATCTCCGACCGCGTGGTGGGGACCAACCCCGCGTGGACGTTCCTCCAGAACAGCCTGATTGACGTCGACACGCAGCGGGAGGCGGCCCAGAAGAAGTGGCGCTCCTACGCCGAGGTGGAGTCCTCGGTGCGCGACCGCATCACCCGGCTGTCCTCCATCGAGGGCCAGGCCAGCGTGCTGCTCGCGCAGGTCCACATCACCGAGGCGCGCCTGGCCGACCTCAAGGCGCGCCAGAAGGTGGTGGAGAGCGAGGTGCGCCAGCCGGAGGTGGAGCTGCGCGTCCTCACCCCCGCCGCCCCGCCGCTGCTCCCCTCGAAGTCCTACCGCCGCATGGTGGCCCTCCTCCTGCCGCCCCTCTTCGCGCTGCTGGCCGCGGTGGCCCTCGCCGCCTCCGCGCTGCGCGGCCTCAAGTTGTGGACGCCGGCCGAGTTCTCGTTCTGGGCCCACGGCCCGGTGGTGGCCGCCACCACGTGGCCCGCAACCTCCGAGGGCCTGGATGAGCTCGCCGCGGACC
This sequence comes from Corallococcus aberystwythensis, assembly GCF_003612165.1. Classification (GTDB taxonomy): domain Bacteria; phylum Myxococcota; class Myxococcia; order Myxococcales; family Myxococcaceae; genus Corallococcus; species Corallococcus aberystwythensis. The sequence continues at coordinate 39,110 of NZ_RAWK01000046.1, read as the reverse complement.
TCCGCGCCGCGCTGGACGAGGCGCGGGGCACCACGCTGCTGTTGCCCCTGGCGGCGTCACAAGACGGACGGGCGAAGGAGCTGCTGTCCCGTCTCGGGGCGGGGAACGTCCCGGCCCGGGATGGCATCCCGGAGCGGGATGCGCCGGGGGTGCTGTGGGCGGAGACGGAGCGCCCCATGGCGCTGCGCCGCGCGGCCCGCCAGTGCGACCGGGTGCTCGTGCTCGTGGAGTCGGGCGCGCACTCGCTCTTCGAGGTGGTGGCGCTGCGGCGGTTGCTCGGGAGCGAGGAGCGCATCGGACTGGTGGTGGTGGGGCTCGGCACCGACCTTGCTACCGCTCCGGATCGCGTGGGCGAGGTGGCGGGCTTCTGGTCCGGGCCCGGAGCGTCGAAGGGCGCCGCGAGGTCCCGCGCCGCTTAAGGGAGCCGCAATCACATGAAGACGACCTCTCTCTCCCTCATCACCGAGCCGCCCTCCATCCCCCGGAACTGGGAGGCCCTGCCCCCCGCCCTGCGCGGCCGGACGGCGCGCATGCGGGCTCGGGTGCGGCGCGCGAGCAGGGCGCTGGAGCAGCTGTCCGTCGAGCTGGGTCCCGTCCTGCGGCGGCTCATCGACATCCTGGCGGTGGGCCTTGGCCTGGTGCTCGTCTCCCCGCTGCTGCTGGTGACAGCCCTCGCCATCAAGCTCGACAGCCGCGGCCCCGTCCTCTTCCGCCAGGAGCGGGTGGGCCAGCACGGGCGCCCCTTCCAGATATTGAAGCTGCGCACCATGCGCGTGGGCGCGGACGCGGAGAAGGCGCGGCTGGCCACCCAGGTGCCGGGCGCGGTGGACGGCGGGCGCTTCAAGCTGCGCGTGGACCCGCGCACCACCCGGGTGGGCCGCGTGCTGCGCAAGTACAGCATCGACGAGCTGCCCCAGCTGTGGAACGTGGTGCGAGGAGACATGACGCTGGTGGGCCCGCGCCCGACGCTGTGGATCGAGGTGGCGAAGTACCGCGCCCGCGAACTGCGCCGGCTGGAGGTGCGGCCCGGACTGACGTGCCTGTGGCAGGTGGAGGGCCGCAGCGACCTCTCCTTCGAGCAGCAGGTGTCGCTGGACCTCGAGTACATCGACCGCGTCACACCGCGGCAGGAGCTGCACATCCTGGCCAGGACGATTCCCGCGGTACTCACCGGCCGAGGGGCCTACTAGGGAGTGACACCACCTTGTTCGCCGTCATCCAGCGGAGCGCCGCCACTCCCGGCGCGGGTTTGTTGTCCGTGGCCGGGCACCCGCTCGTCACCCGCCAGCTGCAGTGGCTGCGCGGAGCGGGCTTCGAGAAGGTGGCCATCGACATCGGCTCCGACGCCCGGGACAAGGAGCTGCGGCACGTCGTCTCCCAGCAGGAGGCGCTGGCCCGGAACGTGGTGTTCGTCCCCACGCCCTCGCTGCTCCAGCCGGGCGTCATCGCGGACTCGGCGGGCTTTCCCGCCGACGCGCCCTTCCTCGTGCTGCCGGACGCCGTCCTCGGCAACGCGGACCTGGCGGCCTTCTACCGCCGGGCGCCGGACCGGGGCGTGCGCGTGGGCCGCCTGGCGCCCCCTCCCGCCGTGGAGCCCTTCGCGCCGGCCGAGGTGCACCTGTTCACCGCCACCACCGGCCCTGTCGAGCTGGAGGACCTGCCCGGGTGGGGCACCCGCCTGGATACGCCCGGCGCGGCGCTGCGGCTCGCGTGCAAGGCGTTGCTGGGGCGGCTGCCGCAGCCGGAGGGGACGTCCTCCCTCCTCATCCACGCGGCCGAGCGCGAGCCGGGCGTCTGGGTGGCGCGCGGCGCCCGCCTCCAGCCCGGCGCCGAGGTGTCCGCGCCGGTGCTCATCGGCCCCGGCGCGCTGGTGCTCCGCGGGGCGCGCATCGGCCCGGGTGCCCTTATCGGACGGCGGTCCATCATCGAGCGCGGCGCGACCATCGTGAACGCGGTGGTGGAGGCGGAGACCGTGGTGGGCGAGGGCCTGGAGGTTCGCGGCGCCATCGCCGCCCCGGACGGGCTGGCTCCGCTGGATGGCACCGGCCCCCTGCTCCCGCTGGGAGACCCCTTGCTGCTGGCGCAGCGGTGGCTGCTCGCCCAGAGGGTGCTGCGCCTGCTTGGGCTCACCTGATGACGGGCGCCGCTTCAGGAATGCGGCCGGCTGGAGACCCGGGAGAGCCGCTCCTCGGCCCCAGGCTCCGGCGAGATGCGCAGCTCGGCGAGCCGGCGGTAGAGCGTGGCCCGGCCCAGCCCCAGCAGCTTGGCTGCCTGGGTGACGCTGCCCTTCGTCACCGTCAGGGCCTTGAGGATTTCCCGGCGCTCCAGCTCGCGCAGCGGCACCACCGCGTCGGGCGGAAAAGACGGGCCCGCGGAGACGGCGCTCCCGGGCGTGTGCGCGGGCGCGGCGGGGATGGGCGGAAGCACCAGGACGCGAAGCTCCGGGGGCAGGTCCGCGAGCTCGATGTGCGTGCCGTCACAGGACAGGACGGCACGCTGGACGACGTTCTGCAGCTCGCGCACGTTGCCGGGCCAGCGGTGGCACAGGAGCGCCTCGCGCACCTCGTCATTCAAGCTGAGCGCCGAGCCGCCGAACTTCTCCAGGAAGTGGTCGACGAGCGGCAGGATGTCCGAGGTCCGCTCCCGCAAGGGAGGCACCTGCACCGGGTACACCGTCAGCCGGTAGTACAGGTCCTCGCGGAAGCGCCCCGCCTTCACATCGGCCATCAGGTCCCGGTGGGTGGCGGCGATGATGCGCACGTCCACGCGCACCTCCGTGGTGCTGCCCACCCGGCGCAGCACCCGCTCCTGAAGGATGCGCAGCAGGCGCACCTGGACGGCGGGGCTCATCTCCCCCACCTCGTCCAGGAACAAGGTCCCGCCCTGCGCCTGCTCGAAACAGCCGCGGTGCGTGGACAGCGCGCCAGTGAAGGCGCCGCGCTCGTGACCGAAGAGCTCCGACTCCAGGAGTGACTCGGAGAAGGCCGCGCAGTTGACGGCGACGAAGGGCCCCCGGGCCCGCATGCCCTGTTCATGGACGGCATGCGCGACCAGCTCCTTGCCCGTCCCCGTCTCGCCCAGGATGCACACCGGCACGTCGGACTGGAGGATGCGCTCAAGCTGGCGCGCCAGCGCCCGCATGGGTGCACTGCGCCCCACGAGACCGCCAATGAAGGGCCCCTCGCCGCCCTCCTTGGCGCGCCGCAGCGCCAGCCCGCGCATGCGGCGGGCTTTCGAGGCATTCTGCAGCGTCAGCTCGAGCCGGGCCGCGGCCACGGACTTGTCGAGGAAGGCGAACGCTCCCAGCCGGGTGGCCTCCACCGCGGTGTCGAGCAGCAGGTTGCGCGTGAGGACAATGACGGGGAGCGTGGCGTCGCGCGCGCGCAGGTGCCGGAGCACGTCCATGCCCGCCATGTCGTCGAGGTCCAGCTCCAGGCAGACCGCCATCCACTCGGCGCTGTCCTCCTCCAGCGCCCCGCACCCCATGGCGTACTCGCGCACCGCGTAGCCCGCGGCTTCGACGCAGGCCCTCAGACTGCGTCTGGCGAGGTCATCCCTATCAATTATCACCACAGGGGACTGCCGGTTGAAATCCACGACGTTCACGGTAGCGGGTCTCCTGATGCGTGGTGATGCGCAAGCGGCACATCCAACACGTCTGTTTGCACACGCCATTCCTGCACGCTGAGACGCCCGGTTCTCTGTTCCCGTCAACGCCCCCCCGGCACATGCCAATTCCTGACGTTTCTTGTGCCTGAAATACCTCAACATTCTCAACCTGAGACATCTCAACTTGAGACATCTCAATCCGAGACAACCAAGCGCTCCCAGGCCCCCGCGCATGGCGATACCAGGCGCACGTGAGCAGTGGTTTCCGCATTGCAAGGGAAGGCAACCCATGCCCTTGCTTTCAGAATCAGTGCACGCGTGTCTGGAGCCGCTGCGCTTCCTGCGTTCGGATGGGGGCCGCGTCGTGGACGCCGTGCGGGCCCGCGGAGCGCGCTTCCCCAAGGCCTCGGCGTTGGCGGACCCTTCCTTGTGGGTGGTGGGCCTGCTGCGGACGGCCGCCGCGCTGCGCAGGGGCCTGGGCACGTCGCTGGGCCTGTCCACGGTGCTGCGCCTGGGCTTCCACATCGACGTGTGGACGGACGACATCGGCCCCGGCCTGCGGCTGCCGCACCCCTTCAACATCGTCATCGGTGACGGGGTGGAGATTGGCCCCGGGTGCACCATCCTCCACGGCGTCACCGTCCAGCGGGGCGCGGGCACGCGCATCGGCCGGGGGGCGGTGCTGGCCAATGGGACGACGGTGCTGGCCGGCTCGACGGTGGGCGATGGGTGCCTGGTGGGCGCGGCCAGCGTGGTGCGCGGCAGGATTCCGGCGGCGTCCGTGGCGGTGGGAGCGCCCGCACGCGTCGTGCGGGCGTCCCGGCCCGGGGAGGCGGCGCCATGAGGCTGGCCGTCGCGCTGGGGGGGACGGACTGGGGGCGCTCGGGCATCGGCACATACGTGCGCGCCGTGGTGCCGCGGCTGGCGCGCGGGCTGGCGAAGACGGGGGGCCGGCTGGTGGCGCTCGGCACGGCCAGGGACTTCGCGGCCTATGCCGGCGAGCTGGGGGAGGCGGAGCGCGCCGCCATCCTGGACGTGGTCGACCGGCCGGCGCTGGGTGCGTCGTGGTACCTCGCCCGCTCCGGTGCACGCGCGCGCGCGGCCGGCGCGGACGTGCTGCTGCTTCCCGCCGCCAACCGCCGCGTCGCGCTGCGCCCGAGCCTGCCCACGGTGGGGGTGGTGCACGACCTCGCCCCATTCACCGTGCCGGACAAGTACGACCGGCTTCGCACCGCGTACGTGCGGTGGCTGCTGCCCAAGGCGTTGAGGTCCTTCGCGGCGCTCACCGCCGTGAGTCACGCCACGCGCAAGGACATGGCGAGCTTCCTCTCCTGTGCGCCCGAGCGGATCCACGTCATCCCCAACGGCGTGGACGCGGACCGCTTCGCGCTCGCGGATGACGGCCGCGCCAGCGCGGCGCGCGAGCGCCTGGGCCTGACCACGCCATACCTGCTGTACCTGTCACGGCTGGAGCACCCGGGGAAGAACCACCTGCGGCTCCTGCGGGCCTTCGCCGCGTCTCCGGTGCGGCACAGCCATTCACTGGTGTTTGCCGGCGCGGACTGGGGCGCCGGGGGACTCATCCAGGAGGAGCTTCAGCGCCTGGGCCTCCAGGAGCGCGTGCGGGTGCTGGGCTACGTGGAGGACGCCGCCGTCCCAGCACTGGTGGCAGGGGCGCGGGCCGTCATCGCGGTGGGGCTGTGCGAGGGCTTCGGCCTGCCCGCGTTGGAGGCCATCGCCGCGGGCAAGCCCGTGCTGGCGGCCCGGGCGGGCGCACTGCCCGAGGTGGTGGGTGAGCTGGGAGTGCTGTGCGACCCGCTCGACGAACAGGACATGGCGGCGGCGCTGACGCGGGTGGTGGGTGACGAGCCCCTGGCCGCGCGCGTGCGTCGAGAGGGCCCCGGGTACGCCCGGCAGCGCAGCTGGGACCGCGCGTGTGACGAGTTGCTGGCCCTGTGCCGCTCCGTGGGAGGGGGACGATGAAGCCCCCCCTGCCACGTGCACTGCTGCGCGATGTCCTGCGTGGGCGGGCCCCTCTGGTCGGAGCCCGCTTCAATGAGGCACTGCCACGCGGCTACCTCTCGCCGGTGGAGGCGCGCTGGCTGCTTGGCGTGCCCTATGGAGACCTCCCCGCCGATGAGGCGCGCTACCTCGCGGTCCGCACGCCAGCCAGGGACTTCGGCGTGATGGTGCGCGCCTCGGTGGCCCGCGCCCTGGCGCCGCCCAGGGGCGCCGAGCCCAAGCTGCGCCCGTGGATTGTCTCCGCGCACGTGGACAACCTCACCATCGAGCAAGCGGTGGAGCAGATCTTCACGCCCGCGGAAGGCCGCCGGGCGAAGCTGGTGCCCTTCGTGCACCCGCACGCGCTGAACCTGGCGGCCCGCGACAAGGCGCTCTCGAAGACGCTGGCCGAGGCGGACCTCGTCTTGCCGGACGGCATCGGCATCCGGCTGGGCGCGGCGGTGCTCGGGGTGGCCATGCGCCACAACCTCAACGGCACGGACCTGCTCCCGGTGCTGTGCAAGGAGGCACGGGCGCGCGGGTGGCCCATGGTGCTGGTGGGGTCCGCCCCCGGCGTGGCGGACACCTGCGCGGAGAAGCTGAAGGAGGCCCATCCCGGGCTCGCGCTGCCCATCGTCTCGCACGGGTTCCTCCCCGACGCCGAGTCCCGCGCCCTGGCGGACTCCATCTCACGGCTGGGTCGCTGCCTGGTGCTGGTGGGAATGGGCAGCCCGCTGCAGGAGCTGTGGGCGCGCGAATACCTCTCCGGGGTCGCGAACGCCGTCGTCCTCACCGTGGGCGGGCTGTTCGACTTCTACTCGGGCCGGATGCCGCGCGCGCCCATCGCCTGGCGCGAGCTGGGCCTGGAGTGGCTCTACCGCCTCCTGCAGGAACCCCGGCGGATGGCCCGCCGCTACCTCTTCGGCAACCTGCTCTTCATGCTCCGTATCCTCTTGCAGAAGCGGCGCTGAGCGCGGGGGACGCCCTCCCCCGCCACCAGAGCAGGAGCGCCATGCTGGTCCCGAGCAGCGTGACGAGCGAACAGATGAGCGCGCTCATCAGCGGGCCCCGGGCGGCGAGCGGCGCGAGGCTCCAGCCCGCGGCGAGCGACACGAGCACCGCCGCTCCGGCCGGGGCCAGCGTCCGGAGCACTTCCCGGAAGGGCCACTGGAGCAGCGCGCCCAGCTTGCGCCACACCATCACCGCGATGAGCGCGTTCCCGCAGACCGTGCCTCCGGCCACCGCCCAGACACCGGCATACCCCACCCCGAGGACGGACACGGCGACGTTCAGCGCGTGGCCGAGCATCACGGGGTTGGCCACGTCCCACGGCGTCGCGCCGCTCACGGTCAGGGTCACGGACGCGGCCTCCTCGGTGGCCGCGATAATGGCCGCCACTCCCAGCAGGCCCACCGCGAGCACGATGACCCGCTCATGCGCGAGGCCTCCCACCCAGGCCTCCAGCAGGGCGGTGCCGTCGAAGGCCAGTGCGATGACTCCGCTCGACACCAGCGCGCCCATCACGGCCGTCCCCAGCCGCAGCGCCTCCGCGCGATGCTCGGGGTTTCCGAGCCGGTGGAGAAGCCATCCGCTCATCAGCTTCCCGCCAGCGAGGATCTGCTCCACGGCCCGGGATGCCACCTGATACGCGCCCACCATGCTCAGGCTGGCGGAGGTGGTCAGGATGAAGACGTCCGCGCGCACGGCGGCGGCGACCCCGATGTTCATGGCCAGGGCTCCGGCCCCCTCCCGGAAGGCGTCACGCACCTGGGCCCTGTCCGCCGGCCAGCCCGGCCGGAAATCCACGCGCGGATCCACGCGCCTGGAGGCCACCGCGAGCAGCAGCAGCTCCGCCGCGGCGCTCACGAGCACCCCCATCGCCGGAGCGAACAACGAGCGCGAGCTGCTCAGGAGCGCCACGGTCAGCCCGACCTGGATGGCGGCCGAGAGGGCTCGCGCCCAGGCGAGCGCGGTGAAGGCCCCGCGCATCAGCAGGAACGAGCGGAAGGGAGAAGCGAGCGAGCCCACCCACCCGGCGGCGAGCACCGGAAGCGCGGCACGGGCGATGTCCGCGCGGAGCGCCTCGGTCGCGGACGGGAGCTGGAGGAGGAACGCGTAGGCACCCACGCCCAGGCACGGACAGACGACGGTCACCACCAACACCGTGAGGCGGAGGATCCGGCGTGTGGCGTCGTCATCCGGCCGGGCCGCCGTGCGCTGCACGACGACGCCGAGGCCCAGGTCCGACAACCCGAGCAGGAAGCCCGTGGTGCCCAGGACGGTCCAGGCCCCGAGGCTCTCCGGGCCCAGCATGCGGACCACGAGCGCGACCGTCACCAGCCCCGCCGCGATCTGCGTGACATGCCGGGCGCACGTCGAGAGCAGATCCACCATCATCCTCAGGGGCGACCGCGCGTGCGTCATCGCGCCCACCGGTGCAGCATGTATGCCGCTTCACCGTGACTTCACGGCGCGGACGCCGGTGGTGACCTCGTAGTGCGGATCATGAAGGTCCAGGTCCGCGGCCCGCAGGTCCTCCCGGGCCAGGCCATGCAGGGCCGCGACGGCGGCGCGAACGTTCCCGAAGGACTCCACCCGCACGTTGCCGGTGCCGAAGGACTCTTCGAAGAGCCGGTGGACGGACTGGGAGGTGAACCGCCAGCAGTCCGGCCAGCGCTCCATCGCGCCCCGGTCGACCTTGATGATGCCCGGGACCGTCACGAGCGCCACGCCGCCCGGTTCGAGGATGCGGTGCATCTGGCTCACGGCGGCCCGGACGTCGAAGACGTACTGCAGCACCTGGGTGAAGAGGAGGCAGGCGAACGCGTCATCCGGGATGCCGGGCGCCTGGGCGATGTCGCCCACGAAGGTGGCGGCCGGGTTTCCAGGAAGCGCGTGGAGGATGTCGGACCGGGTGACGCGGCTGGCGCCGAACTGCTGCGTGTACCGGGCATCCCCGACCTCCAGGACCCGGCCCTGGATGTCGGCCGCGTGCTTCGCGAGGAAACGCTCGATGTAGTAGCGATCGACGGGCTGGCCGCGGTCGTGCCCCCACTGCGCGCTGATGGGCGTCGTGCGGGCCAGACTGCCCCAACGCACCCAGCCCCTGGCGACCCGCCGCTGGTGCTGGGACAGCCATTGGTACAGGCCCTCGGGCACCACGGTGCGGAGGAGTCTCTTTGCCCCTGCGGGATTCATTGTCGCCCCTTTCCTCTCAGGCCCGAGCCGGACGCGCGCAAGCGGAGAGCCAGTCCTTGCGCTGTCCCGTCCTCGCGGTAGGGCTCAGGTGGACCTTCACGATCCTTCCCAGCAGCGCCAGGGTCCTCGGGAGGGGCTCCCTTGCCTTGCCCCGGTGCATCAGCAGACGCCGGGTGTCCCCGACCAGCTCCCGGAGGTTGACGGTCCAGTCCACGTTGACGGGGGTGATGGACTCGATGTCGAAGCCTGTCGTCTGGAGCAGCCGCCGCATCGTGGCCTCCGAAAAGAAGTACAGGTGGCGAGGGACGTCGGTGACGCGACTCACCGGCATGAGCTCGCGGAACTTCGCCCCGTCCGCGTTGGGGACGAGGAGCTCCATCCGGCCGCCGGGCGCGAGCTTGCGGCGCACCTCCCGCATCATCCCGGTGGGCGAGGACGCGTGCTCCAGCACGTGGGACAGCCGGACCCGCTCGAAGTAGCCGTCCGGCAGCTCGTGGAACTCCCGCACGGCGCGCAGTCCGTGGGCCCTGGCCGCCTCCACGGCTCGCGCATCCGCGTCCAGCCCCCACACCTCGTGTCCCTGGAGCTGCTGGTGGAAGAGCCACTCGCCGGAGCCACACCCGACGTCGAGGACCTTCTCGGGCCGCTCGGCGCGCGCCTGCCCGTGCTGGGCCGGCCGGGTGTCATAGGGACGGAAGCTGTAGTAGCCGTCCGTGTAGTAGTCCGTGGCGGCGCCCACCCGGCTCATGTCGGTGAAGATGCAGTCGCACCCCCGGCACTGCCGCAGTTCATACGGATGGCCATCCGCGCGCTGCGCGACGTTGTAACTGATACCCAGCAGCTGGGAGTCGGTACCACCACAGAGGTCACAAGGCGTCATGAGATGACGGATGGGCTAGGCAAGCACCATGCCGCCCGGATGCATGGGGAAGCAGCCGCCCGGCGTCTGCTCTTCCGTTTTCGAGACGCGGTTCATCTCGACTTGAGACAGCCGGGACACGCTCGCGGCCCGGGCTTCGTGCTCGCGGCGGCGGCGCGGTTCGTGCTCTCGCCGCCCGTCCAACCCAGAGCGAGGCGTACCTCATGAATCACTTCCAGGACGGAACGAAGGACCCGGAGAAGGTGCGAGTCCTCTTCGTTGCCTGGTTTCTGCGCGAGGACCGGCGGTGGCTGGGCGAGTTCCTCCCTCCAGAGCGCTTCGAGTGCTCCTACGTGGGCATGGAGGAGCGTGTCGATTCGACCCAGAGGCGCACGCCCGGGAAGAAGTGGTGGCAGCTCTTCCGGCTGGCGCTGAAGGCCCGGCGGCTGCTGGCCCGGCATCCCCAGGACCTCATCGTCACGGCCTTCCCGCAGGTGGGCTTCACCGTGGGGCTCGTGAACCTGCTGACCTTCGCGCGCACCCCGCACGTCATCTGGTACTTCAACTGCGGCCATGAGTACCGGGGGCTGCGCAAGTGGCTGTCGCGGCTCGCCTACCGGAGCGTGGGCCGGTGCCTCGTCTACACGCGGCACGAACGCTCGGTGTATGCGCGCGTCTTCGCCCTGCCCGAGTCCCGCTTCCAGTTCACGCACCTGACCGGCGCGGAGCTGAAGGCGGAGGACTTCCGCGGGGCGCGTGAGGACTTCGGGCTGGCACCGCGCTACATCGCCGCGCTCGGCTCGTCGGGCCGCGACTACGGCACGCTCCTGCGGGCCGTGGAGGGCCTGCCCATCCAGCTGGTCATCGTCGCGCACCCGCATGCGCTCCCGTCCGGCCCCGTGCCTCCGAACGTCAAGGTCCTCACCAGCATCCCCCAGCAGGACTACCTGCGCGTCATCGCGGAGGCGGAGCTGGTGGCCATCCCCGTCAACAACCGGGAGACGGCGAGCGGACAGATGACGTTGATTCAGGCCATGGCGCTCGGAGTCCCGGTGGTGGCCACGCGGTGCATCGGGACCGAGGACTACATCCGCCACGGCGAGAACGGCTGGTTCGTGCAGATGGGGGACGTGGAGGAATGGCGGCGCACCCTGCGCTCCATCCTGGACGACCCCGAGGAGCGGCAACGGCTGGCCACCGAGGCCCTGCGCTTCGCACAGGAGCGATTCACGGACCAGACCGGTGCCCGGGTGCTGGCGGCGCTCACCGGGGAGCTGTGCCCTCGCGGACCGCGATGAGCGACTTGGTCAGCGGCCCGAGGCGCTCGCGCAGGAGGGTGGCTTCCGGAAACAGCGCGGACAGCATCCTGGCGTCGAGGAGCCGGAACTCCTCGACCTTGGACATCGCGTCGTCGATATCCGGCGAGCGCACGAGGTGCCCCAGGCCGGTGCGCACCAGCAGCGCCGCCTGCAAGGGGCTGGGCAGCCAGTGAAACCCTGGCGTCATGAGGTGCGGCTCGACGGGGAACCAGAAGTTCGGCGTCTGGATGAAGAGCGCGGGCGCCAACCGGCGTGCCTCACGGGCGAACTGCCTCATCCGGGCCCATGAGCCCAGGTGTTCGATCATCGAGTTGGAATGGACGATGTCGAATTGATGGTCGGTGAAGCGTGACAGGTCGCAGGCGTCGGCGCCGACCCATGAGAACCCGGAGCCCAACTCGGGAGCCGGGCCGCCCGGCAGGTTGACCAGGGTGATGGCGACGTGGTGCTCAGCCAGGAACCCGGGCGGGAGGATGTCCCAGTACGCGAGGGTGCCGCCGACATCAATGATGTCGACGCGGCCGCGCCGACGGTGGACCGCTTCGATCATCGCGAGCAGAGGCGCCAACCGGCGCCGCCGCAACAGGCTGCTGACGCCGTGTGAAATCCGTTGCTGGGTGGACCCGCTGGACATGCCCATGGTCGGTTGTTGCTCCTTTGGAGGAGGACTCCAGGAACAAGATCCGTGCCGGAGCGGAGGCGCAGGGGCCGGGTCCCTTTTGAGTCTCCATTTTTCAGTCATTCACTGAAACACTGACCTATCCTGTTTTGCATTACTTTTAATCTCACCGCCTCCGCGCGAGATTTCTTGAGGCCCATTCCTGTCGTTGGGCCGTCGGGGTGGGGCCGCAATTACTCCCCATGTTTCAGGACACCCTCCCCCGGCGTTTGCCTTGTGCGTCAAAAGCAGAGGCCCCGTTGCTTGTCCGACACATTCCAGGCTCTAAAGCGTCTCATGCACAAAGCCAGACTCTCCCTTCTCCTGCTCAGCGCGCTCGCGCTGGGCAGCTTGAGTTGCAACTCAAAGCCCGCGAGTCCCACGCCGGCCGCCACCGCGAAGTCCCGGGCGGCCCTCACCACGGGATGGCAGGCGACAGGCTCGATGAGCCTGCCCCGCAGGCTCCCCACTGCCACCGTGCTCGACTCCGGCAAGGTGCTCGTCGTGGGCGGCTGGGACCGCGATTTCCTCGCCTCGGCGGAACTCTATGACCCGAACTCGGGCACGTGGCTCCCCACGGGGGCCTTGTCCCTTGGACGAGAGGGGCACACCGCCACCCTGCTGTCCTCTGGAGAGGTGCTTGTCGTCGGCGGGGAGATTGGGTCCGATCCGGGCTCCACCGCCACCGCGGCGCTCTATCAGCCGCAGACGGGCCTCTGGACGGATGCTGGCTCTACCTCCCTGGCACGCGCCTACAGCACGGCAACGCTGCTTCCCTCCGGCAAGGTCCTCGTCGCAGGTGGCGGCAACACCAATGGCTCCCATGCTCGGGTGGACGTGTATGACCCGGCAGGGGGCTGGTCCACCCTGCCCTCCACGATGAACGACGAGCGCAGGCGGCACACGGCGACGCTGCTGCCGTCCGGCAAGGTCCTCGTCACCGGCGGGCGGGGCTGGCGCATCTTCGAAACGGCGGAAGCGTACGACCCAGGCAATCCGCAAGCGGGTTGGGCCTTTGTCGCCCCCATGGCCACGCCCCGCTACGACCACACGGCGACGCTGCTGCCCTCCGGCAAGGTGCTCATCGCCGGCGGCAGGAATACAACGGGCCCTCTCAACACGTCCGAAGTCTATGACCCGGCGACGAATAGCTGGACCGTCGCGCAGATGGCCACGCCTCGGACGCTTCACACGGCGACGCTGCTGCCTTCCGGCAAGGTGCTCGTCGCTGGAGGCGAGACGTCCACCCCGCTGGATACGGCGGAACTCTACGACCCGGAGACGAACACCTGGTCCGCCAGCATCACCCTGCGGACTCCGCGCAGGCTCCACGCCGCCGTCATGTTGAACGCCCTCTCCAAGGTCATCGTGCTGGGCGGGGAGAATGTTGTCGCGGGTCAGACCGCGCGGCTCAACACCGCGGAGCTGCTCGACACCTGCGAGACGGTCACCTGCAACACCGCGCCGAGCCAGTGTCACAGCTCGGCCGGCGTCTGCTCCAACGGCGGCACCTGTACCTACCCGCTTCAACCGGCGGGATTCAGTTGTAACGACGGCAGCGCCTGCACGGGCAATGACGTCTGCGGCAGCACCGGCACCTGCTCTGGCACGTCCGTCGCCTGCGAGGCCCCTCCCGGCCAGTGCTACCAGAGCGCGGGCACCTGCTCCGACGGCTCCTGCTCCTATTCCTACAAAGCGGCGGGGACGCAGTGCGATGACGGGGATGCGTGCACGCTGAGCGAGACGTGCAACGGGTCTGGAGGATGCGCTGGCACGCCGGTGAGCTGCACCACTCCGCCCGGCCAGTGCTACCAGGCGGCGGGCACCTGCAGCGGTGGGGCATGCACCTATGCGCCGAAGACCGCGGGTGCCACCTGCAATGATGGCAACGCGGGCACCATCAACGACGTGTGCAACGGAGCGGGGGCCTGCGCGGGGGTCCCGGCATGCACGACGCCTCCGAGCGCGTGCCATGACTCCCCGGGCACGTACGCCAACGGGGCCTGCACCTACCCGGTGAAGGCGGCTGGGACGGCATGCGGCGCCGGACAGGTGTGCAACCCGGCGGGCCAGTGTCTGAGCGGGTGCTGGATTGGAGGGGCGTACTACGCGGCAGGGGTCACCAACCCGAGCGTGGCATGCCAGGAGTGCAACCCCGGCGTCACGACGAGCGGTTGGAGCAACAAGGCCGTGGGCAGCACGTGCGCTGCCCCCACGAATGGAAACTGGGGGAGCTGCGATGGGTTCAGTGACACGTGCGATGAGACGGGGAGCCAGTCGCGCACGGTGACGGCGTATGCCTGCACCAGCAGTGGGGCGTGCGGCTCCTCCGCCGGCACGGAGTCTCAGGCATGCACGCGCAGCACGGGCGGCACGGCTTGCGGCACGAGCTACGGGGGTTGGGGAAGCTGCGAGGGCTTCGATAACTACTGCGACACGACGGGAACGCAGTCGAGGACGGTGACGGGGTCGACGTGTGGCTCCGGGACGTGCAACGCGTCGAGCACCAGCACGGAGACGCAGCCGTGTACGCGAGCGGCGCCCAACACGAGCTGCGCGGCGCCCAGCTACGGGGCGTGGGGCGCGTGCAGCTTCAGCGATGCCTGCGCGCAGACGGGGACGCAGTCGCGGACGGTGACGACCTCCAGCTACAGCTGCGCGACCGGGCAGTGCGTGGCGTCCACGAGCACCGAGACACAGTCCTGCACGCGCAACACGGACGGCAACAACTGCGGCACTCCCAGCTACGGAGGCTGGGGCACTTGCAGTGGCTACAGCGGCACCTGCGACGAAACAGGGACGCAGTCACGCTCGGTGACCTCGTATAGCTGCTCCAGCGGGACGTGCCGTTCCTCCACTGGTACGGAGTCGCAGACGTGTAACCGCAACAGGGACGGAGTGTCTTGCGGTACGAACACCGGAGCATGGGGGAGCTGCGGAGGCTTCAGCGACTTCTGCGACGCGTCGGGGTCTCAGTCGAGGACCGTGACGGATTACGAGTGCGGCAGTGGTTCGTGCGACGTCGCGAGCAGCGACACGGAGTCGCAGACGTGTACGCGGACGCCTCCCGGCCCCAAGGCCTGCCCCCCGAGCTATGGGAGCTGGAGCGCATGCGGTGGGTTCAGCGATGCATGTGACGCGACGGGCACGCAGTCTCGCCAGGTGACCTACTACACCTACAGCTGCGCGACAGGACAATGCACGCCAACAGCCAACGGCTCGGAGACGCAGACGTGTACGCGGACGCCTCCCGGGCCTCAGGCGTGCCAGCCGACAAGCTACGGGCCGTGGGGCACGTGCAACCGCGCCACCCCCTGCGGGCAGGGGTACCAGGAAAGGACGGTGACTACCTACAGCTACAGCTGCGCAAGCGGGGCGTGCGGAGCGACCACGACCACGCAGACGCAGGACTGCTCACTCCCCTCGTATCCTGGTTGGACGCTGTGCGGCACCACGTGCACGGTTCTCGATTACGACTCCGACAACTGTGGCTCTTGTGGGAATGCGTGTACGGGCCCCAAGTACAATATTTGTATGGAGGGGAACTGCTGTAACTCGCCAAGCAATTGTTTGTAGGTCCTCGCTCTGCATCATGACGTGAGGACAGGCGCAATTCCTGTCGGAGTCACTCGCCCTGCTTCCCAGCTCCGTGGAAGCAGGGCGTTTTTCTGTCCGCTAGCGCCCAGGTCTGCGCCTCGCCCCCCTTGAGGTCGAGTCAGAGAGCGGCGCGTCAAAAAGCGTAGGCCTGTTGCCTACTCAACACATTCCAGGTTCTAAAGGCACCTCATGCACAAGATTAGACGTCCCCTTCTCCTGCTCAGCGCGCTCGTGCTGGGCCTTTTCAGTTGCAACCCAAAGCCCGCGAGTCCCACGCCGACCGCCACCGCGAAGTCCCGGGCGGCCCTCACCACGGGATGGCAGGAGACAGGCTCGATGAGCCTGCGCCGCAGGTTCCCCACAGCCACCGTGCTCGACTCCGGCAAGGTGCTCGTCGTGGGAGGCTGGGACAATGGCTTCCTCGCCTCGGCGGAACTCTATGAGCCGAGTTCAGGCACGTGGCTTCCTACGGGCGCCCTGTCCTCTGGACGGCAGGGGCACACCGCCACCCTGCTGTCCTCTGGCGAGGTGCTTGTCGTTGGCGGGGAGATTGATCCCGAGCCGGGATACCCCGGCTACACCGCCACGGCGCTGCTGTATGCGCCACAGACGGGCCTCTGGACGCAAGTGGGCTCCACCTCCCTGGCACGCGCCTACAGCACGGCAACGCTGCTGCCTTCCGGCAAGGTCCTCGTCGCAGGTGGCGGCAACGGCAATGGCTCACATGCCAGGGTGGACGTGTATGACCCGACAGGGGGCTGGTCCACCCTGCCCTCTGGGATGAACGACGAGCGCCAGCGCCACACGGCGACGCTGCTGCCATGCGGCAAGGTCCTCATCGTCGGAGGGCTGGGCTGGCGCCCCTTCGAAACGGCGGAACTGTACGATCCGAACGAGCCGAGCGACCCAGGCACCCCGCACTCGGGCTGCACCCCGGTCGCCCCCATGGCCACGTCCCGCTACGACCACACGGCGACGCTGCTGCCCTCCGGCAAGGTGCTCGTCACCGGCGGCAGGAACGAAACGGGCCCTCTCAACACGTCCGAACTCTATGACCCGAAGACGAATAAGTGGACCGTCGCGCAGATGGCCTCGCCTCGGACGCTCCACACGGCGACGCTGCTGCCCTCCGGCAAGGTCCTCGTCGCGGGGGGCGAGGCGGTCACCCCGATGGACACGGCGGAAGTCTACGACCCGGAGACGAAAACCTGGTCCACCAGCATCCCCCTGCGGACTCCGCGCAAGCTCCACGCGGCCGTCATGCTGAACGCCACCTCCAAGGTCCTCGTGCTGGGAGGTGAGAATGTTGTCGCGGGTCAGACCGCGAAGCTCAACACAGCTGAGCTGCTCGACACCTGTGAGACGGTCGCCTGCAACACCGCGCCGAGCCAGTGTCATTCCTCGGCGGGCGTCTGTTCCAACGGCGGCACCTGTACCTACCCACTTCAACCGGCCGGCTCTAGCTGCAACGACGGCAACGCCTGCACGGGAAATGACGTCTGCGGCAGCACGGGCGCCTGCTCCGGCACTGCCGTCGCCTGCGAGGCTCCTCCCGGTCAGTGCTACCAGAGCGCGGGCACCTGCTCCGACGGCTCTTGCTCCTATGCCTACAAGGCAGCGGGGGCCCAGTGCGATGACGGGGATGCGTGCACGCTGAGCGAGACGTGCAACGGCTCTGGCGGGTGCGCGGGCACGCCGGTAAGCTGCACCACTCCGCCCGGCCAGTGCTACCAGTCGGCGGGCACCTGCTCCGATGGCACCTGCTCGTACTCCCTGAAGCCCGTCGGCACCGCCTGCAACGACGGCAACGCCAGCACCCTCGGAGACGTTTGCGGCAGCACCGGGACGTGCGCCGGAACGGCCTGTAACACCCCGCCCAATACCCAGTGCTACAACCCGACGGGTACGGATTCCAACGGCACTTGCAGCTACACGCCCAGGTCCGCCGGCACTGCCTGCGATGACGGCAACGCCACCACGCGCGGCGATGTCTGCAACAGCACCGGGACGTGCGCCGGGACCGTGTGCAACACCCCGCCCGACGCCCAGTGCTACAACCCGATCGGCACGGACTCCAACGGCACCTGCGTCTATACGCCCAAGGCCAACGGTACCTCCTGTAACGACAGCAACACCTGCACCCAGAGCGACACCTGCCAGAGCGGCACCTGCTCCGGCTCCAATCCCGTCGTCTGCACCGCTTCGGACCAGTGCCATACCGCCGGCACCTGCAATCCGCTCAACGGTGTTTGCTCCAACCCCCTCAAGGCCGCCGGCAGCACCTGCAATGACGGCAATTCCACAACTGTCGGAGACGTGTGCAGCAGCACCGGGACATGTGCCGGGACGGTGTGCAACGCCCCGCCTAACTCCCAGTGCTACAACCCGACGGGCACGGATTCCAACGGCACCTGCGTCTACACGCCCAGGGCTTCCGGCACCGCCTGCAACGACGGCAACTCCACTACGCGGGGCGATGTCTGCGACAGCAGCGGGACGTGCGCAGGAACGGTGTGCAACACCCCGCCCGACACACAGTGCTACAATCCGATTGGCACGGACTCCAACGGCACTTGCGTCTACACGGCCAAGGCCAATGGCACCTCCTGTAGCGACGGCAACGCCTGCACCCAGAGCGACACCTGTCAGAGCGGCACCTGCACCGGCTCCAACCCTGTCGTCTGCTCCGCGTCGGACCAGTGCCATACCGCTGGCACCTGCAACCAGAGCAACGGCGCCTGCTCCAACCCGCTCAAGCCCACTGGCAGCACCTGCAACGACGGCAACACCACCACCATTGGAGACGTGTGCAGCAGCACCGGGACGTGCGCCGGGACGGCGTGCAACACCCCGCCCAACGCCCAGTGCTACAACCCGACGGGGACGGACGCCAACGGTACCTGCGCCTACACACCCAGGGCTGCTGGCACCTCCTGCAACGACGGCGACGCCACCACTCGCGGCGACGTCTGTAACAGCACCGGGACGTGCGCCGGAACGGTGTGCAACACCCCGCCCGATACCCAGTGCTACAACCCGATTGGCACGGACTCCAACGGCACCTGCGTCTACACGGCCAAGGCCAATGGCAGCTCCTGCAACGACAGCAACGCCTGCACCCAGAGCGACACCTGCCAGAGCGGCACCTGCACTGGCTCCAACCCAGTCGTCTGCACCGCCTCGGACCAGTGCCATACCGCTGGCACCTGCAGTCCGCTCAACGGAACCTGCTCCAATCCCCTGAAGGCCGCGGGCAGTACCTGCAACGACGGCAACTCCACCACTGCCGGAGACGTGTGCAGCAGCACCGGGGCGTGCGCTGGGACGGCTTGCAACACTCCGCCCAATACCCAGTGCTACAGCCCGACGGGCACGGACTCCAATGGCACCTGCGTCTACTCGCCCAGGGCTTCCGGCACCGCCTGCAACGACGGCAACCCCACCACGCGCGGCGACGTGTGCAACAGCACCGGGACATGTGCCGGGACGGTGTGCAACACCCCGCCCAACACCCAGTGCTACAACCCGATTGGCACGGACTCCAACGGCACCTGCGTCTACACGCCCAAGGCCGCTGGTACTTCCTGCGGCGACGAAAACGCCTGCACCATGGGCGACTCCTGCAATGGCGCTGGCTCGTGTATCGGAACGCCGCTGAGTTGCTCCACCGCCAGCAGCACCTACTGCAGCGGCAACAACGTCCGGCGGTCCACCGGCACCGGTACTTGCAGCGGCGGCTCCTGTGGCGCCACCGACTCCTTCGTCCGGACGTGCTCCGTCTCGAGCAGCACCTTTTGCAGCGGCAACAACTACTACGAGAGCGTCAATGACGGCTGCAGCAATGGCGCCTGCGATTCATACCAGCAGCTCCTCCAGACGTGCTCCCCCTCGGACAGCTACTCCTGCAGCGGCAACACCGTCCGGAGGACCACCAGCGGCCTCTGCACCGGCAGCGGCTGTACTGGCACCAGTATCACAGACGGCCCGACGTGCTCACCCTCGTCCAGCTACTCCTGCATCGGAAACACGGTCCGGAAGACCACCAGCAACCTCTGCAGCGGCAGCGGCTGTACTGGAACCAGTGTTACAGATGGCCCGACGTGCTCACCCTCGTCCAGCTACTCCTGCATCGGAAACACCGTCCGGAAGACCACCAGCAACCTCTGCAGCGGCAGCGGCTGTACTGGGACCAGTGTCACAGACGGCCCGACGTGCTCACCGGTAGACAGCTACTCCTGTGTCGGAAACACCGTCCGGAAGACCACCAGCAATCTCTGCAGCGGCAGCGGCTGTACTGGCACCAGTATCACAGATGGCCCGACGTGCTCCCCCGTGGACAGCTACTCCTGCAGCGGCAACATCGTCCGAAAGACCACCAACAACCTCTGCAGCGGCAGCGGCTGTACCGGCACCATCACCATCGACTTCAAGACCTGTGGCACTGGAGAGACGTGCAGCAACGGAGCGTGCGTCGCCACCAGTGGAGTATGGACCAACACAGGTCCGTGTGACCCCGTTAACCGCCCCTGCCAGTATAGCAACTGCAACAACTTCTCCGCATGGGGTCCTTGCTCGCCGCTGGGCGGCACTTGTGTTCTTTTCTTGCAAAATTTTAGTACTTATCAATTCGTGTGCCAGTAAGGGCCGACCCACTTCCGGTTGCATCCAGCGCTGACGGTTCCGTGCTCCAACACGGAGTCGTAGTCCGGACGGGGTGTTTCCCTTTCGGATGAGAGGAAACTGAAGGACCCAGGCCGGAAGCCGCTGAGACCCAGCGGTTTCCGGCCTCGGTGTTTTCAGGCTCCTTCGCTTCTCCAGAATGTCTCCAAACTGGAGACTCGCCCCGCCCCTCTTCCAGCATTCGAAGCCTGGAGCGCCAGGCCCAGCGCGAGGTGCAGAGCCTCAAGCGCGGCCGGAGCCACCTGGCCACCGTGGCCACGGCGGCTACCCCGTGGACTTCTGGACCGGGACAGGGCTTGGACGCGGGGGCGTGAGAGGGGGAGGCCGTGTCTCTGTATTCGCCAGCCGCTCGAGAGGGCGGAGGAGCGACATGACGCCATGGCCCAACACGGGCAAGGCCACGGAGGGCTGGAGAACCGCCTCCAGCCCCGCGTGCAGGTGCAGTATCCGGTAGAACTGGCGATGGACGTGTGCGTCGGTCGACGTGCGCTCCATCAGCCGCAGGAGGTACCAGTGCAGCAAGCCCAGCCCGAAGGGCCGCTTCCCGACGGCCTGCGGATACAGCAGGTCCATGCCCGTGCCCAACAGCCACGGGAGCCGGATGACTTCAGGCAGCCGCTCGCGGAAGCGCTGCGCCAGGCCCGATAGCTCGCCTCGTTCGGCCTGCTCGCGAAGGCAGGTGTCCAGCAGCTCGGCGCCAAGCCCCGCCACCGACATGCCTTGCCCGTAGAGGGGGTTGAAGGCACACGCGGCGTCTCCCAGGATGACCAGCCCCTCGGGAAAGCGGGGCAGCTTCTCGTAATGCCGCCACCGGCAGTCCTTCACCTTGTGCTGGGAGATGGGCCCTATCGGCGTGGCCTCTTTCAAATAGTTGTACAGGTCCGGACGCGTCAGTGAGCGCGCGTACTCGAGGAACCCCGCGTACTCGGTGGGCGCGTGCTCCCCGAAGTAGCCATTGAGGGTGACGAGCCACCGGCCTCCCTCCACGTGTGAGATGAAACCCGCGCGCCAGGCCTTGGGAGGACTTGGATAGAGGAAGAGCGCCTTCCATTCCTTCTGGAAGTGGGGCGGCGGCTCGTGCAGGCACGTCGTGTAGGAAAGGTCCACGATGACCTGCTCTTCCTCCGGGCGCGCGTAGCCAATGGCTTCCAACCACTGAGGCATCCGCGAGCCCCGGCCACTGGCATCCACGACGAGGTCCGCCTCCCATGACTCCTCGCCCTGGGGTGTCTTGACCCGGACGCCCGTGATGCGCCCCGTGCCCTTCTCGTCGGAGATGAGCCCTTCAATGGAGCAGCCCTCGCGCACCGCGACGTTGGGCCGCGCCTTCACCCGGCGCAGGACGTTCCACTCGAGCAGGGGCCGGGTGCACAGCAGCCCGGGGATACCGCTGGTGCGGCGCAGCTTCCACACCCCGAAGTGGTGCCAGGCGAGGTCTCCACTCGAGTCGATGAGCTCGGCGCCCTGGACCTGGAGCTGCTCGAACAGGTCCGGGAAGTACTTGTCGAGGATGCGCCGGCCCGTGTCCAACAGCACGTGGATGTGCGGCCCTTGCGGAACACCCTTGCGCGCGGCGGGCCCCTCCCCCCGGACATCCCGCTCCACCAGCGTCACCTTGTCGAAGTGGTCCGCGAGCACCCGCGCGCTCAGGAGCCCCGCCATGCTGCCGCCGATGACCACTGCGCTTCCGAATCTGCGTCCAGGGGTTTCCAAGTCCCAAGCCTCCAAGGTTCCATGTCGTGGCGCTGCGGGTCAGAGGGGTCCGCCTGCCCCAGAGCCGCTCGCCCCCGCCGGGGAGATTGCACATCACCGGTCTGACATGCCCTCTCGGACCCGGGGCTCGATTTCGATTGGCGTCAGACACCCTTGTAATGCTCGCGAGCTCCCCCCCCAGGAGCACCGCATGTCCCTGTCGTCTTGGAAGGCATTGGTTGTTGTTCCCCTGTTTCTCTGTTTCGCGTGCAGCCCCGAAGTCGAGCCCGTGGAGACGGAGGCACCCGCCGTCGAGGCGTCCCAGTCCTCCGCGCTCACCGTGTATCCCGCTGGCTCCCTGCTGACGGCGCGTTATCAACACACCGCCACGCTGCTCTCCAATGGCAAGGTGCTGGTGGTGGGCGGCGGGACTCCCACGGAGACCGCGACCACGGAGCTGTATGACCCGGCCACCGCCACGTCGAGCGCCGGTCCCTCGCTGAACTTCGCGCGCCGCTCGCATACCGCCACGCTGTTGCAGGACGGCAGCGTGCTCATCGTGGCCGGCATCGGGCCGAGCGCCATCCTGTCCTCGGTCGAGCGCTATCAGCCCGCCACGAACACCTGGACCACCGTGGCCCCCCTGCCCCGCATCAGCTACGGACACAGCGCCACGCTGCTCTCGGACGGGCGGGTGCTGGTGGTGGGCGGCGTGGGCGGTGCGTCGGGCGGCACGTCGGCGCACATCTACGATCCGGTCGCGAACACCTGGACCGCCACGGGCTCGCTCCCCTCCGCGATGGGCTTCCACTCCGCGGTGCGGCTCGCGGATGGGCGCGTGCTCCTTTCGGGCGGCGGCTCCACCACCAGCCTCGCCCAGCTCTGGACGCCCTCCACGGGCACCTGGACGGTCGTGGCGTCGATGAACTACGCCCGCGGTGACCACACCCTCCACCTGCTCTCCAACGGGAAGGCGCTCGCCGTCGGCACCGAGCAGATGACGGAGGCGTACGACCCGGCCACCAACGTCTGGACGAACACCGGGAACACGGCGGTCCAGCACTTCTCCGCGCCGTCCGTCATGCGCCCCAACGGCACCATCGTCCTGGCCGGTGGCTCCTACAACAACACCACGGTGGAGCTGTACACGCCCACCACCGGCACCTGGGGCACGGTGGGGTCGCTCGCGCAGTCGCGCAGGAACCATCCCACCGTCGCGCTGCCGGACGGCCGCGTCCTGTTCCTGGGAGGAACGGGCACCAGCAGCACGGGCTCCATGGTGCCGCTGGGCAGCATCGAGAAGTTCGACCTGTCCCCTCCGCCGTGCACGCCGACGACGTGCGCCGCGCAGGGCAAGAACTGCGGCACCCTTTCCAACGGCTGTGGCGGCACGCTGAGCTGCGGCACCTGTGGCTCGGGGCTGACGTGCACCAACAACGTCTGTGGAACGGGCGCTCCCGCCTCCTGCTCCCACAACGTGTGCACGTCTGGCACCGCGCTGAGCAATAGCTGCGGCACCTGCGCGAACAAGGTGTGCACGATCGATCCGTTCTGCTGCAACTCGGCCTGGGACAGCATCTGTGTCAGCGAGGCCAACAGCCATTGCGTCATCACGCAGCCCGGCTGCGTCGCGCAGTAGCCACGGGCCCGACGAGTCCGGCCAACTCACGGATGCGTAGGGCCGCTTCACCCCGGGCCTGGAGCCACTGGCGGCACGGCGATGTCCCGCGCCCCTTAGCGGCACAGCCGCTCCAGGCCCTGCCTGCCGCGGGGTGCCGTCCTCCTTCTGAACGCCGGGGAACGGCGCTGGGAGGGGCACCCCAGGGCAACATAATCAACCAGAAATAACGCCCAGGGTGCTTTCCCTGCACCCTGGGCCATCCACTCGCCCGGTCGGGACTACGCCTTCCGGAGCCCCACGACCTCGCCGTAGCCGCCGGGGATGAAGAACTCGTGCGCCTCCATGCCCAGGATGCGCAGCGCGGTCGTCACCGCGTCCGCGGAGCGGGGCACGCGCTTCGAGGCCTGGCCGTTCTCCTCGATGATGTCCACCGGGACACCGAGCCCGCGCGGGGTGTACGAGCCCACCTGCCGGTTCCCCGCCACGTTCCCGCCCGCGAAGCAGATGGACGTGTAGGGGTGGTGATCGTCCGGCAGGTAGTAGCTGCCGTCGCTGCTCCGCGAGGCCCAGCTCCGGCCGAACTCGCTCATCACCAGCACGAGCGTGTCGTCGAGCAGCGTCTTGCCGGGCTTGCCGGGCGCGGGCGCGGCCTTGAGCTCGCCGAGGAAGCGCGCGACGTTGTCCATCATCCCGCGGCCGTGCGCGCAGCTGAAGCCATGGCCCAGGCCGCTGTGCGTGTCGAAGTCCTGCTGCAGCGAGACGTGCACCGAGGTGCTGAGGTCCGCCTTGAGCAGGCGCAGCGCCAGGTCCATGCGCGGGTCGAGCCCCGTGAGGTGGAAGTTCGCGAGGCCGAAGGTGTACGTGAACGACTGGTTGGACAGGTAGCTCGACAGGTACGCGGGGCGGTTCGAGGTCATCATCTCGATGCCCTTGGTCTTCTCCAGTACGGACACGACGTCCGTCGCGAGCACGCGCGACACCGATGACAGCGAGCCGTGCAGCCCCTCCAGGTAGTTGTCCACCTTCGCCGTCGAGCGGCCCAGGAGCTGCTGGGCGCGCGTCAGCGAGAAGCGCTCGATGGCCGTCGTCTTCAGGTTGCCCCCGGTGGGCTTCCCGCGCGCGTCCAGCTCGGGCGCCTCGGTGCGCGCGTCGAGCCCCGTCCACCACGGGTTGTCAGAGGGCTTCGCCGAGAGCATCGGCTTGAGCGCCTCGATGGACGGCACGCGCAGGGGCGAGGCGTGGGAGGGCAGCCCCATGCCCACCGGCGTGCCGCGCTCTCCGGTGACGACGACGAAGGGCAGCGGCCGGCTCTCGCGGTACTTCTCGTACAGGTGGTTCGCGATGACCGAGTGCACAGCGGGCGCCCGGTAGTCCGCGCCGGCGACACCGCACATCGAGGAGATGAACGCGCTCGAGTGGTCGTTGGTGCCCTGGTCGATGCCGTGCAGCACGCTGAGCTGATCCGCCAGCGCGAAGTGCGTGTAGCCGTACATGAGCGGGCTGTAGGTGCCGCGCGCGGCCGGGTCGGCGGGGTTCCACGACTGCCACGTCCGCAGCGGCTTGTAGGAGCCGTTCGGAGGCGCGAGGTTCACCAGCTGGTTCGCCTGGAAGAAGACGGGCTCGCCGCTGTGGTTGGAGGGCGTGGGGACGCAGAGCGGGATGTCCGCGTCCTCCATCGGGGTGAAGTAGTACGCCGGCCGGTAGCCGCCGGGGATGTAGAGCACCACGAGGCGCGAGGGGACGTCGACGTCCGAGGCGTGCGCGGTGCTTGAACCGAGGAGCCCCGCGCGATCGAGGAGCGCGAGCTGTCCCGCGCCGAGGGCCCACTTGAGCAGGGTGCGACGAGAGGTGTTCGGCATGGTGTCCTCGCTCAGTAGGTGATCCACATCGGGTGACGGATGAGCGCCGCGCAGACGCCAATCCAGGCGAGGCGCGTGTTCTGCGCCTCCAGCGGCAGGTAGACCTGCTCGTACAGCGCCTGGGCCTCCGCGTCCGAGGGCGGCTGGCCGAGCATGCGCAGGGAGAGCGAGCGCAGGTTCTTCTGCACCGCGTCCGGGTTGCTCTTGGAGGTGTCGGCGAGCGTCACGTAGCGCAGCACTGCCGGGTTGTTTTTCTTGTCCACGGCACGCGCGCACCACGCCTGGGACATCTGCACCAGCGTCTGCGCGGCGGACGGACCGAAGCCCACGTCCCGCTTGCGGTACAGGAGCGAATTGCCGCCGCCGAGCGCCTCGAAGCGCTCGACGCTGCGCGAGTCGGAGACGTACTCGCCCGAGATGCCGGGGGCCCAGTCCCCGGGCCAGATGAAGAACTTGCCGCCGTTCGCCACGTACGGCTTGTTGCGCCAGTTGGAGTCGGTGGTGCTGACGAAGTCCTCGAGGGTGAGCCCGAGCTGCTCCATCAGGCTGATGATCATCTCCTCGGCGGTGAGCCGGCGGACGCTGAACTCCTCGGCCACGGGGGCCTCCAGTTGCGCGGGCGTGGCCGGCAGGTTCCGGATCCAGTCCTCCACCTGCGCGATGGTCAGCGTGACGCGGCCGTTGCTGATGAGCTCGTTGTACGGCTGCCCGGGCGGCATCTGGGGATAGCTGCCGGGGGCCACGCCGTTCAGCATCTGGATGAGCATGCTGTTCCCGGGGTCGCCGCGCTTCACGTACTTCTCGTTGTAGACGAGCCCGCTCTCGAAGGCGGTGAGCGAGGCGAAGAAGGGCTTGTTGCCGGTGAGGTGGCAGCCCTGGCACGCGGGCGCGAGCGCGAGACGGATCTCGTCGTTCTTGCTCACGGCCGCGCAGCTGTCGCCGCCCGGGTCCTCCGTGGAGTCACCGGGAGCGTCCGAGATCTTCCCGACGCAGCTCACGGCGAGGAGCGCGACCGCGGCCAGCGCGGCGCCCATCAGGGTCGAACGCAACGTGTTCATCACAGGCCCCTCCGCAGCTCGGGCTGTTCGAAGAGGTATCGGATGAAGGGTTTCAGCTTCCGGTCGCCCGCGACGAACTCCCGCGCGAGCTTGTCGATGAAGCCCTTCTCCGTGGCCGGGTTCAGGTCGCGGCCGATGAACATCGAATACATCTTGCGCGCGACGCAGCGGTCGAACTCGCCGGAGCGCACGACGAGCTTCCCGAAGCCGAGCGGGCCCATGGTGCCGTCGCCGTGCTCGCCGAGCAGCGTGTACGTGTCGGGCATCGTGTCGAGCAGCACCGCCTCGGGGTTGGCCTTCACCTGCTCGGGGGTGACGGGCGTGAGGATGGTGTTGGGGACGAACGCGTTCTTCCAGCGGTAGCCCGGTGAGGTGCCGATGTACGGGTACTGCCCGGACAGCCACTCCTTGGTGATGCGGTAGCGGCCCACGCCCGGCATGAAGGGCCACGGGACGTAGGAGCTCTGGGCCGGGTTGAAGTCCCAGCGCTTGAAGGAGATGGCCGCGGGGTCGAGCGTCCGGTGGCAGTGCAGGCACGTGCCGCCGGTGCCGGGGTCCACCTCCAGGGGCGGGAAGTGCACGTCCGCGGGCGGTGGCGAGAAGCTCTGGCAGGCGAACATCTCGAGGAAGCGCGCGGCCCGGACGCGCTCGCGCGGGAAGGACGACAGCGAGCCGATCATGGTGAGCACGCCCGCGGTGGGGATGCCCTGGGGCGCGTCGGTCGTGGTGCGTGGGTCGAAGCGGTAGGTGCGGTCGATGCTGCCGGAGCGCGCCCGGTTCGGGGTGAGCGCGAGGTGGAAGGGCTCCAGGTCCTCGACCACGAACTCGCGCCACGCCTGCGGATCATCCGGCGTGGGGTGCAGCGGGTCGCGCGGCGCGTTGTCCGCGTCGGGACGCCACCACGTGGTGTTCTTGTCCAGCGCGCCGTTGCCCATCTGCCGGCCGAAGCGCACGTACAGCGCGCGCAGCCAGTTGGTGCCGACCGAGTAGTTCCCGAGGATGAGGTCCGAGAGTGGCCGGTCGTGCCACGCGAGGTGCGCGAAGAGGCGCGCGGGCTCCTCGTAGGGGTGCCGGCGCTGCATGCCGAAGTCGTAGTTGCTGTTGCTATGGAGGCCAAAGAGCGGGCTGCACCACACCAGGTTCGGGCCGCAGCCGCACGCGGGGGGCAGCATGGGGTCGTAGTAGCCGCCGTTCGCGAGGCCGCAGTCGACCGGCTGGCCCTTGCTGTCGGTGACCTGGGTGACGTCGGAGCCGGCCTTGCCGAGCACGGTGACGGTGGTGCCCGGCGCCCACCAGGGCTCCACCTGGTGCACCTCGGGCACGGCGGGGTTGCCGTCGGCGTCCTGGTCCTGGCACTGCCTGGCCGGGTCCTTCGAATCGCCGAACTCGTGCACGGCGTAGTACGCGCCCGCGTGCGCGGTGTTGGCGTCGCACTTGAAGAGGTGGCCGGACATGTCGCCCTGGTAGGCGTCACCCGCCGCGCCGGTGGTGTATGCGCCCACCGCGAGCCACTCGTGGCCGAAGTTCACCATCCGCTCGTAGAACTTCGGCGAGGCGAGCGCGGCCTCGAGCATGGAGCGCAGGATGGATTCCCGCGCCTCGGGCGTGGTCGCGGCCGCCATCGCCTCGTACTGCTCGACGGTGGGCGTCGTCCCCGTGAGACCGAGGACGAGGCGGCGCAAGACCCGCGTGCCGCTCATCTGGTCATTGAGAGGGACGGCGGGGGGAGGTGCTTCGGGGCCACATTGTTGTGCGTGCGCGTCGACTCCGGTGAGCCCGAACGCCGCGAAGAGCACAGCCAGCAGGGCCGCGCGCTTCAGGTGCAAGTGCCAGTGCATATGCACGAACAATACACCGGGAGCATGACTCCATGACACAGGAAGCGCGCTCTGGGCTCAGCACGTATCCAGCAGTGACACGGTGGCCGGCAGCGGGTGGCGGGGAGGAGGGGACTTCGGGTGACAGCCGGGACTGGCGGGAACTGCCCCGTGGGCTCGACGTGCACCGATTCACTCGCGATTTCTCGAAAGGCGCGTGCCATCGCGGGTTTAGGGCACCTCTCCTCCGTGGATTCGAATCCTGTCGGGGACACTGAAGTCAGGTGTGTTCCTTGAACGGCTTGAGCAGCTGCAGTGCAGCCACGGTCGTGAGCGACAGAACCGCCCCGAGCCAATAGAGCCGATAGGCGACAGCAGCTCCGACCGCGGCGGTGATCCAGATGCTCACGGCGGTCGCGATCCCCTGGATCTCTCCCCTGCCCTTGACGATGACACCGCCTCCAATGAAACCAATGCCGCTCAACACGGCCTGAAAGACATAGCCCTGAGCGCGCGCCTCGCCGGGGAAGGCATGCTGGCCGATGAGCAGGAATGCACACGCTCCCATGCCGACGAGCGGAAACGTGCGCAGTCCGGGCGAGAGCGCCCGGTGGTCCCGCTCCCAACCCACGGGCAGCCCCAGCACGAAGGCCAGCGCGAGGCGCAGCAACATGCTCAAATCGAAGCCGAGTCCTTCCACCGTGAAGCCTCAATCCTGATGGAGCTGTTCCTCGATCAGCTCCGCCATGCTGCGTGGCGCGGCCTCGCCCAGCTCGAACTCCACCCGGTCGATGGTCCCGTTGAAACGGAAGGGCAACCGGTCGCGATAGCCGGGCCAGACCGGGGACAACGTGTCCTCTCCGACATCGAGCGTCTCACCGAGGCCGAAGTACCCGGGCACCTGCCTGGCAATCCGCCCCTCCCCCACCGCGGCGCCGTTGCAGAAGAGCCGCACCACGGCCGGCCCTCCTGGAGTCCCCGGCGTCTCACAGGTGAACTCCATCCGAAGCTCAGCCTCGCCGCCGGGCAGCGCTGTCCTTGAGAGGACGTCGAAGCGCTCGAACCCGAACCAGTTGTAGTGATAGCGCAGCCGCCCGTCCTCCACGAACAGGCTCCATCCCGCGGTATCTCCGCCCAGGCACACCAGCACACCCTCGGCGCCCTTCACGGGAAGCCGCGCGTGGAGGGTGATGGCATGATCGACGTTCGCCAGCGTGAGACCGCTGCTCTCCGGCAGACGCACCATGCCCGGATAGAGGGTCAGCCGCCTGCGGCCGGCGAAGAAGCCCGGCCGCAAGCTCACATCCGCCCGCTCCGCGAAGCGATCATCCAGCGGAAACACGTCGTGCTTCGCCGCTTCCAGCAGGAACAGGTCTTGAAGCTCGCGCAGCTTCTGGGGGTAGCGGGCCGCCAGGTCCTCGGACTGACTGAAGTCCTCATCCAGGTGGTACAGCTCCCAGGTGTCCTCATCGAAGCTGGCACTGCCCCGGGTGACCCAGGGCAGCCGCCCGTGACGGCAGCAGGCAGTCCAGCCGTCGTGATAGAGCGCGCGGTTGCCCAGCATCTCGAAGTACTGCGTGGTGCGCGGGCTCTTCGCCTCCGCGTGGGCCCGGTCGAAGGTGTACGCCATGCTCACGCCTTCCAGCGGCTTCTGCGGCACGCCGTCGACGCTGACCGGCTCGCGGATCCCGACGGCCTCGAGGAGGGTGGGAACGACGTCGACGACGTGGTGGAACTGGAAGCGCTTCTGGCCCTTGTCCGCGATCCACGCGGGCCAGCTCACAATCATCCCGTTACGGGTGCCCCCGAAATGGGACGCCACCTGCTTCATCCACTGGAACGGGGTGTCCCCGGCCCAGGCCCAGCCCACCGCGTAATGCGGCGTGGTTCCTGGCAGCCCCCACTCCCCCATCCGCGCGAGACTTGCCTCGATGGGCGGCTCAATGCCCTGCATGGTGGCGGTTTCGTTGGGGGTCCCGGTCAGCGATCCCTCCGCGCTCGAGCCGTTGTCGCCGAGGATGTAGAGGAAGAGCGTGTTCTCGAACTCGCCCAGTTCCTCGAGGGCGTGGACCAGCCGGCCCACTTCGTGGTCGCAGTGCTCGAGGTAGTCCGCGTAGTTCTCCGCCTGGAGGCGGAGCAGCGCCTGCGCCTCGGCATCGAAGCTGTCCCAGGCCGGCAGCTCCTTGGGCCGGGAGGTCAGCCTCGTGCCCGGGGCGATGACGCCCAGCTCGAGCTGCCGCTGGTAGACGACTTCGCGGTAGCGGTCCCAGCCCATGTCGAAGCGGCCGGCGTTGCGCCCGCGCCAGTCGAGGGGCGGCTGGTGGGGGCCGTGCGCCGCGGCGGGGGCGAAGTGCACGAAGAACGGTCGCTCCGGGGCGATGGCCTTCTGCGTTCGCATCCAGGCGATGCAGTCGTCCGCGAGGTCCCGGGTGAGCTGGTAGCCCTGTTCCGGCGTGCGCGTGGGATGGACGGGGGTCGTGTCGCGGTAGAGCGCCGGGTAGAACTGATCCGTCCCTCCGCCGAGGAACCCATAGAAGTAGTCGAAGCCGCGCCGGGTGGGCCAGTGCGTGAAGGGCCCCGCGGCGGAGGCCTGGTTCAGCGGAGTGGTGTGGTTCTTTCCCCACCAGCCGGTGGCGTAGCCGTTGGGGGCAAGCACCTCCGCGATGGTCGCGCAGCTCCGCGACAGGATTCCGCTGTAGCCCGGGTAGCCGGTGGCCATCTCCCCCACCACCCCGAAGGAGGCCGAGTGGTGGTTGCGGCCGGTGAGCAGCGCCGCCCGTGTGGGCGCGCAGAGCGCGGTGGTGTGGAACTGGCAGTAGGTGAGGCCCTCCCTCGCCAGCCGCTCCGAGGTGGGCATGCGCACGAGCCCGCCGTAGCTGCTCGGCCACGCGTAGCCCACGTCGTCCAGCAGCACGAGCACGATGTTCGGCGCGCCCGGCGGCGCCCGCTGGAAGCCAGGGGAGTCTGGCTCCGAGTCCTTCCAGGTCATCCCGATCTTCGCATTCGGGAAGCGGTGCTCGGGCCTCGGATAGCTGTCCCGCTCAATCCGTTTCGGCGTCCGCCCCTTCTTCTTCGCCATCGCCGCGTGCCTCCACCCGAGAGATGAGGACGATGAACGGAACCGCAAGCCGCGCGCTCTGCTCGGACCTCCGCCCGTGTGACGCACACGCGGGGCGCGCAGGCCGGTCCTTGCCTGGCAGGCCGGTTGCGCGGTCGTCCCGGAAGGCTTGCCGTTTCGTGCGGGCACCGTGACCTTCAACCCATGATGGCCGGGCTCCTTCAGGCGCTGTCGAGCATCGGGATCCTGGTGTTCTCCGTATGCACCATGCTCGCCGTCGGACTGGGCCACACGCTCCGCGACATATTGAGTCCGCTGCTCGACGCGCGTGGGGCCATCCGTGCGCTGGTGGCGAACTTCGTCCTCGTCCCACTGCTTGCGTACGGCGTGGTGCAGGTGGTGCCCCTGGACAGCTCCTATGCCACGGGCTTCATGCTCATCGGCACGGGGGCGGGCGCTCTCTTCCTCATGAGGCTCACCGC
Source organism: Corallococcus aberystwythensis (assembly GCF_003612165.1). Taxonomy (GTDB): domain Bacteria; phylum Myxococcota; class Myxococcia; order Myxococcales; family Myxococcaceae; genus Corallococcus; species Corallococcus aberystwythensis. The sequence goes on along the minus strand of NZ_RAWK01000046.1, from coordinate 7,602 downwards.
GGTCGCGGGCGGCAACATGCCGTTGAGCGCGTCACTGACGGTGCTCCTCATGCTGGCCACCGTCCTCTACATGCCCCTGGTGGTCCCGCTGTTGGTGCCGGACGTGAGGGTGCGTCCGGCGGCAATCGCGTTGCCGCTGCTCTGGTCGATGATTCTTCCCCTGTGCGCAGGGCTCTACGTCCGGGCCCGGCACCCGACGCTGGCGGAGCGGCTCCGGCCCGGGTTGGGCAAGCTCGCCATGGTGGCGTTGGCCGTGCTGGTCGCCGCAACCCTTGTGGCCAACTTCGGGGGCGTCGTGCGCATCATCCACACAGGCGCCATCCTCGCCCCGCTGCTCCTGATTCCAGGCGCCTTCGGCATCGGCTGGGTCTTCGGCCGCGAGTACCGCGGAGGACACGTGGTGTTGGGGCTGGGCACCGGGCAACGCAACATCGCCGCGGCGATGGTGGTGGCCACCCAGGGGGTGGGGGATCAGAACGCAGAAGTGATGGTCGTCGTCTCCTCGCTGGTCGGGTTCGCCGTCCTCTTCCCGATTGCGTGGCTCCTCGCGCGGCGCAGCCGGCGGCAGCGGCCCCTGCGGCACGGGGGCATGGTCCGCGCCTGAGCGATGGGCAGCCAGCGCCGCGCGCAAGGGGAGAACCAGGCCGGCATATCGCCCGGGCTGAAGGTCATTGCGTGGCGGAGGGCATCTTCCGGAGCCTGGGGTCCTCCCGATACGCCACTCCCGAAATGCACTTCCTCCAGCGCAGCGGCGGCGCGATGCCGCCCCACCCCCCTGGAGTGATTCGATGCTTGGACGGACGTGGTCTTCGCGGCGCCGCTGGTGGGGCGCCGCGTCGCTGGTGGTGATGTTGACGGGCGGCGGCTGTGACACCACCGGGCCCGTGACCGGAACGGAAGCCCCCGAAGCCTCGCTGGCCGTGAGCCTGGAGGACGCCTTCGTGGCGGTGCCCCGGGCCACGAGCACGGAGCAGCGCCAGCAGGTGGAGCAGCGCCTGTCCGGCATCGTGGAGGACGCGGGCACCCACTTCTACCTGGCCATCAAGCGCAGTGAGCTGGGCCAGAAGTGGTTCCTGTCCGCGTTCCTCAAGCAACTCCATCCCAGTGGGGTGGACGCCGGCGCTGCCAGTTCGATGGGCACGCGGGTGGTCTCATTCCAGGAGCAGAACGGCCGGCTCTTCGTGCTGGATGTGGACGGCCGCAAGAAGCTCAGCGACGTGTTCGACCCCCAGGTGCTGGTGGAGGCCTACCCCGTCGTCACCGACTACGGCCCCTTCAACCGCCTGCGCAACGCCGGCCAGTACGTGCTCATCGACCCGTCGGCGGGGCTCAACCGTTTCGGCGTGATGGGGGACTTCCTCGCCCGCACCACGCGCTTCCAGACGGAGCTGAGCTTCGCGCAGCGCTTCCACCCCGTCACGGACGGGATTGCCTTCGAGCAGGTCTTCACGGGCTACTCGGAGGTGTCCGACCCGTTCGCCGTGGAGTACCTGGAGCCCAATGGCTACCGCCTCTCCGGCACGCTCGGCCTCGCCCTGCGCCGCTACAAGGAGGGGCCCGGCTACACGCCCACGGCCATGCCCGAGCAGACGCTCTACTTCGCGGGAGCGCCCAGCTTCATCACCAACTCCGGTGGCTGGACGGACACCCCGGCGGTGAAGTGGAACATCCACCCCGGGATGAAGCCCATCCGCTGGTTCATCACCCCCACCGTGAACTCGATCCAGGCCGACCCGCGCTTCCAGGCCTATGACCTGACGGGCGCCATCAAGCGCGGCGTGGAGGGGTGGAACCAGGCATTCGGCTTCAAGGTCCTGGAGGCCACGGTGGGCGGCGCGGGGCTCGACTACGCGGATGACGACAAGAACGTCCTCATCTTCGACCCGGACGAGGGCGTGCCCTTCGCCTTCGCGAACTTCCGCATCAACCCCAACACCAGCGAAGTGCGCGGCGCCAGCGTCTACCTGCCGGCCTTGTGGCTGGTGCTCGGGGACGAGCGCTTCGAGAGCGACCCCGGTGCGTTCGCCGCCGCACGGGCACGGACGCGCCCGCCCGTGAGCCTGTCCTGGTCCGGGATGAAGGCGGAGTCGCTGTGCGACCTGAACGTCCTCGATCGCTTCGGCGACCCGGAGGCCGGCCTCGCGTCGTCGCTGACGGCGCTCACGCCCCAGACGAAGAAGCAGAAGGTGGAGGCCTACCTCACGCACGTGGTGTTGCATGAGATTGGCCACACGCTGGGCCTGCGCCACAACTTCGCCGGCTCGCTCGCGTATGACGGCACGCCCACGGGCCTGCGCAGCAGCTCCGTGATGGACTACCTCGTGGACGAGGACTCCATCATGGACAGCGCGCCGGGCCCCTATGACGTGCAGGCGGTGCGCTACCTCTACGGGCTGGACACCCAGCTTCCCACCTGGGAGTTCTGCACGGACCAGGACCGGTTCACCGACCCGCGCTGCGCCATCAGAGACAGCACGAACGACCCGTTCAGCTTCACGCTGGCGGACTTCAACGTCTACGCACAGAGCTTCCTCACCACGGCCGCGGTCACCAACAGACTCAACCTCACCCTCAGCAGCCGCACCAATCAGGTCCTGGGCTTCGTGCGGGCCGGGACGGAGCAGGTGCGGGCGTACCAGGACATCCTGGCCCAGGTGCGGCCGCCGCTCGTCGTGCCTCCGGGCGCGCCCGCGGTCTACGCCTCCCGCGCGGATGAGCTCGCCCGCCGCGTCCTCGCGCGCCTCTACCTGGATCCGGTGGCGTCGCGCGGCGGCATCTTCACCGCGGATGCGCCCACCACGCCGCAGTTCACGGCGCCGGTGATGGCTGACGTGCGCGGCATCCTGCTCAACGTGGACGGAGTGCGCGGCTACGCGGCGCGGCGCGCCATGGTGGACATCCTGAAGCAATTCCAGACGCTGTCCGCGTACTCGGCGCTGCGCGAGGCCCGCGACACGCTCACCGCGCAGCTCCCGTCACTCACGGGGGAGGAGCGGTTGCAGGCCGAGGACCTGCTGGCGCGCATCACCAGCGCGCTCTCGCCCTACTACCGCTGACCCGCGGGCCCAACAGGGGAAGGCGGCAGACGGGCCGCCTCCCCTCTCACTTCAAGGACTCCGGCCCCGCGTCAGTGCGGTTGATAGATGGAGTAGGCGAAGTGGTAGAGCAGGGAGCTGGAGCTCGCGAGGTCCGCCTGCATGCCGACGGAGGCCAGGTCGTAGTAGTGCATGCTGATGCCGTTGTCATAGCTCTTCCTGCCTGCGGCCGCCGGAAGGTTGACGTAGACGGAGAAGTAGCCGTTGGCCTGGCTGACCCCGCTGACCTGCGACTGCGATTGATAGGTGCTGGGGGTATAGACCACGACGGTGACCGGGGCATTCGGAACACCATTGCCGAACTGGTCGACGACGCGTCCGCTGACCGTGGCCGTCCGGTACACGCGCCAGGCGTCTCCGTAGCCATAGTTGAGATAGCCCCCATTGCCGCCATCGGTGGTGACGCTGCTCAGGGTTATCGCGCTCCCCGCGGAACCGATGCGCAGGGTGTAGGACGTCCCCGGAGTCACCGTGTCGAGCGAGAGCACCCGCACATACCAGGTGCCTGCCGGAAGCTGGTAGTTGGCCTGGGTATTCTTGCTGACGGTCGCGGCGGGAGCCCCATTGGGGTTCGAGAAGATCTGCACCTGGTACGTCCCCGTGGCCGCCGTGTTCAGTGAAAACGCATAGGTATTCTGCTGCGTGACGGTGAGGACACGCCAGTCCTCGTCAAAGGCATTGTCCAGGGTGCGCGTCACGCTGACCGCCGTGCTGAGGCTCTTCGCCTGCCAGGGGTTGTCATCCGGCTCGTCGCTGTCGGGCGTATTGGAGGACAGCACGGCCAGCGTGTACGGATTGACCGGATCCGCGCCCTGGTACGCATTCACCATGATGAAGTAGTAGTCACCCGCGGTCGCGGTGGTGCTGGCCTGCTCGTAGTGCGCGGGGCCATAGAAGGACTGCGCCTGGAGCGTCAGGGTGCCGTCCAGCGGATTGAACTTATACAGGTACAGGTCGTAGTCGACGCTGGTGTTGCCGACGGTCTGCAGGAAGGCGGTGACCTTCCCATTGGCGGGGACGTAGACGTAGTACCAGCCCTGCGCGCCCTGGGTGTCCAGCGTGTCACTCCACTGCGTGTTCAGGTCGAGGTACTGGGCGGTGCCCGGGTCGGTGTTCGGACCTTGCAGGCCCATTCCACCGCCTGGAGTGAAGCCGCGCGGAAGCGCGTCACGGGAGATCCTGGGTGCCTCGATGCTCTTGGCCGGCGCCATCGCCGCGGAGCCAGATGGCTGCTGCTTGAGGCGCATCAGACCTTCATCAAGGCGCGCGGGGCTCGCCGCGACGGCGGACGACACCGTCAGCAGCATGACCACCAGGGGCTTCAGGACAGCACGGCTGCATGCCTCGTGACCAAGCAATCTCATTCAATCCTCTCAATGCGCCAGGATTTGACGCATGCCTTTATAGAAAGGACATGGATTGATTTGAATGTCCAGACCCCCATCCCGGGTACGGGATTCCTCGTAGTGAAGACAGTCCTGCATCGTTTTCCCCGTCGTGGACTCCTCCCTCAACAGAGTGAAGCGGAGGATCCAATCGATGAAGAATTCCATGCCCCTGGTACGCGCCGCGATTGCAATGACCCTGGTCTGCGGAGGCTGCGGCGACGCTCCGGACGCGGCGCACGACAACGACACGCTCCGGACCTCCGGGCCGGCCATGACGTTCGAGGCGTTTCTCGGCACCGTCGAGCAGGGCCCGCTGGGAGGGTACATCTACGACGGCGACATGCCGGCCCGGGACATGGAGGAACTGAGGCAGGCCTGGGAGCGGCTGTACCCGCCCGGCGGGGCCCTGACCGTCGCCCGTTACAGCCAGATCGAGGAGAATGTCTGGCAGAACGGACAACAGCTCAACCTGACCTATTGCGTCAGCAATGACTTCAACGGGCAAAAGCAAAACGTCGTCAACGCCCTGAACACGGCGGGGGCCGCGTGGGGCGCGCAGGCGTCCATCCAGTTCGTCTATCGCCCGGATCAGGACGCCAACTGCACCAACACGAATGGGAGCGTCGTCTTCAACGTCGCCCCCTTCACCAGCACGACCGTCCTTGCGAAGGCATTCATGCCTCGCAGTGCTCGCGAGCATCGCACGCTCTATATCTCGAACATGGCGTTCGTCAGCGGCAACGGCTGGCCCCTGCTGTCAGGGCTCCTGGCGCACGAACTGGGGCATGCGCTCGGCTTCGTCCACGAGTTCGTCCGGACCGGCGCGTGCGCCGACGACTTCGGAGGATCCTGGCTCGCCGTCACGCCCTCCGACGCCGGCTCCATCATGAACTACCCCTTCTGCGGCGGGACCAACACCACGCAGCCGTCCTCGAGCGACGTGGAGGGGGCGGCCCAGTTCTACGGCAGCCGCGTCTGGGCCAGCGCGAGCGCCCCGGCGGGGTGCGGCCAGCTGCCCGCCGGCAAGGGACTGGACCGGGGGCAGGTGCTCTGGTCCTGCGACAGTTGGCACTACCTCCAGCACCTGGTGGACGGCGGCCTGCGGCTGGTCAAGATGACCCCGGGGCCCAGCGGGTCCACCCACGTCACCACGTGGTCTTCCGGCACCGGGGGGAACGCGGGCTACGGCACGTACATGCAGAGCGACGGCAACCTGGTGATCTACTCCGGCCTCGGGCGGCCCATCTGGCACACCAACACCTATGGAAACCCGGGCTCCAAGCTGGTGCTCCAGAACGACGGCAACATGGTCATCTCCTCGCCGCAAGGGCAGGTGCTTTGGAGCACTGGCACCGCTGGGCAATGAGACGGCCATGAGCCCGCGTTGAAGCTCATTCAAAGAGGGACACCTCGGAGAGGGTATAGAACTCGGCGGGCTGGGGCGTGCCGCCGTAGGCAAGGGTTTCCACGGACAGCCGCACGAAGCGCACGGGCCCGGTGCCGGAGAGGGGCACATCCTGGAAGACCGGCTCCTGGACGCCCAGGTCCAGCCGTCCGTCTCCAAAGGGAGAATCCCCTCCGGCCGCCTCGGTGTAGAAGCCGAACCGCGCGTCGCGCAGGTTGCGCTCCAGCGGGCTCATGTCCCGCAGCAGGACGCGCGCCAGCGGTTGCCATTGCTCTCCATCCGCGCTGCCCTCCAGCACGAGCCAATCCTTGCCACCCCCACCCTGCAGGAACTTCAACCCACGCACCACCGCGCGGCGGGGCAGGCCCGGCTGGGGCAGCGTGATGACGACGCCGAAGGCCCGCGGGTCGGTCTCCTTCTCGAAGAAGTCCACCGGCGTGAGCAGGCCATCCGTCCATGGACAGACCTCCGGGAAGGACGGCTCGCACGCCGCGCCGCGGCTCAAGGGGCGCAGTGTCCCCGGGGGCAGAGGCTCCGCGCCGGTGCGCCACTCCTGCCGGAAGTCCACGGAGCTGGACTCGCCCCCCAGCGGGGAGAACAGCCACGTGCCCACGCTGGCCGCGCGCAGGTGCACCTGGGGCGCGGCGAAGTCCTCCAGCACGTACGGGCTGGGGGTCCATGGGGAGACCGTGCCGTCCTGACGCCAGAGCAGTCCGCCGCCGGCCGTGACCCACAGCAGGGGCACGGGGTCCGTGGGAAGGAGGGGCACGAAAACTCCGTCCTCGGTGACCAGGTCCAGCGTCCGCGCCGTCTCCGGCAGGGGGGGCACCGGGGGCGCGGGCGGGAAGGCCACGGTGGGCCCCTGTTCGCTGGTGCCCACGAGCGGATGGGCATCCCAGGGCTGGAGCGCGGGCAGCTCCACGTCGTCCTGCATGTAGAACGACAGGAAGGTCCCGCTGCCGTCCGCTTCCAACGGCAACGTCGCCCGCAGCCGGTGGACGCTCCGCGAGTAGACCTTGTCGATGACGGCATCCCCGGAGAGCAGCTCGAGGGTGTAGTCGCCGGAGGACTCCGTGGTGGCGGTGCTGAACGGCTTGAAGACGTCGTCCCCATCCTCCATGCGCTCGATGGGCAGCGCGAAGCCCGCGCGCGGTGTGCCGTCCCGATGGAGCACGCGGCCATAGGCGAAGATGGGGTCCTCGGGATAGCGCTCGCATCCCGCGGTGGCGAAGGCCAGGAGGCCCAGGGAGGTGACGAGTGCGCGTCGCATGTCAGTAGGTCGCCTTGAGCCCGAAGAGGGGGAGGATGACGGGGATGCGGACGGGAGAGCGCACGGGGCGGATGTCCTTGTGGGGAGAGCCCTCGTAGTCGCCGCCCTCGAAGCGGTACTCGTAGGCCACCACCTCCTGCCGCGCGGAGATGTTGAGCACGTCGAGCGACGCATCCAGCGTGAAGTCCTGGTAGGCCCACGACTTCGCGATGCGCGCGTCCACGCGGAAGAACGGCGCCAGCCGCTGCGTGCGGTCCAGATCCTGCCGCACCCATTCGGTCGAGCCGTTGCCGTCCGTCACCCAGCGCTGTGTCTGGGAGGTGATCTGCCCCGTCTCCGGACGGCCGGTGTTGAAGTGCACCACCGTGCCCACGGTCCAGTTGTTGCCGAACTTGTAGCTGAGCGCGGCGTTGAGCGTGTGCGCCTGCTCGAAGGCGAAGGGCA
>NZ_RAWK01000469.1 GCF_003612165.1 Corallococcus aberystwythensis | reverse complement strand
CTCGTTGGACGTGCCACTGCCGCCGTTCTCCACCCGCTGCTCTTCTTTGATAACGGACTGGTTCATGCGCGACAGGGGGCCGGGCTTGCGGCTGAAGTCCACCGCGACGTCGTAGCCGGGGACCTGGCCGTAGAACTGCTCCACGAACTGCTGCCGCTCCTTCATCTTGCGCTCGAAGATGCGGCGGAAGTCCTCCTGGCCCCGGATGATGTAGGGCGTCAGGAAGAGCAGCAGGTTCGTCTTCGTCTTGCGGCGCGTGGTGTCGCGGAACAGGTGGCCCAGCAGGGGGATGTCACCCAGCACCGGCACCTTGGAGACGGACTCCAGCGTGCGGTCCTGCATGATGCCGCCAATCACCACCGTCTCCATGTCCTTGGCGATGACCGTCGTCTTGGCGCTGCGCTTCGACGTGGTGGGGCCCAGGACGGGGTCGGAGGAGGCGATCTCCTCCGTCTGCTCGGTGATGACGAGCCGGATGAAGTCGCTCTCGTTGATCTGCGGCTTGACGGTGAGCTTCAGCTCCACGTTCTGGCGGGTGATGGGCGCGTACAGCGACCCCAGGCCGCCCAGCGAACCCAGCAGCGACGGATTGATGCCGCCGTTGGCGCCGGCGCCGGCGCCGCCGAGCGAGCTGCCCAGCGCGGACGGGGTGAAGCCGGACTGGAAGGGCACGTTCTGGCCCACCGTGATTTCGGCCTCCTCGTTGTCGCTGGTGAGCAGGTGCGGCGTGGACAGCACGTTCACGTCGGACGACTGCTGCATGGCGTTGAGCACCACGCCGAAGGCCGGGATGTCGATGCCCAGCGCCTTGAGCTCCGGCAGGACGGGGCCCTGGATGCCGGCGAGGAAGCCGCCCATGCTGGCCAGGTTCGCCAGGGAGAAGGACGGCGGGATGGAGCCACCGGAGTAGTTGGTGCCCAGGATGCCGGGGATGGCGCCGTCGTCCGTCTTGAGGCTGAAGCCCTGGTGGAAGTTGATGCCGAACTCGCTGTTGCGGTCCAGGTTCACTTCCATGATCACCGCCTCCACGAACACCTGGCGGCGCGGCTGATCCAGCTGCTGGATGATCTGGACCATGTTCTTGTAGTCGCCCTGGCTGGCGACGATGACCAGCGAGTTGGTGCCCTTGTCGGCGGAGATCTTCACCTCGCCGCTGAAGAGCTCCGCGGCCTGGGCGGGCGCGCGCGGCAGGCCCTGCGGCTGCTGCGGGATGGGGCCGCGCTGGGGGCGGTTGGCGGTGCCCTGCGCGAGCGACTGGAGCGTGCTGGCCAGCTCCTCCGAGTTCGCGTTCTCCAGCGGGTAGACGTTGATCTTGTTGCCGCTGCCGGACGGGATGTCCACCTCGCGCACCAGGTCCTGGATGCGGCCGAAGGCGGCGGGGCTGGCGACGATGATGAGCTTGTTGGTGCGCTCGTCCGGGATGATCTGCGACAGGGTGGCCGCGCCGCCCGTGTCGGTGCCGCCGCCGGCCACGCCCTCCGCGCCGGGGGGAGGCTGGCCGGGCTGGCCTTGCGTGAAGTTGCCGGGGCGCTGGCCCGCGCGGCCGCCCGCGCCGGCCTTGGCTTCAAAGAGCTTCTGGATGGTGTTGGCCACGTCCTGCGCGGTGGCGTACTGCACCTGGATGATGCGCATCTCGTCGCTGGAGGAGCGGCTGTCCAGCTGGTTGATCAGGCGCTCCAGGCGGTGGATGTTGGAGCCCACGTCGTTGACGATGATGGTGTCCGGCGGGTACGGGATGGTGTCGCCGTCCTTGGACACGAGCTGCTGGAGGACGCCGCGCAGCGGCTCCACCTCCACGTACTTGATCTTGAACAGCTTGGTGACCATCTGCTCGTTCGTCGTGTACGGAGTCTCGTCGTCCACGATGGTCGGGATGGGGTTCTGCTTCGCCGAGCGCTTGTCGACGATCTTCAGGAAGCGGCCGTACGGGTAGACGGCCAGGCCGTTCGCGTCCAGGGCGGCGAGGAACGCGGAGTAGAACGAGTCCGCGTCCACCTCCACGCGGCCGTTCTCCGGACCGATGATGGAGATCTTCCCGCGCACGTTCTCCGGGAGGATGAAGGTGCGGCAGGTGGCGTCCGACACGGTCTGGACGAGCTTCTCGATGTCCACCTTGTCGAAGTAGATGCCGTAGCGCGCGTTGCGCCGGGCCTGCTCGCACGAGGGCACCTGACGGGGGCCCTGGCTTTCGGCGGGCGCGGCGGTGCCGTTGCCCTGCGGGGTGATGGTCCGGTCACGTTCGCCCTGGGCCGCGGGAGCGGGGGCCGGGGTACCGGGCTGGGTAGGACGGCGCTGTGCCCACGCGAAGCCGGGGAGCGCGAGGCACAGACAGAGCAGCCAGGACGGGAGCGTCGTCTTCATGGAGGAGCGGGCGCTTTGACGGGGGTGTTTAACGGACGTTGTAGGATTTGCGGATCGGCGCGCCGTTGCGCTCGATCTCGATCTCGATGCGGGAGGAGTCCTTCAGCTTCGAGTAGATCTCCAGCGCCTTCTCGGGGCTGTTCATGTCGAAGCCGTTGATGCGGCGGATGACGTCACCGTTCTGGACGCCGATCTTCGAATAGATGCTGTCCGGGCGGATGGAGAACAGCTTGAAGCCCACCGCCTGGCCGTCCTTGAAGGCCGGCACGATGCGCGCCTGCATCGCCACGTCGTTGAGGTTGCTCAACGTCTTGTCGATTTCGGCCTTGGGGACTTCGTACTCGTTCTCACCCGTGGACTTGATGCCGTTGCCCAGGGAGTTGGGAGCGGTGGCGGCGGGCGTGGCCACGGGGGGCGGGGTGTAGGCGGCGACGGCGCCGTCACCGGGCTGCCCGTCGATGAACTCGCGCCGGCCGTTGTTGTTGATGATGACGCGCTCGCGTTCGATCTCCATGACCGTGGCGCCCATCAGGTTGTTGCCGATCATGTACGTCTGCGAGCGCTGCGTGGTCATGTCCTGGATGGACGCGAAGGACCAGTCCGGGTTGGCCGCGACGAGCGTGCCCAAGAGCTTCACGCGCAGGCCGCTCTTGGCCGGCGGGGCGTTGGCGTCGAACTCCGGCGTCGTGGGCTCCTTCACCGCGACCTCTTCCGCGGGAAGCTTCACGCCGGTGAGGCGCGACAGGCGCTCCGCGTCGATGGTGGCCAGGCCGCTGTCCGCGGCGTGGGTGCGCTGCGCGACGCGGGCGGGAGCCTCGGACGCGGGCGCGGGGGAGATGGAGGATTCGACGAACAGGTTCACCGTGCGCGCCGCCAGCAGGGCGACGAGCAGGATGAACAACAGGTTCACGCTCCAGAAGTACTTGCGAAAGAAGGTTTCCATCACGCTTCCGGGAGAAAGCCAGCCCCACATGGGACCTTGAGCAAGGCAGGTGCCATCGCTGGGCGGGCGTCAAACCCACGACTTACGGCCAAGTCCTTGAAATTATTTCGGAATAGGACGGGGCCCCGGCCAGGAGGACGGCCGGGACAGGACGTCGGGACAAATTGTCAAAAGGGGGCGGGGGCCGGTGTGACGGCCTGTCAGTCCCCGTTGGTGGGGGG
>NZ_RAWK01000468.1 GCF_003612165.1 Corallococcus aberystwythensis | reverse complement strand
GGACCGAGCGGCACCGGGTCGTCCGCCGCCAACCCCACGCCGGGCACGCGAGCGCCGCTGCCAGGCCCCGCCGCGGTGAATCCCGGCCAGGCCGCCGAGCCGGGCAACGCCGCCCAGCGCGCCACCACCGGCACGCCCAGGCCGGCCGCCGCCACCCCGGAAGCCCAGGACCTGGGCACGTCACCCATCGCCCCCGGCTCGGGCGACGGCGCGCGGGGCGACCGCAGCCCCGGTGCCCCCACGGGCGCCCCGGAGGAGGCCCGGGCCCCGGGCACCCCCGAAGGCGCGAGGGCCCCGAAAGGGCCCATCACCCTGGCCCAGCTGGTGGCGCGGGCGCGCACGCAGGACGCGCGCGTGGCGGAGGCCACCGCGGAGCTGCGCAAGTTCCAGGCGCTCCATGATCAGGCCCGCTGGGCCTGGTTCCCCCGGTTCGAAATCACCCTGGGCGCGGGCGGCCCCGTCCCCGAGGCGCGCAACGACGGCCTGGGCGGACCGCCCACCACGGAGGCGTCGCTGGAGGGCGACTGGAACTTCGGCAAGGTGGGCGTGACGGTGTTCTCCACCGGCAACGCGGTGCTGCCGCTGTACACCTTCGGCAAGCTCTCCGCGCTGGAGAAGGCGGGCTCGCAGGGCCCCATCGTGGGAGCGGCGCTGCGCGAGCGCGTGCGCGCGGAAGCGGGCTTCCAGGCCGCCCAGGCGTACTACGGCTACCAGCTGGCGCGGGCGGGCCTGAAGCAGCTGGAGGACGTGGCCAAGCGCCTCAAGGACGCGGGCGACAAGATCGACGCGCTCCTCAAGGAGGACTCGGATCAGGTGTCCAAGCTGGACACGTACAAGCTGGGGTACTTCCGTCAGCTGGTGGAGTCGCAGCGCGCCACCGCCCTGCAGGGCGAGCAGTTCGCGCTCACCGCCATCCGGCTCCTCGCCAGCGCGGGCCCGGACGAACAGGTGGAGGTGATGGCGGAGGACCTGCCGCTCCAGGGTGAAGTGAACGTGCCCGACCTGGAGACGTCGCTGAAGCAGGCCAACGAGCGCCGCCCGGAGCTCAAGGCCATCGCCGCGGGCATCATCGCGCGCGAGCAGGAGGTCATCATCCGCGAGCGCAGCTACTACCCGGACCTGGGGCTCGCGGGTTACTACGACGTGCGCTGGACGAGCAGCGCCACGCGCCAGCGCAGCCCTTTCGCCTACGACCCCTTCAACGACCGCACCGCGGGCCTGGGCCTGGTGATCCGCGGCACCTTCGACATCCCCATCAAGGACGCCCAGCTGGAGCAGGCCCGCGCGGAGCTGGACAAGATGCACGCGCAGGAACAGACGCTCAAGGCCGGCATCCGGCTGGAGGTCACGCAGGTGCAGAGCCAGCTCGCCGCGGCCTACTCGCGGGCGAAGTCCTTCACGGAGGCGGAGAAGAACGCGAAGCGCTGGGCCACCGCGGCCTACGCCGCCTTCGACCTGGGCACCGGCGACACCCGGGAGCTGGTGGACGCCTTCACCGCGCTGGCCCAGGCCTCCGCCGAACGGGGCAAGAGCTGGCACGACGTGCGCGTGGGGCTGGCGTCACTGGCCCGCGTCACGGGTGCCGTCCCGACGACGGATGAATAACCCTTCCAGGCTGCCAGTCCTCACAGGTGTCGTCACACCTGACCTTCAACCCGGAGCTTCATCAAAATGATTGCTTCCCTGCTTGCCGCCACGCTGCTCGCCGCCGCTCCCGTGAGCCCGCTCAACGTGGTGAAGAACGGCAACGCCGCCGTGCAGAAGGCGGCCAACGCCCCTGGCGCCACCGTGCAGTCCCTGGCCTCCGTCGTGGAGTCCTTCGTGGACTTCGAGGAGCTCGCCAAGCGTGCCCTGGGAGAGAAGGCCTGGACGGGCCTCACCGCAGCCCAGCGCAAGGAGTTCACCGACACCATGACGGGGCTCTTGCGCGCCTCGTACGCCCAGAAGGCCATCGGCCAGGCGAAGGCGGACGTGAAGTACGGCAAGGAGAGCGTGCAGGGGACCGAGGCCACGGTCGACACGCAGCTCACCGTGAAGACGGACCAGGTGCCCGTGGACTACAAGCTCTACAAGGCGTCGGCCAAGGCCGACTGGCGCATCTACGACGTGATCACCGACGAGGTCTCGCTAGTGGACACGTACAGCGGCCAGTTCAAGAAGATCCTCTCCACCAAGGGCTTTGACGGCCTGCTGACGACGCTCAAGTCCAAGCGCGCCCAGCTGGAGAAGGAGAACGCCAACACCAGCGCGGCCTCCGTGAACGAGTCCGCCGCCGGTGCCTCGGGCGCCGCGCCGCAGGCGAAGTAGAAGCTTCGCGAAGTCCTCTTTCCGCCCGGATGCCACCAGCGCCCGGGCGGAAGGCGTTTCAGGACGTCAGACGGGCCGCTGGAACACGCGGTACGTCTTGGAGCGCCGGCCGCCCATGGACTCGATGGCGCGGTTGACCAGGTGGTTGTCCTCCAGCGTCCAGGAGATCTCCCCGCCCGAGTACCCCAGCTCCTTCGCGGTGCGCAGGGTGTCCAGGTAGAGGATGGCGTCCAGGCCACGGCGCCGGTAGCCCTCCTTGATGCCCAGCGTGAGCAGGCGCAGGCGCTTGAGCCGCCGCGACGCCAGCACCAGCTTCACCAGGCCAATGGGCAGGCCGAACGTGGTGAGCCGCCCGTTGGCCGCCTTGAAGGCCTCATTGGCGTCCGGCAGCGTCATGGAGAAGGCGACGGGCTCGCCCTTCACCTCCGCGATGAGCACCAGCTCCGGGCGCACGATGGCCTTCATCTCCTTGGCCATGTGCGCGAACTCGCGGTCGGTGAAGGGGATGAAGCCCCAGTTCTTCTCCCAGGCCGCGTTGTAGATCTCCTTGATGCGGGCGACCTCGGCGGGGAAGTCCTTCAGGTTCACCGCGCGCACGGTGACGCCTTCTCGCTGGCGGATCTTCTCCGCGATGCGCGCCACCTTCTCCGGCGGCGGCGTGGACGCGGACAGCTCGAAGGCGAACAGGTCCTTCGCCTTGGTGAAGCCGCACGTCTCCAGCAGGCCCGCGTAGTACGCCGGGTTGTAGGGCATCATCAGCGCGGGAGGGACCTCGTAGCCCTCCACGAGCAGGCCCCAGTCCTGGTTGGAGGAGAAGTTGGCCGGCCCCAGCACGGTGTCGACGCCGCGCGCCTTGAGCCACGCGCTCGCCGCGTCCAGCAGGCCCCGCGCCACGCCCGCGTCGTTCACGCACTCGAAGAGGCCGAAGAAGCCCTCCTTGGTGCCGTGGAACTCCATGTGGCGCGGGTTCTTGATGGCCGCCACCCGGCCCACCACGTCCTGGCCACGGCGGGCGAGGAACAGCTCCACCTCCGCGTAGTCGAAGAAGGGGTTCTTCTTCGGGTCCAGGAAGTCGCGGCGCTCCATCTCCAGCGGCGGGACCCAGTTCGGGTCGTCACGGTAGAGCGAGTACGGCAGCCGGATGAACGCCGTCCGGTCCGCCGCGCCGCGCACGGGCGTCACCTGCACGTCGGAGGGCATGGTGGGGGAGGGGGAAGAAGACG
>NZ_RAWK01000467.1 GCF_003612165.1 Corallococcus aberystwythensis | reverse complement strand
GCGGCCGGGCGGGCGGGGCCGGGTCCAATTGAGGAGCGCGCGGGGGGCTGCGAGACTTCTGGCCCCCATGGCCTCTTCCCGGCAGCAACTGGATGCACTCACCGGGCTGCGATTCCTCGCGGCCGCGCACGTCGTCGCCTACCACGTGTATCACCTGGTCTTCACCGGCACGGAGGCCCCGCCGGGGCTGCACGGGCTGCTCGACAGCGGGTACGTGGGCGTCAGCTTCTTCTTCGTCCTGTCCGGGTTCATCCTTGGGTACAACTACCTGGAGCGGCCGCCGGACACGCGTGAGGCGCGCAAGGCGTTCTGGGTGGCCCGCTTCGCGCGCATCTATCCCATCTACGCGCTGGGCCTGGTGTTCGCCGCGCCCGCGTACTTCAAGGCCCTGCGCGATGCGTGGGCGGTGAACCCCTCGGAGGGCTTGCGGCATGCGCAGGCGCTGGTGGTCACGCCGCTGCTGGTCCAGAGCTGGACGCCGTGGACGGCGATGGCGTGGAACGGCGCGGGCTGGTCGCTGGCGGTGGAGGCGGTCTTCTACGCGGCCTTCCCCTTCCTGGCGGGACGGCTGAACCGGCTGGGGAGCCGGGCGCTCGCGGTGGGCGCGGCGGTGGCGTACGGCGCCGCGCTGGTGCTCCCGGCGCTCTACATGGTGGTGGATCCGGACGGCACCGGGGGCACGGCGTCCGCGTACAACTCCGGGCCGTGGATGCTGGCGCTGCGGTTCAATCCGCTGGCGCGGCTGCCGGAGTTCATCCTGGGCATCCTCGCGGCGCGCTTCTTCGTGCTGCGGGCCACGGCGGCGCCGCGCTCGCATCCGGTGGCGCTGGCGGTGGTGGGCGGAGGGGTCATCGCGGCGCTGATGGGGAGCCCGTCGCTGCCCTTCCCGCTGCTGCACAACGGGCTCTTGGCGCCGGTGTTCGCGGCGTTGATCCTCCTGGTGTCGTGGAGCCAGGGGCCCGTGGCGTGGGTGCTGGCCTCACGGCCGCTGCTCCTGCTGGGGAAGGCGAGCTACGCGCTCTTCCTCCTGCACATGCCGGTGCTGTTCGCCTGGAAGTCCGTGCTCAAGCGGCTGGGCGAGGCGCCCACGTCCGCCTGGGCGGTGGCGGCGTTCGTGGTGGGCTCGGTGTGCCTGAGCGTGCTCGCGTACGAGCGCGTGGAGAAGCCCGCCCGGGGATGGATCCGCGACCGGTGGACGCGCCGCGCGGAGCAGCCCACGCCGGGCCTCCAGCCCCGGGGGTGAAGGCCTACGCGCTCTTCGCCTGGAGCGGGCGGTGCGCGCCGCGCTTCACGGGTCCCAGCTGCGCGAGGATGCGGCCGATCTCCACCAGCTCCACGGGCTTGACCAGGTGCAGGTCGAAGCCCGCGTCCTCGCTGCGGGCCCGGTCCTCCGGCGCTCCATAGCCCGTCAGCGCGATGAGGTGCGCGTCCGACTCCACGCGCGCCCGCAGCTGCTGCGCCACCTGATAGCCGTCCAGGCCCGGCAGGCCGATGTCCAGGATGATGACGTCGTAGGCGCCGGGGGTCGCCATGGCGAGCGCCTCCGGGCCGTCCGCGGCGACCGCGACGGTGTGGCCCCACATCTGGAGCATCTCGCTCAGGCCTTCACGCGCGTCGGGGTTGTCGTCGACCAGGAGGATGCGCCACTCGCCCCGGCGGGACTCGATGCGCTCCACGATGGCCTTGGGCCGCACGGTGTCCGTGAGCAACGGCAGCGTGATGGTGAAGGTGCTGCCCTGGCCCGGCCCCTCGCTGAAGACCTCCACCTGGCCGCCGTGCTCCTCCACCAGGTTGCGCACCAGGGTCAGGCCAATGCCCAGCCCGCCCCGGCTGCGCGCGAGCCCCGCGTCCAGCTGCGCGAAGAGCTCGAAGATGCGCCCCTGGTCCTCCGGCCGCAGGCCGATGCCCGTGTCCTGCACGGAGACGCGCACGCGGGAGTCCTCGGACAGATGGGCGCCCACGGTGACGATGCCGCCCTGGGGTGAGTACTTGGAGGCGTTGTCGAGCAGGTTGGTGAAGACCTGCTCCAGGCGCGTCCGGTCGCCGTCCACCCAGCAGGGCTCGGCGGAGAGGGCCTGGCGCAGCACGAGCCCCCGCTCCTCCATCACGGGCCGCGCGGCGGCGAGCGAGTGCTGCAGCACGGTGTTGAGGTCCAGCGGGTTGCGGCGCAGGGCGTACTTGCCGCGGGTGATGCGGCTGACGTCGAGCAGGTCGTCCACGAGGTGGCGCAGGTGGCTCACCTGCCGCTCGATGACGTCCCGGCGGCGCGCGTCGGCTTCGGACAGACCGTTCGAGTCCTTCTGCCCGAGCATCTGCACCGCGACGGAGATGGCGGCCAGCGGGTTGCGCAGCTCGTGGGCGAGCATGGCGAGGAACTCGTTCTTCTTGCGGTCGGCCTCCTCCAGGCGGGCGGCGTTCGCCAGGGCCTCGCGCTCCACGCGTCGCAGGCGCAGCACGCTGTTGACGGTGGCGATGAGCTCTTCGGGGTCGAAGGGCTGGGTGAGGTAGACGTCCGCGCCGGCGCGCAGGCCCGTGACCTTCTTCTCCGCGGTGATGAACGTGGCGGAGGTGTGGATGATGGCGACTTCGCGCGTGCGCGGATCCTCCTTCAGGAGCCGGCACACGTCGTAGCCGCTCATGTCAGGGAGCTTCACGTCGAGCACGACGAGGTCGGGAATCGCGTCCAGGGCGATGCGCAGCGCTTCACCGCCAGTGACCGCCTCCAGTACGTGGTAGCCCGCCTGACGCAGCGAGAAGGTGCCCAGGTAGAGGCTCGCGGGCGTGTCGTTGACGTGGAGGACAGTGGCTTTGATGGTAGCGAGCACGGGCGACGTTCCCTGAGAGGAGCCGGACCGATTTCTAGCGCGCGACAGGGACGCACGCGAACCGGGATCAGCCCGCCTCCTGCCCCCATGCGCACCGCGAGACCAACGCGGACGGCGAGTGTTGGAACCGTGACAGCCCGCCCGGTGACCAGGCGGGGAGACGGTCCTCCCTTCAGCGCCTCAAGGCTCCGTCCACACCGCCAGCTCGTTGCCCGTGGGGTCGGCGAAGTGGAAGCGCTTGCCTCCGGGGAAGCTGAACGTGTCCTTCACGATGCGCCCTCCGGCTTCGCGCACCTTCGCCAACGTCGCGTCCAGGTCCTTCGAATAGAGCACCAGCAACGCGCCCCCCTTCGACACCTCGCGCTCCTTGTCGAAGCCTCCGTTCAGCCTTCCGTCCATGAAGCTCGTGTAGTCCGGGCCGTAGTCCTCGAACTTCCAGCCGAACACGGCGCCGTAGAAGCGCTTCGCCTCCGCGATGTCCTTCACGGGAAGCTCGATGTAGTCGATGCGATGGTGCTGCTCGGCCTGCTGCGGTGCGGTGGACATGGCGTGCCTCCTCCAAATGGGAACACCCCCACCTTACGCACCCGCCCCCTGCTGCGATTGGACGAATCCGACTTCCGCCTGCTCGCGCACGTACGCCCCCGGCGTCAGCCCCGTCAGCGCCCGGAATTCCCGCACCTGGTGCGCCTGGTCGTAATACCCCGCCGCCAGCGCCCACTC
>NZ_RAWK01000466.1 GCF_003612165.1 Corallococcus aberystwythensis | reverse complement strand
CCTTGATGAGGCGCGTGCCCTCCGGGGTGCCGTCCGTCACCCACCACTCGGTGCCGTGAACGCTGTCGTACAGCGGCAGCAGCAGTCGCGACCCGAAGGGGGTCTGCACGTTCATGCTGAGACTTCCCCCGGGGCCCGGGTTGAGGTCCCCCAGGGGCCGGGTGCCCTCCGGGGTGCCGTCCGTCACCCAGGGCTCATAGCCGTTGCGGTCGGTGTCCGCGAAGATGACCCTCCCGCCCGCCACGCCCATGAGGGCCGGTGTGGCGTACGTGGGGTTCTCCACCACGCCCGTGCGGAGGTCGCCCAGCAGGACCGGCGCGCTGGCGCCTCCTGTCAGCGCCGCCCGGGAGCGCGCGGGCTCCGTGCCGCCGGAAGACGCGCCCTCCGGAGTGGGAGGAGCGCAGGAGACGAAGGTGGCCAGGAGGAGCACGAGCCCCGGGAGCGAACGCATGGGACCGGCACACTATCCGCTCCCGCCCCAGCGAGGCACGCCCCCCTCATTGACGCCACAATGACTCACAACCCGGGTCCGTCTTGATTCAGCGATGCAGGTCCGCGCGCTCCTTCAGGTAGCGCAGGAACAACTCCGGCTGCAGCCAGACCGTCATCCGGCCCTCCTGGGGCGGAGCGAAGAACGGTCCCGAGTCCACCCAGTCCCCTCCCAACCGCAGCCGGATGCCGAGGGTGTAGACCGGCTGCTTGGAAGAGAGCGTGAGGGGAAGGACTCCCCGCTGGACCACGACCGGGGCGTTGACGCCGTGGGGAAAGGTGACGAGCTCTGCCTCCTCTCCCGCAGGGGTCTCGACGCGGACGACGGTCTCATCCCCGGAGCCAGTCTCTCGGCGGATCTGGAACCCATTCCGGCTGTTGAGGAGCGCGAACCATTCGCCCCGCGTGCTGTCATCCAGATCGGGGCCGAACGTCCTCCAGAACAAGCGCCACACTGGCCTGACATGGTTCCAGTACTGCTGCGCATCCGTGACGTCCCAGCCGCCATCCAGCCGAAGGCCTGTGATGAGGTCCTCCGACACGCGTTCGGTAGGTCTGAGGCTGTCATCCGCCGCCGCGGCTGTCCGCACGGCGCCAAACCACTCGATGATTCCGGCCTCGGCGCGGTTCACCGCGGTGTCGTGCCCGCGGACTTCCCGCCAGGATGCACCGAACTTCCGTGCCACCAGGGACGCGCGCTTGGAGAGTGAAACCTTTGACCGCCACGATGCCAGGGGCGCTGTCTCGATGACGTCCGAGTCTGCGTGACGCCCTTCCATTTCGACCTCTCCCGGATCGTTCCGCAGCCGTTCGAGCGCTGCCTGACCCGGGCGAAGTCCCAGCGCCGCCGCGAGCACGATTCCCTGGAGACGGACGGTGGCGGAGGGCGAGGCCAGGAGCCGCTCGACGCCGGGCAGCGCCAACCCGCCGAGCGTTCCCAGTTTGTCTCTCAGTTCCTGGAGCCTCCGTCCCTCGATGCGCAGCCGTGAGTCAGTCAGGGGTTCGTTGCCACAGAGCCTCACCGGGAGTTCCTCGATGAGTTCGCGGGGAGCGGGCTCCGTCTCCCAGAAAGCCACGAGTCCCATGCCTCGGGCCACGGCCTTCGCGCTCAGCGCGCTCAACTCCGGATGGCCGCCGAGCAGGTCGGGGTGGATCCTGCGCTTCGTCAGGACTTGGATGAACTCGAGCAGTGCCGCCCGTGCCTCGCCATCGCGGGCACGGGTGGCCAGCGCCTCCAGCCCGGGCAGCAGCGCTGCGCCCCGGGAGAGCAGCCGCACCTGCGCCTCGGCACGCTGGGCGGGGTCTCCCGCGATCAGCCAGTCCAGCAGCTCCTCCTCGCTCTGCGATCCGGTGTCGGGCCGCAGTTGTTCCCGCTCCAGCCAGGACCAGGTGGGCCCGGAAGCCGAGCCGCCCGTGCGTCCAGCCAGAGGCGCTGGCCGCGCCGCGTAGACCCCCGCCGCGCCCCGGGCAGGGACGCCAGCGGCACACGCGGCGGTGGCGAAGGCCATCATGCAGATCAGGACTCGTGGCGCACCGTGCCTCACCAAGCGGTCACCTCCAGGCCGTGACTCTAATCCCAGACGGAGGCGGAAAGGCGATGGGCCCGCGCGGTTGACGGCACGGCTCGACTTCGTACAGGACCGCATGGTGCAATGACGCGCATGCCCAGAGTGTTTCTCTACAATCCCTTCGAGAGCGACTGCATCGAGGATCTCATCGACAGGTGGATCAAGGCCGAGGTGGCGCGGGGCTGGACCAAGGAGCTGGTGCGGGTGCGGCACGGTCCGGACAAGCCGCTCGACGACCTGAAGCCCGGCGACACGCTCTACATCATTGGCCACGGCGACGTGACGCCGAACCGCATGGTCGACCGGGCCGCCTCGGATGGTGGCACCCCGGAAGTCCTCCAGCCGCACGAGCTGGCCGCGCGGCTGCTCGCGGACGGGCTGACCGACAGGGCGATCACCATCAAGATCTACAGCTGTCTGGCGGCCCGGGGCGTCCTGGACAGCTTCGCCACGAACGCCGCGATTCAGATCAAGCTCAAGTGTGGAAGCAACGCAGGGATGTCATGCAAGTTCAACATCTACGGCTACGACGAGATCGTCTCCATCCTGGTCCTGAATCCCCAGACGGGGGAGTACGGCAAGTTCGTCGGTGAGCTGAAGCAGGACGTCACCGGCGAGAGCGACGACACCATCGAACTCACCACCGTGAAGGCGAGCTCCTCCAGAAGACTGCTCGTCAAGAAGGGCTTCGGCTTCATGTAGCGACGGAGGAGCCGCTCGTTGGCGTGCTCCTCCGTCGCGTTCAGGTGCAGCGGACTCAGGGCACCGCGCTCACGTCCACGTCGATGACGCGCGGCTCCTCGGTGCTCGTCGCGCCAGTGACCGAGGGCATCACGGCGGCCACCTGGAGCGTCAGCGCCCATTCACCCGTGCTGAGCTGGGTGGGAACGTACTTCCAGGAGAGGTGCACGGCCCCCGTCGTCTCACCCTCGGCCCACAGCGCCTCGCGCGCCCGCTGCTCGATCTGCGCCGTCGTCAGCCGCGTTCGCAGCAGGTGGCCTGAACGGGCCAGGGCCGGCCAGCTGATGAGCGCGCGCTGGAAGCTGCCATCCGGGCCGTGGGACACCACCGCGCGGTGGCCCTCCACGCGAATGCCGTTGATGGCGCGCATCACGAAGGTCTTGTGGCGGTGGAGCACGGGCGCTTCGAGGACCGCGTTCTCCTCGCTCTGGATGAAGGACTTCACCTGCCGCACCGCCCCCAGCTCCGCCGTGGGGATGCCCCAGCGCTGCAAGCGTGCCAGCGCGGTCCGCTGCAACACCGCGGGCTCCTGCGGAGTCTCCGGGCCCGCGCCGGCCTTGTTCAGCACCAGCACCTGACCTTCGGAGGGATCGCGCTCGATCTTCCAGGTCTGGGACTCCAGGTCCCAGCGGGTGCCCAACGGCACCTCCGTCTGGGAGAAGGGCTCGGTCGTGCCCACCAGGGAGCTTTGCAACACGGCGGCGTCGAACGCGGTGCGGGGAAGCAGGGTGGTGGGAATTCCTCCGGTGGGAGGCGTGGCGAGCTCCGTGGAGTCGAAGATGAAGC
>NZ_RAWK01000465.1 GCF_003612165.1 Corallococcus aberystwythensis | reverse complement strand
CGTTTTGGTGGGGCCGTGAAGGGGCTGGTCCCCGTCCTGGGGGAGCACACGTTCCTGGACCTCAAGCTCGCCGAGGCGCGCCGGTTGGGCGAGCGGCTGGGCCGCCCGGTGCCGGTGGCGGTGATGACCTCCTTCCTTACGCACGAGGCCATCGCCGCGCACCTGGAAGCCCGGGGGCTGGGGCGGGACGTGTTCCTCTTCCGGCAGCAGATGCTGCCCCGGCTCACGCCGGAGGGCGCCCTGTTCCGGGAGGCGGACGGGCAGCTGTCCTTCGCCCCTTCTGGCCATGGGGACGTGTTCCGCGCCCTGCGCGCGAGCGGGGTGGGGCAGACGCTGCGCCATCGCGGTGTGCGCTGCATGTACTTCTCCAACGTGGACAACCTGGCGGCGACGCTCGACCCGGTCGTCATCGGGATGCACCTGCAACGGGGCTGCGACATGACGGTGGAGGTGACGCCGCGGGCCAACCCCAGCGGCGCGCTGGACGCGGGCGCCGCGCCGGTGCGCGTGAACGGCCAGCTCCAGCTCGTGGAGAAGGTGGACCCCACGCAACATGCCTTCATCTCCACCAACAACATCACCTTCCAATTGGAGGCGATGTTGAACGAAGCGCTGCCCATTCCCTACCGGGTGGTCTCCAAGAAGGTGGACGGCGCGCCCGTCCTCCAGTTCGAGCAGGTGACGGCGGAGGCCAGCAGCCTCACCCGGCCGGATGGCCAGCCGCTCCTGTCGGTCGCCTTCATCGAGGTGGGGCGCACGGACCCCGCGACGAGCCGCTTCGAACCGGTGAAGGCCCCGGATGACCTTCCCCGGGTAGCGGAACGCCTGCGGTCCCGGCTGGAGGCCTTGCGTTAGGGGCTTCCTGTTCAGCATCACCGCCGGCGTGGCGGTGTTCTGAAAATGCGCGCTTTGGGGATAGAAGGAAGAAATGCGAACCTTCCTTCTAGCTGACCTGTCATTGATGGCCCTGCTCGCCGGTTGCGGCACGGACCCCTTCGAATCCTCCCCGGAGGCCGTGGCGTCGGTCGCCCAGGTCCTGGACACCCGCTTGACCTGCAACGTGCCCTTCAACGACGCGCCGCCCGCGACGCTGAATGCGGGCCTCATCGCCAGTCAGGTCACATCGGTGGTGGGGCTGAGCGACACGATGGGCGGCATCGGGGTGAAGCTGGAGCTGGTCAACAACCAGTACCCCACGCAATACGTCAACGTGGTGGAGTCCCGGAGCGCGGCAGGCGCGGGCTGGCAGACCAGCTACATCGTCGGGGACTGGCCCGGCGGGGTGAACCCCATCGTCTTCAACCAGGCGGCGGGCAACTCCCTGGGCGGACAGTGGGGTTACACGAACAGCTATGCCGCCACGGCCAGCGCCATCCACGCACTCGACTGGAATCCGCTCGTTTCGGATCACCTCATGGGCGCCTTGCCCCCCATCACCTTCAGTCCCTGCAGCGGCACCGGGTACGTGTTCGATGACGGTCAGGCCCACATCACGGGCACGCTCCTGGGGACGTCCGCGGGGTCGGTCATCCAATGGACCCACGCCTATTCGCTCCGGGCGCGGATGGCCCAGACCTGGCCCTGGGTGAGGGCGGAGCAGGCGCTCTACCTGCAGAAGTCCGTGGCCGCCATGGGCGACCTGCGCATCTACCTGAAGAAGGGAAGCACGGTGCACGGGCCCATCCGCCCGGTGAACCGCTTCACGATTCCCGACGCCGACTGCAACCCAAATTACCCGGGCTCCGGCTGCAACGCCTTCGGCTACAACTACGCGATCCTGGTCTGGAACATCTTCGGGACCGACGTGGGCATCCTCATCCGGAACCTCGAGGCTGGCATCAGCCTGAACATGGAAGAGACGACGTACTGCCAGGACGCGACCGATCTGACGTGCGGCAACATCAACTTCCATGTCTGGTCGGATCTGCAGAGCCAGAACATCTCCGCGGGCATGGTACGCACCGTGTCCCAGGATTATGTGATTGGCACGCTGCCCCAACTGGCGGCCATGGGCTACACCATCTATTAGGCGGCCCGGGGGCAGGGTTGGGTCTTGGTCGAGCGCCGTTTCCGTAAGAGCGCCCACCTGCGAGTACGTGAGATAAAGCCGGATGCCCGACTGGAAGCGGTTGCAGAAGCTCAACGACGGGGATCCCATCTGGTACTCGGATCCTCAGCTCGACACGAAGGATGAGGTCTGGCTCTACAACCAGGGGGGTGCCCTGCGCGTCTGGAGCGAGGGCACGCTCGACAAGGGGGACCCGAACGTCTTCAAGGGACTCGCGCCCGTCGAGCGACGGCACACCCTGTACCGGCTCAGCACCCTGCTTCACGTCGATGTCGAGGTGCGTGGCGCGCAGTCCCTCGTCTGCCGGGGGACGCTGAACGGCGCGCACCTCGTCTCCCGCATTGAGACCTCCCGGGTCGAGGCACTGCTGGCGCGCTACCGCAAGCTGGGCTTCAAGGACGGCGCGCCGTGGAACGCGACGAAGAAGTTCGTGACGAGCCGCCAGTACCACCGGGCTCCCGACAAGTACTGGGGGATCGTCGTGGACGGCGAGCATGTCTTCGAGGATCCCTCGAAACAAACGACCTTCGCGAACCGTGAAGCCGCCCTTGCCCGGGCCGAGCAGCGCGTTCGAGCCAAGGAGAAGGCGGGCTTCGTGCTCCACAACATCGAGCTCACCAAAGCCGAGTTTTCCAATCCGGAGCCCAAGCCCGCGCCGGGCGTGCCCAGGCGCGCGCCCCTGCCCAAGGGGCCCTCCTTCCCGAAGCCCCAGGACGCCTTCGAGGCCGTCGACGCGGCCATCGCGATGCTGAAGGACCTGCACGAGCGTTTTCCCACGGGGCACTTCGTCGCGGAGCAGCTCGACGCGGAGAAGGAGAAGAAGCGCATCGCCTCTGCCGAGGAGCATGTGTCCTTCTTCAAGCGCATGCACAAGGCTCGCATCGGGCGCTGGAGGACGGCGAAGCCGGGCAGGCCGAAGAAGCGCGAGTCCAGCTGGGATTACTTCCTGCGCGTGTATGGCTCCATCACCTGGATTGTCGGCAGCGGCGCCGACCAGGACCTGCCCATGTTCCTGTGCGGCAACGTCACCGGCGGCGGCTGGAGCTGCCTGGAGATTGCTGACGATCTCTACGCGATGGACGACCTCGTCGAAGCCACCGGCAACACGGACCTGGAGGACCTCCTCGTGTTCCACGGCGGGTGGCACACCTCCAGGTCCTTCGCGTTCGACTCCCGAGTGGTGTCCGCCGCGGGCGAGCTGTCCATCATCCCCTTCGACGAGGGAATGGAGAAGCTGCCCAGGCCCATGAAGCGCGAGCGCGTGCAGCCCTTCGGCTTGTGGCTCCACAAGCGCGTCACCCAGTTCGTGCGCACCGCGGAGGGAAACCTGCGCGAGGCGCTGTAGAGGCGAGCAAGAGAGCGCAGGGGAAAGCTGACGTCGAGTTCGCCCCCCGCCGCTTCATTCCTCGTGGCGCGCTGCCGGGTTCTCACCCGGAACTGAAGCGAGGTCGGCCATCGACACGAAGCTGGGTGCCAGCAGCATGAGCCTCGTGCATGACGAAGCCCCTTTCCGGTCCGTGCCGGGAAGGGGCTTTCTGTTTCATCGGGCGTGAGGCGCCGTCGGGTTACTCGAGGGTCGGGGCCTGGCTCATGCCGGCCGTCGGATCCGCGCTGCCCTGGCCGAGCGCGCCGCCCAACAGCGAGCTGCCCACGGAGCCAACGGCGCCGACGACGCCCG
>NZ_RAWK01000464.1 GCF_003612165.1 Corallococcus aberystwythensis | reverse complement strand
TGTGTATAAGAGACAGCGATGTCGCTGATGCGTTTGACGACCGTCTTGCCGCTCATGTCCACGACCTTGAACTCCTCCTCCTCCGGGAGCTCGCCCGCGTCCTGCTGCTTGTTCGTGTCGGGCTTGAAGCGCTTCCTCTCCGCCGGCTCCTGGCCGCGGTAGTGGCGCAGGATGGCGTGCTCGATTTCACGGTCGCCCGCCACCATGGGCACCACGCGGGCACGGCTGCGCGCCGCGACCTGGTCCAGCGTGGCCAGGTCCGTGGGGTCGGACATCGCCAGCACCAGCGTCTTCCCGTTGTCCTTGAGCTGAACGGGGAAGATGCCCTTCTGCTCGGCGAGCCCCACGTCCACGCGCGCGAGCGCGGCCGCGTCCTTCGTCAGGTTGCCCAGCTGCACGCGGGGCATTCCCAGGCCCTGGCAGATGGCCTGGGTGATGGTCTCCTCGGACGCCAGCCCCAGGTCCGCGACGACGCGCGACACGCGTCCGCCCCACTGGTCCAGCGACGCGAGCGCGCTGCGCAGCTGCAACTCGTCGATGACGCGCGCCTTGATGAGGACGTCCGCGATGCGATTCCGGGAAGGGGGAGCCATGGGGTGGGGATTCTAGCGTCTGATGGCGCGGACGCTCAGTCCACGTCACTGAACATGCCTGGAAGGCATGGGGAACATGCCTTGAGGGCAAGGAGGCTTGGACCATGCAGCCGTTCGCTGACGCCGCCGCGCAGACGTGCCCCTATTGCGGTGAGGAGGTGGAAGTCGACGTGGACTCGCTGGGCGCCTCCGCCGAGTCCTACGTGGAGGACTGCCCCGTCTGCTGCCGCCCCTGGGAGGTGCACGTCACCCGAGGCGAGGACGGCGCCGCCGTCACCCTGGGCCGCGACGACGACTGACGCCCTGGCGGCTCCCTGGCAGGGGAGCAGGCGAGCGGGCGCGGCGGCCCCTTTCCGGGGGCTCCAGGACGTGCGGGGGCGTTGCTTGACACGTCCCGAAGCATGGTTCTCTTGAGTCTTGTGAGGCGCTGCCGGGCGCTCCCGGAAACGGGGTCCCGGCCGCCCACTTCAACAACGACCGTGAACCCGCACAACGTGCGTCCAAAGGGACGTCACGAACAGGAGACGACCATGCTGAACAGCCGCAATCCCTACAACGCCGCCGTTGCCCTGCCCCTGCTGCGCGACTTCGACTTCCTCTTCCGGGAGCTGGCCTCGCCGGGCGCCCGCAACGACGCCGAGCGCACCGTCACGCCCGCAGCGGACATCCTGGAGGCCGAGTCCGGCATCACGCTGCGCGTGGACCTGCCCGGCCATGACGCCAAGGCCATCCAGGTGAAGGTGGAAGACGGCGTGCTGACCGTGCGCTCCGAGCGCAAGGCCGAGGCCGTGCCGGAGGGCAACGTCCTGCGCCGCCAGGAGCGCGCCTCGGGTGTCTACGCGCGCCAGTTCCGCCTGCCGGACACGGTGGACGCGACCCGCGTGGAGGCCCGCTACGACAATGGCGTGCTCACCCTCACCCTGCCGCGCCGCGAGGAGACCAAGCCCCGCGTCGTCGAGGTGAAGGTCCAGGGTTGATGCGCATGCATCAACACCCCATCAGGGAGGCCGCTGCCCTCGCTGCGGCGAGGCGCGGCGACTCCCGCAAGCATCCTTGCGACCCGAGGGCTTCCGCGGTGGCCGGCGGAAGCCCCCGTCCCTTTACTTGCGAGCAGTGTTGAGCGCCAGCGGCACCCGGAACAGCTCCATGACCTGCGTGACGTCCAGCGGCTTGGGAAGGCACGCCACCGCGCCGGCCTGCTTGGACTGCTCCACCACGTCGGGCGTGTGATTGCTCGTCATGGTGATGAGGCGCACGCCCTCCATCTGCTTGCGCGCGCGGATGCGCTTGCAGACCTCGATGCCGTCGATGTCCGGCATGTTGAGGTCGATGATCATCCCGTGCGGCTTCTGCTCCGACACCAGCAGCAGGGCCTCCACGCCGCTCGTCGTCGTCTGGAGCTCCACCTGGTTCGCGTGCGGCTTGAACGCGCGCTTGATGGCGTCCAGCACCGGGCGCTCGTCGTCCACGACCAGCAAGCGCACCGTGCTGCTGCCCAGCTCCTCAGGCACGGGCATCTGGTGGGTGACCAGGAAGGTGCGCAGGTCCGTCGAACGCACCCGGCGGTGGCCACCCGGAGTCCGGAAGGCCATCAGGATGCCGCGGTCAATCCACTTGCTCACCGTCGACGGGTCCACCTGAAGCAACCGACTGATGTCGTGCGTCGTGTAGAGCTGGTCCGTCATCGCCGTACTCCCCTCGGACTGCATCGTTCCACTAGCCATGGAAATAAACACCTACCTTGGATGCGGGGTTTGATCAACCCACCCTACGACGTGCTGCGTTTACCTGTGCTTCTCATCAGACCCACGGCGTCATCCCAACGGCCACTGGCACGGAGGCACAGCTCAACCAGCTCGCGGGCAGCTCCGTGACCGCCCACGTTCGTCGTAACGAAGTCCGCTTCCTGGCGCACCTCTGGAACGGCATCCGCCGGACAGGCGGAAAGCCCGGAGAGCGACATGGGGTCCAGGTCGTTGAGGTCGTCTCCCATATACGCGCACTGATTTGCGGGTATCTGGAGTTGAGCGAGCAATTCCTGAAGGGCGGGACCCTTCTCCTTGCGGCCCTGGAAGATGGCGGCGAGGCCCAGTTCCCGGCCTCGGGCCTCCACGATGCGGGACGTGCGCGCGGTGAGGATGGCGGCGGGCAGGCCCACCAGCCGGGCCATGACGAGCGCGTGGCCATCCTTCACGTTGAAGCGCTTCATCACCTCGCCATTGTCGCCGTAATACAGCGCGCCGTCAGTGAGCACGCCGTCCACGTCGAACACGAGCAGCCGCACGCGCGACGCACGGGACGTCAGCTCTTCCCTGCCTGGCTTGGAAGGCGCTTCCGTCTGCATGGCCTCCTCACCTTTCGCGTCCATCAGCTGGCTTCGTGACCCAGCGCGCGGCGGATGCTGAGCACATCTCGTACCACGTCCTCGAACATCTGTGGATTGAGCGAGCACGGACCGTCACACAGGGCACGGTCGGGGTCTTCGTGGACTTCTGTGAATAAAGCGTCAATCCCGGCGGCGGCGGCGCTGCGGGCGAGCAGTGAGACGAACCGGCGCTCGCCGCCTGTCTTTCCGTCGCTGGAGGAGGGGAGCTGGACCGCGTGGGTCGCGTCCATGCACACCACGAGGCCGGCCTCGCGCATCTGGGCCAGGCCGCGCATGTCCACGACGAGGTTGTTGTAGCCGAAGGAGGAGCCCCGCTCGGTGACGAGCACGTTGGGGTTGCCCGTCTCCACGGCCTTCCGGGCCGAGTGGACGATGTCCTTGGGGGCTACGAACTGTCCCTTCTTCAAGTTCACCCCCTTGCCGGAGCGGGCCACCGCCTCCACGAGGTCCGTCTGACGGCAGAGGAAGGCGGGTATCTGGATGATATCCACGACTTCAGCGGCAGGCCCGACGTGGCTGGTTTCATGGACGTCCGTGAGAACAGGGACGCCCACCTCCCGGCGGATACGGTCCAGGATTCTCAGACCTTCCTTCAAACCCGGACCGCGGAAGGACTTGCCGCTGGTCCGGTTGGCCTTGTCATAGGAACATTTGAAGGCGTACGGGACGCCCAGCCGGGCGGTGATGCCCTTGAGCAGGTGGGCGTGGCGCAGGGCCATCTCCTCGGACTCGATGCTGTCCGGCCCGGCGATGACGAAGAGGCGCTGGCCGGGGCCGACCTTGTGGCCGCACAGCTCGATGGAGGGGGTGGGGCTCATGAGTTCACCGGGGCCTGTCTC
>NZ_RAWK01000463.1 GCF_003612165.1 Corallococcus aberystwythensis | reverse complement strand
CCGTTGTTGTCCCCGCCCACCCTGGCCCCCGCCTTGAGCGACGCGAGCAGCCGCTGCGGCAGGCTGCCCGTGGCCTGCTGGAAGCCCGTCACCATGGCGGCGCAGATGGTGGGAGTGGTCTGGTTGTTGGCCTGAACCACGAAGGTGGCGCCCTTCACGGCGCAGCGATGCGAGGCGCTCTCCGCGCCGGTCTGCTGGCCCACCGTGATGGTGCCGTCGGGATTGAGCTTCACCGCGGCGAGCTGGCGGTAGTCCGCGTACGGATCCACGGTGAACACGTAGTCGATGGCGGCCTGGGCCGTGTCGCCCGCGTCGGTGCGGGCGATGATGGCCTCGGCGTCATCCACCGAGGGGTAGAACATGCTGGCCACCGCCACGTCCGGACGGCCGTAGGGCACCAGGCCGCTGATGCCCGCGGGGAAGGAGATGCTCGCCACGCCGCAGGACTTCTCCACGGCGTCGCACGCGACGATGGCGCGCGTGCCGAGGACGCGAGGGTTGATGCCGGTGGGCGCCGCGGCCAGGGCGGACGTGGACGCGAACATCAGACAGGAGGCGGCCAGCAGGCCACGCTTGAAGGTCTTCATGTGCAGGGACTCCGATGCAGTGAGTGATGTCTGGAACAGGCCGTCGCTGGGGGCGCTGCGCACGCCCCCATGTGCCCGGTGCTTCACAGCCCGCCGGGCTTGAACGCCTTCGGATCCACGTTGCGCAGGTAGTTGACCAGCGGGCCGTCGATCTTCCGCTGGCCGTTCACCAGCACGGTGGGCTTGAGGAAGAAGAGCGTGTTCCAGTTGAAGGCATCCAGCGCCGCTTCAGCGTCGGTGCCCCAGGTCCCATCCAGGACGCCGTTGTAGTACCCGGCTGCATTCAGCGTTTTCTTCACGGCCTTCGCCGTCTCCGCGTCGAGCGGGATGAGGTCCGACGCGTACGGCGCGGCGATGCTCGCCTGGTAGCGGTTCATCTCCACCTCCAGGTCCTTCAGCGCGGTGATGCTGGTGTGCACGACGGCGTCCGCCAGCACCTTGGTGTAGAACGTCGACTCGTTCTCCGAGGTCCAGACGCGGATGACGCCGGAGCGCTCACCGTTGTTGTCGCCGCCCACCCTGGCCCCCACCTTGAGCGACGTGAGCAGCCGCTGCGGCAGGCTGCCCGTGGTCCTCTGGAAGGCCGACGCCATGGCGTCGCAGATGGTGGAGGTGGTCTGGTTGTTGGCCTGCACCACGAAGGTGGCGCCCTTCACCGCGCAGCGCTGGGGCGCGTTCTCCGCGCCGGTCTGCTGGCCCACCGTGATGGTGCCGTTGGGGTTGAGCTTCACCACGGCGAGCTGGCGGTAGTCCGCGTACGGATCCACGGAGAACACGTAGTCCACGGCCTGCTGGGCCGTGTTGCCCGCGTCGACGCGGGCGAGGACCGCCTCGGCGTCATCCACCGACGGGTAGAACATGGTGGCGATGGCCACGTCCGGGCGGCCGTAGGGCACCAGGCCGCTGATGCCCGCGGGGAAGGAGATGCTCGCCACGCCGCAGGACTTCTCCACGGCGTCACACGCGACGATGGCGCGCGTGCCCATGAGGCGCGGGTTGGCGCGGCCGGTGGGCGCCGCCGCGAGGGCGGACGTGGACGCGAACATCAGGCAGGAGGCGGCCAGCAGGCCACGCTTGAAGGTCTTCATGTTCAGGGGACTCCGATGCAGTGGTTGATGTCTGGAAGGGCCCCCTGGCGCGCGAATGATGCATTTCGCCATGCACCGTCCGTGCGATTCCACGCGCGCGACTATGCTGCCCGGCCATGACGAGCGAGACGACGAAGACGGTGGTGGTGACGGGCGCCAGCCGGGGCATTGGCCGCGCGGTGTCCCTGGCGTTCGCGCGCGAGGGCTACGACGTCTGGGCGCTGGCGCGCTCGGCGGAGTCGCTGGAGGCGCTGCGCAAGGAGGGCGGCGAGCGCATCCGCGCGCTCACGGTGGACGTGGCGGACGAGCCCGCGCTGCTCGCGGCGTGCAAGACCGTGCTCGCGGCCGGCGTGCCCCGGGTGCTGGTGAACAACGCGGGCATCACCGTGTCCGCGCCGCTGACGAAGACGACGACGGCGGACCTGGCGAAGGTGATGGCCGTCAACGTGACGGCTCCCTTCCTCCTGTGCCGTGAGCTGATGCCGGCCATGGCGTCCGCGGGCGGCGGGCGGGTCATCAACATCGGGTCCATCACGGCGACGCGCGGGGCGAAGTACACGTCCGCGTACTGCGCGTCCAAGCACGCGCTGCTGGGGCTGACGCGCGCGCTGTCAGCGGAGTACGCGCGCAAGAACGTCACCGTGAACATCGTGAACCCGGGCTGGGTGGAGACGGACATGTTCGCGGGCGCGACGGCCGCCATCACCAAGACGACGGGCCGCAGTGAGGAGCAGGCCCGCGAGGCCCTGGCCGCGATGAGCGCCATGGGCCGCATCATCCAGCCGGAGGAGGTGGCCGCGATGTGCCTCTTCCTCGCGTCGGAAGCGGCGGCGCCCATCACCGGCGCGGCCTACGCCATCGACGGCGGCGAGGCGGCGTAGCGCGAGTCCACGCCGGGCGTCACGCACCCGGCATCACCGCCCAGGCACGCGTCGCACGGCGGCGAGGCGGCGGGCCCACGCCGGGCGTCACGAGCCCGGCCACACCGCGTAGGCAGGCACGGCATCGCGGCGCACCGGGCGCCACCGCCGCGCTCCGCCGTTACAGGCGGTACTGCCCCACGATGTTGCTGACCTCGTGGGACGCGGTGGTGAGGCGCGCGGCGGCCACGGCGCTCGTGGCCACGCGCTCCACCGTCTCGTCCGCCAGCCGCGTCAGGTCGCTCAGCGCGGCGAACAACTCCGCGATGCCCGCGTCCTGCTGGCTCACCATGTCCGCGATGCTCTTCACGGACACGCTGTTGTTCTGGATGACCGCGGCCAGCGCTCGCAGGCTCTCCCCCGCCGCGCGCGCCTGGTCCAGGCCGCCCTCCACCTCGCGCGTTCCGCCCTCGCTCGTCTGCACCGCTTCGGAGATGGCGCGGCCGATGTCACCCAGGATGGACTGCACGCGCGCCGTGGCCGTCGCGGACTGGTCCGCCAGCGACCGCATCTGCCGGGCCACCACCGCGAACGCCCGGCCCGCCTCGCCGCTGCGCGCCGCCTCGATGGCCGCGTTCAACGCCAGCACGTTGGACTGGTCCGCCAGGTCCTTCACCGTGCCGGTGATGTCACCCACCTGCCGCGTGCGCTGCCGCAGCTCCGACACCGTGGTGGAGATGCGCTCCACCTGCGAACGGATGTGCGTGAGCCCGCCCACGCTGCCCGCCACCGCGGACTCGCCCGCCTGCCCCACCGCGCCCGCCTTCTCCGCCTCGCGCAGCACGCCCGTGGCCCGCTGCGCCGCCGCCCGCGAGCTCTCCTGCAGCTGCCGCGCGGCGATCTGCGTCTGGTGCAGCGCCGCCGCCTGCCGCGTCACCGCCAGGTTCTGGTCCGACGCGGAGTTCGCCAGTTCCAGCGCCGTCGCCTCCAGCTCCTGCGCGGAGTTCTTCAGCGCCATCAGCACCGCGCGCAGCCGCGACATCATCTCCCGGAAGGACTCGGCCATCTGGCCAATCTCGTCATGCGAGTGGATGTCCAGCGTGCCGCTGAAGTCGCTCTCGGCCACCACCCGCGCCGCCGCCGCCGTCAGCGCGCCCAGGGGCGCCATCATCCGCCGCACCAGCAGGAAAACGCCTCCGCCCGCGAGCAGCGCCACGAGCAGCCCCAGCCCCAGCACCCCCATCAGCGTGGTGCGCATCCGCGCCCACTCCGCCTGGGCGCCGCGCGCCAGCACCAGCAC
>NZ_RAWK01000462.1 GCF_003612165.1 Corallococcus aberystwythensis | reverse complement strand
CTGCCCGACCCCGCCCCCGCCGACGTGACGCTCACGGGCGAGCGCCGCCACTACCTCGTCCACGTGCTGCGGCTGGAGGACGGCGACGCGCTGGAGGTGTTCGACGGCAAGGGCCGCGCCTTCGAGGCGCGCGTCACGGGGCTCTCCGCGGAGTCCGTACGGCTGGTGCTGGGGACCATGCGGGTGACGCCGCCCGCGCGCGGGATGAGCGTGCTCCAGGGGCTGCCCAAGGGGGACAAGCTGGAGCTGGTGCTGCAGAAAGGCACGGAGCTGGGCGCCACCGCGTTCCATCCCGTGGCCACGGCGCGCAGCGTGGTGAAGCTGGAGCCGAAGCGTGCGGAGGAGCGCACGCAGCGGTGGGCCAAGATTGTCGAGGAGGCCGCGCGCCAGTGCCGCCGCGATGACGTTCCGGCCGTGCACCCGCCCCGGCCGCTGCTGGACGCGGCGCGGGCCCTGACGCCGGGCACGCTGCTGCTGGTGTTGGATGAAGAGGAATCCGCCGTCCCCCTGGGCGAGGCGTTCCGGAGCGTGGCGCCAGGGACGCCGGTGGCGCTGGTGATTGGCCCCGAGGGCGGGCTTGCGCGGGAGGAGGTGGACGGGCTGCGGGCGCTGGGGGCGCGACCGGTGACGCTGGGCTCACGCATCCTGCGCACGGAGACGGCGGCGCTCGCGGCGCTCGCGGTGATGCAGCACCTGGATGGGTCGCTCGGATAGCAGGCGGGCGGACAGCCGTTCCTCGCATCCCGGGTCACGGATCCGTGTGGGCATTCCTACGTTTCTGCCATTCGGGACCTCGCGGGTCCCTCACACGGGAGAGACTCTCATGGGGATCATCGCTTTCATCATCATCGGCCTCATCGCGGGCCTCATTGCTCGAGCCATCCTGCCGGGCAAGCAGAGCATGGGACTGGTGGCGACCACGTTGCTGGGCATGGTGGGCTCGCTGTTGGGCGGCCTCATCGGTTCGCTCTTCCAGCGCAACGGACGGCTGTTCGACCTGCACGCGTCGGGCATCATCATGTCGGTCGTGGGCTCCATCATCGTGCTTCTCCTGGTGGGAGCAGCGGGACGGCGCCGCGTCCACGCCTAGCGTGAGGCGCCCCACACGCACCGTCCCCGAAGGGACGGTTGCCATGGCGCGGACGAGCCCCTGACGGTTCCTCGGGCGAGGAGCCAGCAGGGGCTTGTCCTTTTCTTGCTACAGGCCTGAATGCGGCCTTTCATGGCGACGGTTGTCCGCGTCACCGGGAGGATCCGTTGTCCAAGTGCCTGAAGTGCGGCGCCTCGCTGCCGCCGGTCGGAGATTGCCCCGCTTGCGCCGCCCATGCCGCGCGCCCACCCCCGGTGGCTTCCCTCCCGAGCCTGCTCGACCGCGACATCCACATTGATCGCCGCAAGTCAGGCGACCGTTCCGCCCCGGACCTGGGCGGCGACCCCATCACGCTGCACAGTGAGCCGCTGGAGCCGGAGACGCTGCGAGGCACGCCCGCCTTCGCGATGGAGGCGCCCCGCGGCCCTGTCACCCCGCCGGGAATGACGCCTTCGGTCCGGCCGGCCACGGCGCCAGTGCCTCCCGCCGCGCCACGCGCCGCCGCGCCCCGGCCCGCGCAGGCTCCGGCCGCCGCGCCTCGCGCCGCCGTGCCCCCGATGGATGGCCCCACGGTGCGCGCGTCCGCGTCCGACGCGACCCTCCGCGCGCCGGCCCCGGCCTCCGATGCGACCGTGCGCGCGCCCGCGCCCCATGCGGATCCGGCGGCTCGCGCTGCCGCGCCTCATGCGAATCCGGCGGCTCGCGCTGCCGCGCCCCAGGGTGACCTGACGGGTCGTGCCGGTGCTTCCCCTGCGGCTCCGGCCTCGCACGCGGACGCGACGATTCGCGCGGCGGCCCCGGCGGCGCGTCCCCCTTCGCCCCAGGCGGATGCGACGGTTCGCGCTCCCGCGCCGCACGCGGAGGGTCAACCGGCCCGGGCTCCCGCGCAGCAGGCTCCGCGGGCGGCTCCGGCTCCCGTTCCTCCTCGTGCCGCGGCTCCCGCCGGGAACGCGCCCTCCGGTGCCGTGCTTCCTCCGCGCCCCGCCGCTCCGCCTCCGGCAGTGGCGCCGATGGCCGCCGTGCCTCCGCGCGCCGCGCCCACCTCGGCCCTGGCGGAGCCGGGCTTCCAGAACCCTGGCGTCGCCGTGCCTCGCTCCGCCCAGGCTCCGGAGCCCCGCCCGAGCTCCGCGCCCACGCCGGCCTTCGGCACGGAGCCGCACATTCCGCGCGCCCAGGCGCAGGCCGCTTCGGGTCAGCCGCGTGGCAACGCCCCGGGTTCGCCCGGCCTCCCCCGCATGGACGCGCCCGCGCAGGCTCCCGGCCTGCCTCGCATGGAGGGCGCCGCCCAGCCTCGCGTGAACGCCGCCGCGCAGCCTGCTTCGTCCGGGCTGCCGCACCTGGACGGCCCCGCGCAGGCGGCCCAGGGCGCGGGCCTTCCTCGCCGGGAGCCCACCCCCGGACCGTCAGCCTCCGAGCATTGGGATGCATCGCAGGCCCCCTCCGGCCTGCCGGTCATGGAGGATCCGGCCAGCCTGCCTCCGCTGGAGACGCCGGCCTTCGCCACGTCCTCCGCGCCCGCCCCGGGAGTGTCCCGCATGGAAGCCTCGCCCAGCCCCGCTCCTACCGCTCCCGCGAAGTCGAAGGCCCCCGCGCCCTCCACGGTCCCGGCTCCGGCCGCTGGCGAAATCCACGCGCGGCCCGCCTCGCTGTGGCGCCGGCTGCTGTCCTTCACCGTCGACACCGCGGCCATCAGCGCCGTGGCGGCGGCCTACATCACCCTGGCCTCGTCCATCGCGGGCGTGAAGGGCCCGCAGCCGGGCCTGACCGGGCTGGACGCGTTCGTCGCCTGGCTGCGCGCGATGCACACCGTGCTGCTGCCCGGCGTGGTCCTGGTGCTGGTGCTCGCCACCGTGTACTGCGCGGTCGCGGCCTTCCTGTGGAATGGCCGTACCCTGGGACGGTTGCTCCTGGGCCTGCGTCTGGTGGACACCCATGGCATGGCGCCCACCCCGGGCCGGGCCATCTTCCGGGCACTGCTCGCCGGGCTTTCCTTCGTTCTCTTCCTGGGCGGCTTCTGGATGGCGCTGTTCGACCGCCGCGGGCAGACGCTCCATGACAAGCTGACGTCCACCTTCGTCGTCCAACCGAGCTGAAACCGGCTCATTGTGCCTTGCGGCCGCGGCCGTAAGATGCCGCGGCCTTCATGCCTTCGCGTCTTGCCCAGCACCTCGTCTCGCGCGCCCTCCTGACCCAGGAGCAGGCCGGGGAGTTGTTGCGTCTGCATCAGGTCCAGGGAGGCCACCTGGACACCGCGCTCCTGGAGCGCGGAATGTCCGAAGCGGACGTCCTCGCGATGATGGGCGAAGTGTCCGGCTTCCGGCCCGTGAACCTGGTGGACTTCGAGCCCAACCTCGAGGTGGCCAGCTTCATCCCCCCGAAAATCGCCGAGCGCCTGAGCGTCGTCCCCCTGTCGCTGGACGGCAACACGCTGCACGTGGCGTGCGCCTACCCGGTGCCCAAGAAGGAGCTGGACGAAGTCGGCTTCCTCCTGGGCAAGCCGCTGGAGCTGTGGGTCGCCGTCGAGCTGCGGGTGCGCGAGTGGATCTCCATCATCTACCGCCAGCCGCTGCCGACCCGCTTCGTCCAACTGGCGGAGGCCGTGGCCCAGCAGGCCGGGGCGCTCACGCCGCCCCCGCCGCCGCCGGACGACGAGTCGATGACGGTGGACATGGTGGAGCAGCTGGCGCGCAACGTGGCCCAGGAGCCCGCGCCCGCCGAGCCGCCCCGTCCCGCCGCCTCGCGTGAGCCCGCGCCCGCGGACATCCCGCCACCGGCG
>NZ_RAWK01000461.1 GCF_003612165.1 Corallococcus aberystwythensis | reverse complement strand
AAGACGGCATACGAGTTCTGCGCATGTCTCGTGGGCTCGGAGATGTGTATAAGAGCCAGGCTGGAGGCGTTGCGGCTCCTGCTCAAGCGCGACGGCTACACGGTGGTGAGCGCGCAGTCCCCCGCGGGCGTGAAGGCCACGCTGGACGCGGAGGACGTGGACCTGGTGTTGATGGACCTGAACTACGCGCGCGACACCACCTCCGGACGGGAAGGCCTGGACCTCCTGGGCGAGCTGCGGGCGCGGGATGCGCTGCTGCCCGTGGTGGTGATGACGGCGTGGGGCAGCGTGGAGGGCGCGGTGGAGGCCATGCGCCTGGGCGCGCGCGACTACGTGCAGAAGCCCTGGGACAACACGCGCCTTCTGGCCACGCTGCGCACGCAGCTGGAGTGGTCCCGGGCGGTGCGGCGCAGCCGGCGGCTGGAGGAGGAGAACCAGCACCTGCGCCGCGAGCAGGGCGGCCGCTCACCGCTGGTGGGCGAGTCGCGGGCGATGCTGCCGGTGCGCAGGCTCATCGAGCGGGTGGCGCCGTCCGCGGCGCCGGTGCTGGTGACGGGCGAGCACGGCACGGGCAAGGAGGTGGTGGCGCGGCTGCTCCATGCGGCGAGCCCGCGCGCGGACCGGCCCTTCGTCGCGGTGAACTCCGGCGGCCTGTCCGAGGGTGTCTTCGAGAGCGAGCTCTTCGGTCACGTGAAGGGCGCCTTCACGGATGCGAAGGCGGACCGCATCGGCTGCTTCGAGCTGGCGGACGGCGGCACGCTCTTCCTGGATGAGATTGGGAACATGCCGCTCGCGCAGCAGGCGAAGCTGCTGCGGGTGCTCCAGACGGGGGAGCTGCATCCGGTGGGCTCGTCGCGGACGCGGCGCGTGGACGTGCGCGTGGTGAGCGCGACGAACGTGGACCTGGGCCGGGCGGTGGTGGAGGGACGCTTCCGCGAGGACCTGCTCTACCGGCTCAACACGGTGGAGGTGCAGCTGCCACCGTTGAGGGAGCGGCGCGAGGACATCCCGTTGCTCGCGGCGCACTTCCTGGCGGCGCAGGGCCAGCGCTACGGCCGTCCCGGCATCCACCTGGCGCCGGGAGCGATGGAGGCGCTCATCGCGTACCCCTGGCCGGGCAACGTGCGCGAGCTGGAGCACGCGGTGGAGCGCGCGCTGCTGATGGCGGTGGGGGACCGGGTGGAGGCGGAGGACCTGCTGCTCAAGCGGATGAGCCCTCCGGGCGGAGGGAGCACGCGCCTGGAGGAGATGACGCTGGAGGAGGTGGAGCGCTACCTCATCGAGCGAGCCCTCGGCCGGCACGACGGCAACGTGAGCGAAGCCGCGAAGGCGCTGGGGCTGTCGCGCAGCGCGCTCTACCGCAGGCTCCAGTACTACGGCATCAAGGGCGCACGGTGAGCCGCGGGCCCCCGGCGCCGCGAGACCCGAGCGTTCCGGCGCACGCGGAAGAACAGCAAGGACCGGTGCCCCACGATCCGCGCGTCACGGCGCACGAGAGGGAATGGAAGCCGCCCGTGCCCCACGACCTGCGCGTGATGTGGCTCGCGGTCCTCGCGGGACTGCCCGCGGTCCTCGTATCGCTCGCGCTGCTGTGGACGGGGGACTTCACCGCGAAGGTGCGTTGGACGCTGTCCGTCCTCGTGGTCAGCGTCCACGCCGGAGCCTGCCTGGCGCTGCGTGAGCGCGTCGTGCGGCCCCTGCACACCGTCGCGGGCCTGCTGGCCGCCCTGCGTGAAGGGGACTACTCCGTGCGCGGCCGGGGCGGACGCGCGGGCGACCCGCTGGGGGAGGTGCTGCTGGAGGTCAACGCCCTGGGCGACACCCTGCGCGAACAGCGCCTGGGCGCGATGGAAG
The DNA here is from genome assembly GCF_003612165.1 of Corallococcus aberystwythensis. Lineage (GTDB taxonomy): Bacteria > Myxococcota > Myxococcia > Myxococcales > Myxococcaceae > Corallococcus > Corallococcus aberystwythensis. Next base: position 2,017 of record NZ_RAWK01000461.1, on the reverse strand, counting down.
CCGGCGCGCTGCTGGGCCAGGTGATGGAAGCCATCGACGTCGCGGTGCTCGCCTTCGACGCCACCGGCACCCTCAAGCTGGTGAACCGCGCGGGTGCCCGGCTCGTGGGCCTGCCGCGCGCGCAGCTCCTGGGCCAGGGCGCGGAAGCGCTGGGCTGGGGCGAGCTCCTGGAAGGCCCCGCCCCCCGCCGCCTCACGCGCGTCTTCGCGCAACAGGACGGCGGCCCCTACGAGCTGTGGCGAGGCACCTTCCGCGAGGGCGGCCAGCCCCACAAGCTGGTCGTGCTCACCGACCTGCGTCTGGCATTGCGAGAGGAAGAACGCGAAGCCTGGCGCCGGCTGGTCCGCGTGCTCAGCCACGAAATCAACAACTCGCTCACCCCCATCCAGTCCATCGCGGACGCGCTCCGGGACACCGTCGCCCAGGTGCCGCGCCCCGCGGACTGGGAGGAGGACACCCGTCACGGCCTGGGCATCATCGCCCGCCGCGCGGAAGCCCTGTCCCGCTTCATGTCCGCCCACGCGAGGCTCGCGCGCCTGCCTCCGCCCACCCTGGGGCCCGTCGAAGTGGAGCCCTGGGTGCGGCGCGTGGTGGCCCTGGAGCCGCGCCGCCCCGTCGCCGTACGCCCCGGCCCTGTCCTCACCGTGTCCGGTGATGGAGATCAGCTGGAGCAGGTGCTCATCAACCTGGTGCGCAACGCCGTGGACGCGGTCCTGTCGGACGGGGGCACGGGCGGTGTCTGGGTTTCCTGGGCGGTGCACACGCCCGGCGCCGTGGAGGTCTGGGTGGAGGACGAAGGCCCCGGCCTCGCCGACACCGCGAACCTCTTCGTGCCCTTCTTCACCACCAAGCCGCAAGGCAATGGCATTGGCCTGGCGCTCAGCCGGCAGATCGCCGAAGCGCACGGAGGCAGCCTGCGCCTGGAGAACCGCACCGGCGGCCGGGGCTGCCGCGCGAGGCTCAGGCTCCCGCTGGACGCTCCGCGCGCGTGAAGTCCTTCTTGGCGGACGCGGCCTCGGGCCCGGTGGGCCCGGTGGGCGCGGCGGGAACGGCTTCAGGCTCCGGCACGGGCGCGGCCAGCCGGTAGAGCAGCGCGGTCGCCGCCCAGAAGAACAGCACGTTCAAGCCCACGTGGATCCACCGCGCCGTGGACCACTGCTGGAGCGAGCGCGGCAGCGCCTCCAATGCGACGAAGCCGCCCATCCACTGCCCCAGCCAGCACAGCGCCGTCACCCACAGCAGACGCTGCCACGACGCCACCCGCGAGCGTCCGAAGGCATACCGGTACAGGGCCCACAACAGCCCTACGGTGCAGCCCCACAACGCCAGACGTGTCAGCGAAAGCCCCTGGTGCGAAGGGCTCGATGGGTTCAGCTCCAGCACCCCGAAGCTCGGCGCGAGGATGAGCACCTGCACCAGCAGCACCCGGCGCACCCGCTCCGTCAATCCCTTGAGGAGCTGCCCATACGTCCAGGTCAGCGCAATCATCGGGGCCCCCCTCGGGCACGAATGAGCGGTGCTGCATGAGAAGAACGGTTCGCCCTTTCTTTCTTGATTTATTTGGTTGAGCCGGACTCCGGGCTTCACCCCACGGAAGCAATCTCCGTGGGTTGGATTGACGCCTCCAAAGACTATTCAAAGATGGACAGCTCGGAGAGGCCGCGGAACTCAGCAGGTGGGCTGCTGTTGTCGTAGATAAGGGATTCCACGGAGAGCCGCACGAAACGCACGGGCTCCGTGGGGGTGAGGGGGACGTCCTGGAAGACCGGCTCCTGGATACCCAGGGGAAGCGGCCCGTCACCGTAGGGGGAGTCTCCGCCGGGCGGCTCGACGTAGTTACCGAACCGGAAGTCGAGCAGGTCGCGCTCCAGCCGGGTCAGGTCCCGCAGCGGGACGCGTGCCAGGGATTGCCACATTTCACCCTCCGCACTGCCCTCCAGGACGAGCCAGTCCTTGCCACCCGAACCCTGCAGGTAGCTCAGCCCACGCACCACCGCGCGGCGGGGGAGGGTGGGTT
>NZ_RAWK01000460.1 GCF_003612165.1 Corallococcus aberystwythensis | reverse complement strand
CCCCCATATTCGTCCCCCGGCCCCCCTCTCCGGGGATGTGGAAGCCGTGGGGCGCATCGAAGCGGTGAAGACGGTGCTGCGGGTGCTGACGCGGACCACGGGGCTGCGCCTGGCGGTGGTGGCGCGCGTGACGCCGGAGTCGTGGACGTGCTGCGCGGTGCTGGACGAGATGGGCTTCGGGCTGAAGGCCGGGGACACGCTGGTCGTCAGCACCACGTTCTGCAACACCGTGCGGAACCTGGGGACGCCGATACGGGTGAACCATGCGAGCCAGGACCCACGCTTCCAGAACCACCCCGCGCCGAAGATGTACAACGTGGAGAGCTACATCGCGGTGCCGCTGTACCGGCGCAACGGGGACTTCTTCGGCGTGATGTGCGCGCTGGACTCGAGGCCCGCGGACCTCACCGACGACGCGTTGGAGGTCTTCCGCCACCTGGGTGACCTGGTGGGCCACCAGCTGGAGCAGGAGGAGGTGCTCTCCGAGCGCGACTCGCAGCTGCTGGGCGCCCAGGAGGCGTCGGTCCTGCGCGAGCAGTTGATGGGCATTGTCAGCCACGACCTGCGCAACCCGCTCAACGCCATCTCACTGGCGGCGGCGACGCTGATGCGCAGGGCGGACCTGGATGACCGTGCGCGCCGGGGGCTGCGGCGCATCCTCGATTCGTCGGACCGGGCGAACCGGCTCATCCGCGACCTGCTGGACTTCACCCACGTGCGCACGGGCATGCCCCTGCCGGTGAAGCCCCAGCCCATGGACCTGCACGAAGTCGCCGAGCAGGTGGTGGACGAGGTGCGCCTCACCGCGCAGGGACGGACGCTGGACCTGGTGTGCGAGGGGAACGGACGCGGGAAGTGGGATCCGGACCGCATCGCGCAGGTGCTGACCAACCTGCTCACCAACGCCGTGCAGTACAGCACGCCGGACGCGCACATCCGCGTGGAGGCGCGCGGGGACGCGCGCGAGGTGGTGCTGGCGGTGACGAACGCGGGGACGCCCATCCCACCGGCGCTGCTGCCCATCCTCTTCGAGCCGATGACCCGGGGCACCACGGAGGGCAGCGAGCACCGCAGCGTGGGGCTGGGCCTCTTCATCGTGAATCAGATCGTCCGCGCGCACGGCGGCGAGGTGGATGTGGTGTCCACGGCGGAGGCGGGCACCACCTTCCGGGTGCACCTGCCGCGAGGGTGTTGATCAGCCCGCGTCCGGCAGGGGCCGCTTGAGCACGACGAGCCCGAGCGTGGTGGCCAGCGTGCCCGCGAGGAGCGCCAGCAGGTAGGGCCCCAGCGGCTGCACGGCGTTGGGGATGGCGAAGACGAAGACGCCGCCGTGAGGGGCGCGCAGCGCGCAGCCGAAGCCCATGGACACGGCGCCCGCGATGGCGGACCCGAAGGCCATGGCCGGGATGACGCGCAGCGGGTCCCGGGCCGCGTAGGGGATGGCGCCCTCGGTGATGAAGGCGAGCCCCAGCACGGCGGCGGCCTTGCCGGCTTCGCGCTCCTGGAGGGTGAAGCGGCGCTTCGCGACGAGCGTGGCCAGGGAGATGCCCAGCGGGGGCGTCATGCCCGCGACCATCACCGCGGCCATGGGCGTGAAGGTGTTGGAGCCCAGCAGGCCCACGCCAAAGGCATACGCGGCCTTGTTGATGGGGCCGCCGGTGTCGACGGCCATCATCGCGCCCAGCAGCAGGCCCAGCAGCACGGCGTTCGTTCCCGTCAGGCCCTGGAGGAAGCGGGTGAGGGCGCCCATCAGCGCGGCCACGGGCGCGCCGACGACGTAGGTCATGAGCAGGCCGACGATGAGCGCGGACAGCAGCGGGAGGACGAGCACCGGCTTGAGGCCCTCCAGGTTCGCGGGCAGCCGGATGCGGTCGCGCAGCGTGCGCGTCACATAGCCCGCGAGGAATCCCGCGGCGATGCCGCCCAGGAACCCCGCGTTGAGCTGGTTCGCCAGCATGCCGCCGATGAAGCCCGGCGCGAGCCCGGGACGGTCCGCGATGGAGTACGCGAGATAGCCCGCGAGCGCCGGCACCATGAGCGCGAAGGCCGCGTCGCCAATGCCCTTCAGCGCGGCGGGCAGCGTGCCGGGTTGCTTGTACGCGTCGATGCCGAAGACGAATGACAGCGCCAGCAGCAGGCCGCCCGCGACGACGAAGGGCAGCATGAACGACACGCCCGTGAGCAGGTGCTTGTACGCGCCCGCCGGTTCGGCGCGGGTGGGCGCGATGGGGGTGGCAGGCGTGGCGCCCGCGGGTGGAGGCAGGGCGAGGGCCTGTTCCACGACGCGGTCGGCCTGCTTGAGGGCTTCGCCCACGGAGGTCTGGAGCAGGCGCTTGCCGGCGAAGCGTTCAGTGGAGACGTGGGTGTCCGCGCCGATGATGACCGCGTCCGCCTGGGCGATCTCCTCGGCGGTCAACGTGTTCTTCGCGCCCACGGAGCCCTGCGTCTCCACGCGGATGGCGTAGCCCCGGGCGCGAGCGGCGCGCGTGAGGGCCTCCGCGGCCATGAAGGTATGCGCGATGCCGGTGGGACACGCTGTCACCGCGACCAGCGTGCCCACGGGCGTGGAGGACGGCGGCGTACGCGTGGGAGCGTCCGCACGGCGTGGGGTGCCAGCGAGGGGAAGCGGGGCGAGGGCTTCACCCGTGGCGTCCGCACGGCGCGAGGTGCCCGCGAGGGGGATTGGGGCTCGGGCTTCACCCGTGGCGTCCGCTCGGCGCGAGGTGCCCGCGAGGGGGATTGGGGCCTGGGCTTCACCCGTGGCGTCCGCTCGGTGCTCGGTGCCAGGGGATGGGAGGCCACCCGATGCATCCGTGCCGCGCGAGCCGCTGGCGGGCGTGGGCGGTGCGGCGGCGCTCCCACTCGAAGTGCCGGCACGGCGCACGGTTCCGGCGGCAGGGGATGGGGGCGTGGCGCCCTCCAGCAAGCCAGCCCAACGAGAGGATCCACCGGGAGGTGACTCGGTGCCTCCGCGGGCCTCGTCCGTTGACGGGGACGCGGCTGCCTCGGAGGCCGCCGTCTTGCGGTGCGGTGTGGCGCGAGCAAGCGGTGACTCGGTGCCCGGGCGAGGGGCGCTTGTCACCGGGAGGGCTGCTGACTCGGAGCCGGAGGTCTTCCGGTGCAGCGTGGCGCGGGCCACGGCTTCGTCGATGATCCGCTCGGTGTCGCGGATGGCGACTGCCGTGGAGGTGCGGACCAGGGGTTTGCCCTGGAAGCGTGACTCGTCCACGGTGATGTCCGTGGCGAGGATGACCGCGTCCGCCTGCGCGACCACGGCTTCATCCAGCGGCGTGCGCACGCCTTCCGCGCCGCGCGACTCCACGGAGAGCTCGTGGCCCTTGAGGTCCGCCACGCGGCGCAGCGCCTCGGCCGCCATGAAGGTATGCGCGATGCCCGTGGGACAGGCGGTGACCGCCACCAGTTTCGCCATCGTCGTCGTGTCCTTTGCCGCTGTCTCTCAGGTGGAGCCTGCCGGCCGCGCCTGCCCGGGTGCCTTGTTGTCCCAGTCGCGTCTTCGCTTCGCCACCTGCCGCCGGTGGGCGGGTGGGGTCACGCCAGGCCATCGCAGGGACTGCCCGTCCGCGGCGCACCGCACGAACGGGTCCGACAGTCGGACCAGTTGGAAGACCGCGCCCGGCCCCCTGCCCTGGCCAGGGGATGCACTGTCGGGTCCTGACAGACTCGCCCCGTCAGCTGTCGTGGCTGGGAGACTGTTCCAGCCGGACGGAGGCAACTGGTCCGACAGTCGGACCAGTTGGAAGACCGCGCCCGGCCCCCTGCCCTGGCCAGGGGATGCACTGTCGGGTCCTGACGGACTCGCCCCGTCAGCTGTCGTGGCTGGGAGGCTGTTCCAGCCGGACGGAGGCAACTGGTCCGACTGTCGGACCAGTTGGGGG
>NZ_RAWK01000045.1 GCF_003612165.1 Corallococcus aberystwythensis | reverse complement strand
GACTTCGTGGGAGGACGCAGGCGGGGCGTCCACGTAGGGAGCAGGGGTGGGAGTCATGGGCGCCGGTAGGATATCGGGACTTGCAGCCAATAGGCATCGCGCGGAGCCCCCTAGCAACTCCTGCCGGGCCCGGCGGACAATGGATGAGCCGCCCGACCCACGGGCCATCACCCGAGGAGAACCATGACATCCATCCGCCGCGTGGGTTCTGGCATCTCGACGTCCCGGGCCTGGTCCATCTCCAATGAGCTGGAGGTCACCGCCCCGGTGAAGCAGGACCCCATGACGCCGGTGGAGCCGGTGCGGCGGGGCTTCGCCGACGAGAGCGACTTCCAGGCGGACGCCGACGGCGACCTGGCGGGGGCGCTGCTCGCGGACCTGGGGCTGACGTCCGGCCCGTCCCCGGAGGCCCGGGGGCGCGCGCCAGGACTGGAGGCCCCGGAGCCCCGGGCCGCGCTGCTGGAGAACGCCCAGCTGCGCACCTTCGCGGGGGAGAGCACCTTCGAGGATGCCGGGCCCGCGTACGCCCAGCTGCTGGGCACGCCGCAGACGTCGACGCCGCTCCTGCAGGCGCGCCACTTCCAGCAGGCGGAGCGCCGCGCGGAAGCCGCGCCGGTGGATCCGTCCATGGACCCGTCCGACATCCTGTCGCCCGACGACGCCGCGTGGGAGCTGCAGAACCTGGACACCATGCCGAGCACCGTCTCCGCGCAGGAGGCGGAGGACCTGCTGTTCCTCCTGGAGTCCGGGGACCTGTCCAGCCTGAGCGACGAGGAGCTGCGCGCGCTGGGTGATGACCTGGACGTGGCGGACGCGGACGCGGACAGCCTGGAGGCGCCCGGCGCATCGGATGACTCGGATGGGTTCCTGGCCACGCTGGAGGACAGCGGACCGGAGCTGCCTCCAGAAGAGGCGCCCGGCACCTCGTCCTCGAGTGACTTCCTCGCGGACGCGGACGACTTCACGATGGAGGCCGTGCAGGCCGAGGCCGCCTATGCCGCGGCCTACGCGGAGGCCCGCTCGGGAACGGCTCCCGCCGCCGAAGCGGAGCCCAGCATCGTGGTGGCCTCCGACGTGGAGGACGTGCAGGACGCGGACCTCGTGGAGGTCGACGCGGCCCACACGCCTCCGCCACCGCCGCTCGAATCCTGAGCCCGGTCCCCCGGCCCTGACGCTCAGGGCTCGGGCGTGTCGGAGAGCGCGGCGTCCAACTGCTTCTGCGCCTCCATGACGTCCTTCTCCAGCTCGTTCGTGTAGCGGTCGCGCTCCGGGCTCCTCCACTCCGCGGGCGAGAACTGCTGGAGCGAGTACTCGCGCGTGGTGTGCACGGGCCCCCGCAGCGTGACCATCAGCTCGCGGTCCGGGTCGCCCATCTCCTTGAGCAGGAAGCCCTCCACGTCGCGCAGGGTCAGCGGGAACGTGGGCGCCTCGTCGCGGATGAGCTTGCCGAAGACGTTGAGCTTCACCTCCTGCGCCCCCTCCTGCAGCTCCTCGTTGAACGACACCGACGCGAACGGCACGCCGCCTTCGTCGTCCAACCGGCCGGACACCACGTACCGCCCCGCCTTGCGGACCTGCACGGACAGGTACAAGTCCAGCGACCCCGCCTCCACCACCTCGCGCACCCGGCGGGTGAACGTGGCCGGGGGCGCGGGCGTGTAGAGCACGTCGAAGAACGCCGAGTCCTCCAGCGAACCCGAGCGCACGCGCACGTCCACGCGCAGCGTGCCGGAGAACATCGCGAAGCCCTGCTTCGACGGCTGGAAGCGCCCGGTGAGCATTCCGTCACCCGCCACCGCGTCGCCGCCCTGGCCCGAGTCCACGAACGTCACCGGCATGCCCGGCACGCCGCCCGCGTCCACCAGGTGGTCCGCCTCGTGCGCCATCGCGGACACCACCTCGCACGGGCGCGGCGCGCGGCGCGAGTCCTCGCACCCCACGGTGAAGAGCACCGTTTCATCACCGACGACGAACACCTTGTCCTGCTTGAGCCGCAGCTGCACGTCGGAGGTGCCGTCCTCCGCCGCCTTCGGGCTGAGCGGCCGGGTGCGCTCCGGCTCCGCCAGCTCCATCTGATCCGGATGCTCGCGGCTGGGCCGCGACTCGGGCGGATAGCGCGTGGCCGCCACGTAGGACTCCAACGAGCGCTTCGCGCGCTCCAGCCGCTTCTGCCACAGCTCGCGGCGGGCCTCGCGCTCGCGGGCCTCCGGGCTGAGCAGTGACGGCGGGGCGGACTCCGCCGCCATCGCCGCGCCGCCGCGCTCCGCCGGTGCCCGCGCCACCTCACGGGGGGCGGACGACACCGGAGCGGAGGCGGACTCCGGTGCGCCCTCCGGCGCTTCGGCCCCCTCGCTTCCCTGCCACCAGAAGAACGCGCCTCCCACGAGCACCAGGGGCACGAGGGCAAACAACCACCGGCCGTGGCGCAGCCGGGAGGCGGAAGGGACAGGGCCGTCGTCGGGGGTCATGAGCGGACTTCGCCGGAGGGGGCGGGGGAAGCCGTTACTCTAGTACGCGTACGTGGCGACGTCCTCGCGCACCTTGGAGACGATGCCGCCCCAGTTGCCGTTGGCGTAGTGGTTGTACGACTCACCATCGTCACGCAGGGACACGGTGTGGAAGCTCCACTTCGCCCGGCCGTCGCTGCACGCCGCCGTGCCCGTGTTGAGCGTGCCGCCGCAGAACCAGTCGCCCGGGTTGCAGTAGGACCCGTTGCCGCTGCCGGACACACCGCCCGTGGAGTGGTAGGCCACCGCCTCGTCGTCCTGGCCCGGGAGGATGCCGGAGTACGCCGTGCCCTTGGAGCCGGCGAACATGTAGAACCACACGTTGCGCGTGGTGTTGTGGTTGTACATCGCGCGCGCCGTCGTGGTGACCAGGTCGCTCACCAGCGGGTCGCTCACCGCCCAGTCACCGTGGTCCGCCAGCTCGCTGCCGCCGCCCGCGCCGGACGCCACATCCACCCACTTGATGTTCCAGCCCGTCTGCGTGGAGGTGCCCACGTTGCCGCACTCGCCGTTGGCGTTGGGCACGGCGTTCTTCACCTGCCGCGTGCTCCCGCCGTACATCGACAGCGCGTAGCCGATCTGCAGGTCACCGGCGCTGTGCGCGGCGACGTAGCACCAGTTCGTGCCCGTGCAGAAGCAGTCCAGCGCGTTGCGGATGCGGTAGTTCTCCGTGCCGATGCGCTGCGTGCCGTTCCAGTTGACCGCCTTCTTGTTCACGCCCGCCGCGGTGGTGGAAGGACCCCAGTAGCTGAAGTCGGCGTAGTTGCCCGCCTTCGTCGTGTTGCCGTTCTTGCCGTGGATCCACAGCGTGTAGTTCGTCGCGGCGGCCTCGGTACCCACCAACAGCGTCGCGGCGGTCACGGCCGCGCCAATCAGCATCTTCATCGGGGTGTGTCTCCTGGCCTCTCGGGGGGATGAGAGGGCTTCCGCACGGCCCCAGGCCGAGCGAGGGGACAGCCACTCTAGGGGTTGTTTCAGATGAACGCGATAAGCCGAAAGTCCAGTGCTCTGTGCAAACCCTGACGCATCGCGCTGACCGGTGGCGTCACTCCAACGCGTCCAGGGCGCCGTCTCGTACGAAGCGTTCCAGGCGCTCCAGTGCTTCCAGCATGTTGGCGCGTCCCAACCCCAACCGGAAGTGATTGCCGGGAAAGCCATACACGTCCCCCGGCAACAGCAATACGCCCTCACGGGTAATCAGTGACTCAGTGAAACGAGCCACCGGAATGTTTCGCAACAGACGGGGGAAGGCCACGCTGCCGGCGCGCGGGCGCACCCAGTGGAAGGTGTCCGCGTGGCGGGCGAAGAAGTCATCCAGCCGCGCGAGGTTCGCGGTGAGCAGGCCGCGGCTGCGCTCCAGCACGCGCTCGCGGGCGCGCAGCGCGATGAGGGACAACAGCTCACTGGGGGCGCCGTTGCAGAGCGACGTGTAGTCCTTGAAGGCGCGGCAGCGCGCCAGCAGCTCCGTGTCCCGGGTCGCGAGCCAGCCCACGCGCAGCCCCGCCAGGCCAAACGCCTTGGACATCACGCCCAGGCTCACGCCCTTCGCGAAGCACGCCGCGGCGGGCGGCAGCGTGTCCGCGGCGTCGTACTCCAGCAGGCGGTACACCTCGTCGGAGAACAGGTGGATGCCGCGCGCTTCGCACAGCGCGCACAGCTTCTGGAACGTCGCGCGGTCCGGCAGCGAGCCCGTGGGGTTGTGGGGGAAGTTCACCACCACCATGCGCGTGTCGGGGCGCAGCGCCGCCGTGAGCGCGTCCAGGTCCAGCGCCCAGCCGTCCTCTTCGCGCAGCGGCAGCAGCGTCACCTCCGCGCCGGTGGCGCGCGCCACTTCATAGAGCGACTGGTAGCCCGGCCAGGTGACGACGGCGTGCGTGCCGGGGCCCAGTTGGACGTTCATCGCGACGAACAGGGCCTCCTGCGCGCCCGCGAAGGTGAGGATGTCCTCGGGGAGCAGGCCCGGGTACATCCCGGAGATGGCCTCGCGCAGGGCGGGCAGGCCGGACGTCTCCGTGTAGCCGAGCGTCAGCCCGTCCCAGCGGGCGCGGTCCTCCGGCGACGCGAGCGCCAGCAGGTCCGCCATGCGCCAGCCCTCCACGTCGGAGGCGCACAGCAGGTAGGGCGCGGCGAACTCCCAGCGCGCGAAGTACCGCTCCAGATCGAAGTCGGGGATGCGCATCACGTCCTCCATGCCGCCTGCCTGCCCACCGGAGGGCAGAGCAGGCCACCACACCTTGCCGGACAGGCGAGCGGACGGGCGCGCAGCCGGGAGCAACCGGTAGCGCATGCATAGCTTGAGTCACGTCCCGTTGAAGCGCTTTCCACTTCCCATAGGGAGCCCGTATGGCCTCGACGAAAATCCCGCTCACGCTGCTGGACCCGGATGGCGGCTGGGTGAATGCCCCCGTCCACGTCTCGGAGCTCGATGGACTGCCCGTCCTCCTGCACTTCTGGACCATGGACTGCGAGGACTGCGCCGCGCAGTTCGAGGCCGTGAACCAGTGGATCGTCGATTACGGGCCCAAGGGCCTGAAGGTCATTGGCGTGGACGTCACCCACTCGGAGACGGAGCTGCGCGACACCAACAAGGTGGAGGGCTTCGCGCGCGAGCACGGCCTGCGCTACCCCATCGCCATGGATGACGGCTCCATGGCCAAGGCATACGGCGTGGAAAAGCACCCCGCCTTCCTCCTCTTCGGCACGGATGGACGGCTGAAGAACCGCATCGGCGGCAAGGACGCCCTGCGCCGCATGCGCACGCTGCTCAAGGACCTGCCCGGCCAGGAGGCTCCCGCGCTCTCCGGCGAGGTGTCCCGCGAACAGGAAGACCAGGCCGCGGCCTCCAATCCCTAGCGCACGCCCCTTCACCCCTCCCTTTCCTGGAGCGCCTCACCATGGCTGACCGACGACACACCGAGCGAAAGGGCTTCTCCCTGGGCGCGCTGGCCGCCGGGGTGGGGGCCGCCGTGGGGCTGACGCGCGCGCTGCGGCCGCGCTACAGCTTCAAGGACAAGACGGTGCTCATCACCGGCGGCTCCCGGGGGCTGGGGCTGGTGATGGCGCGCATGCTCCTGAAGGAGGGCGCGCGCGTGGCCATCTGCGGCCGCGACGTCGAGTCGCTCCAGCGTGCCCACGAGGACCTGGCACGCGGTGGGGGCGAGGTGCTCTCCCTGCGCTGCGACGTGCGCGACCAGGTGCAGGTGGACGCGATGGTGGGCGCCGTCCACGAGAAGTGGGGCGTGGTGGACGTGCTCATCAACAACGCGGGCGTCATCATGGTGGGCCCGCTGGAGTCCATGGCGCTGGAGGACTTCGAGGAGGCGGTGGACATCCACCTGTGGGGGCCGCTGTACACGACGCTCGCGGTGGTGCCGTCGATGAAGGCGCGCGGCGAGGGCCGCATCGTCAACGTGTCCTCCATGGGCGGAAAGCTGAGCATCCCGCACCTGGTGCCGTACTCCGCGAGCAAGTTCGCGCTGGTGGGCCTGTCGGACGGGCTGCGCGTGGAGCTGGCCCAGGACGGCATCCGCGTGACGACGGCGTGCCCGTCCCTCATCCGCACGGGCAGCCCGCGCAACGCGAGCTTCAAGGGCGCCAACGAGAAGGAGTACGCGTGGTTCCACGTGAGCAATTCGATGATGGGCGTGTCCATGAGCGCCGAGCGCGTGGCGCACAAGATCATCGAAGCGTGCCGCCGGGGTGACGCGGAGGCGCTGGTAGGCATGCCCGCGAAGCTGGGGGCGGTGGGCCGCGCCCTGGCGCCCAACCTCACCATGCGGGTGCTGGACGTCGTCAACCGGCTCCTGCCCCAGGACAGCACCCCGGAGCGCCACAAGGGCAGTGAGAGCGAGACGCCCCTCACCCGCTCCTGGCTCACGGAGATGAGCCGCCGCGCGGCGGAGCGCAACAACGAGAACGAGGTGTCCCTGCACTGACGGCGCGGGGACACCCCGGTGGACGGCGGCCTCAGGCCTTGCCGTCCATCTCCGCCAGCTCCATGCGCCAGTGGCCGCGGTGCTCGTAGGCCTGCGCCAGCTGGTCGTTCAACGCGGAGAGCATCTTCACGTTCCCGTCCTGCTCGTAGCCCTTGAGGGCCTCCGCGCAGGCGGGCACGCGTGAGAGGAACGTCTTCAGCGCGTCCAGGCTCAATTCCTTCACATACATCCCGTAGCCCAGCTTCTCCAGATACAGGGCGTTGAGCACCTGTTCGAACTGGCCTCCCACGGGGATGCTGAGCAGCGGCTTGTGCAGGTAGACGGCCTCGCTCATCAGCGTATAGCCGCCGCCCGCCACCACCGCGCGCGCGGTGCGCAGGTCGTCGATGAAGCCCGCCTCGCTGAAGGGCCGGTAGGTGAGGTTGCCGTCCACCACGTCCTCCTTCAGGTCGCGGCGAAGGCCATACACGCGGCACGGCACGCCGGACTGCTTGAGGATTTCCGGCAGGTGCGTGTTCGTCGTCGCCGTCTGGTACACGAGCAGGTGCTCACCGGCCTCCGGCTTCGCCGTGATGATTTCCGGCCGGAGGATGGACGGCGCCAGCGTGGTGCGGCGCTTGCGCACCGGCGGGTAGAAGAACGTCGTGGTGAGGTAGTGGAAGGCCCCGGGCAGCTTCGCCTTCACGATGGCGCGTGACGCCTCGAAGCTCTCCTCGTGGCCCGCGAGCAGCGCCGGGTCATGCTGACAGCGGTTGATGACCTGCATGTTGTCCACGCTGATGACGGGCAACATGTGGCGCTTCGCGAAGAGGTAGCTGAACGTCTCGAAGTCGCTCACCACCACGTCCGGCTTGAAGCCCTCCACCAGGTCGAAGTACTGGCGCACGTTCTGCGGCCAGCCCGCGACGGCGCCCTGCAGGTTCTGCAGCACCGTCTGCCACTTCTTCACCGAGTTGCCTTCGTAGGCGATGGTCAGCCCCCAGATGCCGTGCACGTTCTGGAAGCGCTGGGCCAGGTAGTGCTGAGCCCGGCCCGACACCACGATGTGGACCTCGTGTTCCTTCGTCAGCGCCTCCAGCAGCACGCGTGAACGCGTGGCGTGGCCCATCCCTTCGCCGACGACCCCATACAGGATTCGCATGGTCCGGAAGCATACGCCCGGGACACCCTCCCCTGTCCCTTCCAGCCCGGGACGGTGCTACGCCTCCGGGCCCATGACCTCCCTGCCCACGCCCCGGGGTGCCTCCGTCCTGCGCGCCGCGGCGCTCGGGGGCGTGGCGGGCCTCATGCTGGGCGGCCTGGGGCTGCTCGGGCTGGGCGTGAGGGCCGTCTTCGCCCCCGCCGACTGCGCCCAGCTGTCCTCGCAGGAGTGCCAGCTCCTTCATGAGACGGACCGCGACCTGGGCCGCGTGCAGACGCTCTCCGGCGGTGCGCTCGTCGCCCTGGGCGCCGCCCTCTTCGCCCTCACCCGCCCCCGGCCTCCGAATGACTCCAGCGTTTGAGAGCCCGAGGATTTCGCCGCGCCGCGCAAGCAGCCGGGCGCCTTTTTCCTGTAGGTCATTTTCGCGCGCGGGGTAGGTCAACTAATTACCACTGGCCCGGCCATTAGGTTTGAGGGTAGGAGACGGCCCATGCAGCTCGAATCATTGAAGATGTTCTGTGACGTGGTCGAGACGGGCTCTTTTTCGCGCGCGGCACAGCTCAATCACGTGACCCAGTCCGCGGTGAGCCAGCAGATTCGCGCGCTGGAGAACCGCTATGAGCAGAAGCTGCTCTCGCGCAGCGCGCGGCAGGTGACGCCCACGCCGGCGGGCGAGCGCCTGTTCCGGGGCTGCAAGGAGATATTGGCGCGCTTCGCGGAGGTGGAGCAGGAGATCCGCGAGCAGGCCACGGAGATCCAGGGCGCGACCACCGTGTCCACCATCTACTCGGTGGGTCTGCACGAGCTGGCCGCGGTGCAGAAGCAGCTGCTCAAGACGCACCCCAAGGTCAACATGCGCCTGAACTACCGGCGCAATGATCAGGTCTACGACGACGTGATCCTGGGCGCGGCGGAGATTGGCATCGTGGCCTATCCGCAGCCGCGCGCGGGCGTGGACATCCTGCCGTTCCGCGACGACAAGCTGGCGGTGGTCTGCGCGCCCAACCACCCGTTCGCCAGCAAGGCGAAGGTGAGCATCACCGCGCTGTCGGGCGTGCCCTTCATCGCCTTCGACCGGGAAGCCCCCACGCGCAAGGCGCTGGACCGCCTGTTCCGCGAGAAGAACATCGACATCAATCCGGTGATGGAGATGGACAACGTGGAGACCATCAAGCGCGCGGTGGAGATGGGCCTGGGCGTGGCCATCCTCCCGCTCGCCACGGCCCACGCGGAGATCAAGAACAGCTCGCTGGTGGCGAAGCCCTTCGCGGAAGGGCCCGTGTCGCGCCCCATTGGCCTGCTCATCCGCAAGGGCAAGTACCTGGACCGCGCGTCCGGCGCGGTGCTGGAGGCCTTCAAGCAGGCCGCCCTGATTCCGAACGAGGACTGAACGCCCTCGCGCGGCGCTTTTCAGTAGAGCTTGCGCAGCCGGGCCGCGAAGAAGCCGTCGTAGCCCTCCGGCCCGGGCAGCGTGCGCAGCCAGGCCTGGGCCAGGGGCAGCTTGAGGCCGGGCAGCACGGGCGGCTCGGCCGTCCACTCCGGGTGGCTGCGCAGGAACATGTCCACCTGGTCCTGCCCCTCCTGCGGCTCCGGCGTGCAGACGGCATAGACGAGCAGGCCGCCCGGGGGCACCGCTTCCTGGCAGTTCTCCAGGATGCGCCGCTGGAGCGTCGCCAGCCGCGCCACGTCCTCTTCCTTGCGGCGATAGCGCAGCTCCGGGTGCCGGCGCAGCGTGCCCAGCCCGGAGCACGGCGCGTCCACCACCACCGCGTGGAACTCGCCCCAGCTTTCGGGGAACGGCTCGGCCGCGTCGTGCGCGTAGGCCTTCAGCCGGCCGGACAGCCCCAGCCGCTGGGCCTCCGCGTCAATCTTCCGCAGCTTGTTGGCGTGCAGGTCCACCGCGACGACGTCGTGCGTCTCCGCCTGATGGCAGGCCTTGCCGCCCGGCGCCGCGCACGCGTCCAGCACGCGCGCGGACTCCGGGATGGCGCCATAGACGCCCACCAGCTGCGCGGCCTCGTCCTGCACCTGCCACAGCCCCTCGGCGTAGCCGTACAGGTCCTCCACCCGGCCCACGGACGGCAGGATGATGCCCACGGGCGACGACTCCGTGGCACGCGCGTCCACGCCCACGTCCTTGAGCTGCGCGAGCAGCGCGTCGCGGGTGATCTTGGAGGTGTTGGCGCGCACGACGACGGCGGGCGGCAGGTTGTTGGCGACGAGCATCGCCTCGGCGCGCTCGCGGCCGAACTGGCGGATCCACCGCTCCACCAGCCAGCGCGGGTGGCTTTCGCGCACGGACAGGTACTCCACCGGGTCCGTCTGGGCCGGCAAGGGCGGCGAGGGAAGCTCCGACAGCTTGCGCAGGATGGCGTTGGTGAAGCCCGCCGCGCGCCCGAGTCCCACGTCCTTGAGGGCCTGGACGGTCTCCGCCACGGCCGCGCGCGCGGGCACGCGGGTGTGGAACAGCTGGTAGGCGCCCACGCGCAGGGCGGCCAGGACCTTGTCCTCCAGCGCGTCCAGCTTGCGGTCCGCGAAGCGGGTGATGGCGTAGTCCAGCGCCATCTGCCGGCGGGTGGCGCCGTAGGTCAATTCGGTGACGAGCGCCGCGTCGCGAGGGTCCTTGGGCGGGGACTCCGACAGCACCGTGTCCAGCACCACGTTGAGGTAGGCATCCGTGGCGCGCACGCGCGACAGGATGTTGATGGCGAGGATACGGGCGTTCATCCTTCTTCCAGCCGGGTCATCAGGTCCACCAGTTGCGTGTCCGTCAGCCGCGTCGCGGGCAGATGGGACAGGGTGAGGCTCTGGAGGCTGTCCTCCAGCAGCTCGCGGTGGCCGCTCTCCGCCGGCTCTCCGCGCTGGACCTGCTGATACTTCGCGCGGGCCCAGGTGGCCAGCTCCGCTTCACTGAGCCGTCCGGCCAGCCGGTCCGCGATCTTCTGGCGCACGAGCGCCCGCGTGAGCAGGTCCGACGCGGGCGTGGCCCCGGCCTTCGCCGCGCGGCCCAGCGTCTTGCCCGCCTTGCCCTCCCCCTTCACGACGGTGGGCACGGACTTGCGGCCCAGCGTCTTGAGCGGGCCCCCCGCCTCCGCCGTGCGCCGCAGCGAGCGCGCGGGCGTGGCCAGCGGCGTGAGCTCCGGCCCGTCGTCCTTCTTGAGCGGGTGCACGCGGGCCACCAGCTTGGGCTTCGGGCGTGAGCCCTCGTCCTCTTCCGCCGCGGCGCCCTTCTTGCGGCGGCCCAGCGTCTTCACCGGCCCGGGGATGGCGGGGTGGAAGATGCCGCTCGCGAAGGTCTCCAGCGCCTGGATGTACGGGTCGAAGCCGTGCAGCCCCAGCACCTGCATGGCGCAGGCTTCCGCGACCACGGACTCGCGCGCGGGCGGCTTGAGCAGCACCTCGATGGCGGGCAGCCCCACCGCCTCCAGCGCCTCCTTCAGCGCGTAGGACGCGAAGTACCCCGCCGGGTTGATGAGGATGCCCTCCACGTTCTTGCGCTCGGCGTGGAGCGTGTCGATGAGGACGCCTTCGTGATTGGACTGGACGATGGTCAGCTCCAGTCCCAGGTCCTTCGCCTTCGCGCGCAGGGCCGCGTCGAGGTCCGGCAGGCGGCCCCCCGCGACGTCCTCGCGCTCCCCCAGGAGGTTGAGGTTCGGCCCGTGCAACACCAGCAGCTTCATGCCCATCCGTGAGACTCCATCGCGCAAGGATTCCACATGGCGCTCGGGGGCGCGCTCACGACGTGAACGGCTGACTGCCCGGCTGCAATCTGTTTCCGGAGAGGAAGTCCGCGGCGCGCATCACCCGCTTGCCCTCTGGCTGGACCTCCAGGAAGACGACCGAGCCCTCGCCGCAAGCGACCTCGATGCCCTCCGGCCCTGCGGACAACACCGTGCCGGGCTCTCCCTTCCCCGCCGCCGGCTGCATCCGGTGCACCTTGAACACCTTGCCCCCCAAGAGCGTGTACGCGCCAGGCCACGGCGTGAAGGCGCGCAGGCGGCGGTCCAGCTCCACCGCGGGCTTCGTGAAGTCCAGCTTGCCGTTCTCCTTGTCGATGATGGGCGCCAGCACCATGCCCTCGGAGGGCTGGGGCCGGGGCGTCAGCTCCCCGCGCAGGTAGCGCGGCAGGGACTCACGCAGGATGTCGCCGCCCAGCGCGGACAGCTTCGCGTGCAGCGTGGCGCTCGTCTCATCCGGGGCGATGGGCAGCCGCTTCATGTCCAGCACGGGGCCCGTGTCCAGGCCCTCGTCCATCACCATCAGCGACACGCCCGTCTCACTGTCGCCGTGCGCGATGGCCCACTGGATGGGCGCGGCGCCCCGGAAGCGCGGCAGCAGCGAGGCGTGCACGTTCACGCAGCCCTTCACCGGAAGCGCCAGCAGGTCCTTGGGCAGGATCTTCCCGTACGCGGTCACCACGCAGACGTCGGGGGCGTACTGGCGCAGCTCCTCGGAGAAGGGCGGCGTGCGCAGCTTCTGCGGCTGGAGCACGGGGATGCCCTTCTGGAGCGCGCGCTCCTTCACGGGCGGCGCGGTGACGGCGTTGCCCCGGCCCTTGGGCTTGTCCGGCTGGGTGACGACGGCCACGACGTCGCCCACGTCGAAGCAGGCCTCCAGCGAGGCCACGGCGAACTCGGGCGTGCCCATGAAGACGATGCGGGGTCGGCTGCTCATGTGAGGAGAATCTCTTGAAGGAAGGGGATGGGGTCAGGCCACGGACTTGAACGTGGCGGGCGGCGCGGAGGGGTCCACCGCCTGGCGCTTGCGCGCGCGCAGCGCCTCCAGCGTGGACAGGGCCTCGCGCGATTCAGGGGTGGTGGCCACGTCCTTGAGGACGTCCAGGGCCTTCTCCAGCGCCAGGGCCTCGTCCGCCTCGCGCTGGCGGATGCGGTCCACCGCTTCGCTGAAGCGCGCGAAGAAGGCGCGCAGCTCGTCCTTGCGCCGCAGGGGGCGCAGGCGCGGATAGCGGCCCGCAGCGAGCGCGGCGACGTACAGGCTCATCACGTGGACGGGGCCCGCCACACGGTGCGTGAAGAGGAGCCCGAACAACCCGAGCGCGATGCCTAGCCCCACGGTGGCCACGCCGGTCAGCCACCAGAGCGTCTCCTCGCCCGACAGACCCCCTTCGGCCGCCATGCGGTGCACCTGATGGGCGAGCACGCCGAACAGCAGCATGCTCCCGGCGCCCATGCCGGCGAGCAGCAGGATGTATTTGAGCTGGAACTCCCGGTCGAGCAGGTACGTCCGGCGGATGATGGTCGGACGCGACGCGTTACGACTGTCTTCGGCAAGGGCCATGTCGTTGACCAGCGTACCTCAGGAGGTGGGGGAGGTTTGCGTCCTTCGTCAGGACAGGTCTACACCCGACGAAAGCCCAGACGTTCGGACGCAAAGGAGCCTCATGTCCCGCTCATTCGTCGCCCTGTCCCTGGCGGTGTCCTGCCTCGCCCTCGGAGGTTGCAAGAAGGAGGACCCCAAGACGCCGGAATACTGGCAGTCCAACCTGGAGGGGGCGAAGCGCCCCGACGACCGGGTGCGAGTGATTGAGTCCATGCGCACGTCGGGCAACGTCAGCGAGCAGTTCCTGCCCTTCCTGCACGCGCGGCTGTCCTCGGAGCGCCGGCCGGAGGTGAAGGCGGCCCTGGCCCGGGCGCTGGGGGATTTGCACCACCCGACGTCGCTGGAGCCGCTGACGGCCGCGCTGGACCCCGGCGCGTCGGACGCGTCCGAGCAGCAGGTGAACAAGGCGGTGGTGGGGGCGCTGGGGCGCATTGGAGATGCGCGCGCGGTGCCGTCGCTGGTGCCCCTCCTGCGCAGCAAGGACAACTACACGCGCATCGAGGCCATCCAGGTGCTGGGCGCGATGAAGGCGAAGCCCGCGGTGGAGCCGCTCATCCAGCTGGCGACGGACGAGGCCACCGAGCCGTTCCTCAACAAGAAGGCCATCGAGGCGCTGGGGCAGATTGGAGACCCTCGCGCGGTGCCGGCGCTGATGCGCACGCTGACGAAGGAGCGCCGGGGCGTGTCGTTCTACGTGGAGAGCAGCTTCGCGCTGTTCCAGCTGGGCGCGCCCGCGGCGGACGCGCTCCTGCCGGTGCTGGAGGGCAAGGACGCGGAGCTGCTCACGTGGGCGAAGGCTCAGGGCGTGAACCCGGCCAGCTACCCGATGAAGGCCGCGCAGGTGCTGGGCGACCTGCGGGAGAAGCGCGCGGTGCCGACGCTGGTGAAGCAGCTGTCGTTCACGCACTCGGATCCGCAGATTCAGGCGCTGGTGCGGATGCAGGCGGCGGATGCGCTCGGACGGATGCGCGCGCCGGAGGCGGTGAAGCCGCTGTCGGGGCTCGTGGCCGAGCCGGATCCGACGGTGCGTGATGCGTACGTGCGGGCGCTGACGCTGCTGGGCAGCCGGGATGCGATTCCCGCGCTGGAGAAGGCGGCGGGCAGCGGGGACTGGTACGCGCGGGAGATCGCGGTGAAGGGCATCGTGATGCTGGGGGATGCGCGGGAGCAGCCGGTGCTCGCGAAGCTGGCGGCGGCGGAGCCGGCGCGCACGGCGGCGGACTGCAAGGAGACGGGCGAGGACGGCTGCAACGACCCGGCGGCGCTGGGCAAGAAGCGCGCGGACCAGGTGCAGGGCTATGGCGCGGTGCTGGAGGCGGCGCAGGCGTGCACGGGTAACGCGGGCTGCTGGTCGCAGCGGCTGGCCAAGGCGGACGCGGTGCTGTTGCAGCGCGCGGCGCTGGAGCTGGGGCGGCTGGGGGCCGCGGACCAGGGCCCGACGCTGGCGGCCCGGCTGGCCGAGCGCGACACCGAGGCGCGCGCCACGGTCATCCAGGCGGTGGACTGGCTGGCGGACGCGCCCGGCGCGGCGAAGAAGCTGCGCGACGCGTCCCTGCCCGCGCTGAAGAAGCAGCTGGAGGACGAGAAGGGCAACTCCAACTTCGTGCGCGTGAACGAGGACCTGCGCCGGCTGATGGTCAAGCTGGAGCGGGCGTAGCGCGTCCCTGAAGCATCCAGCGCGGAGGGCACGCGCATGTGCCCCCGTGCAGGCCCCGGCTCACGCTGGAACAAGCGTGGCGCCGTCCTCCGAATCGCGCAGCGCGGAGGGCACGCGCATGTGCCTCCGTGGAGGCCTCGACTCACGCAGGAACCGGCGCAGCGCCGTCCTCTGACGCTCGCAGCGCGGGCGGCATGCGCTCCACCGCGTGGTGGAGCACGCCCAATTGGCGCACCAGCCGCGCCACCTGCGTGCGCGCCAGCGCGTCCGGGCCCTCGAATCCGGGCGCCTCGCGCTTGAGCGCTGACGGCACCCGGTGCGCCACCAGCGCCGCGGACAATTCCTCCAGCGCATCCGACGCGTAGCGCACCACCGGTCCCAGGTCCGCCCCCGGATGCCAGGAACGGCTCGCCGCCAGCGCCGTCACCGCCGCGGTGAAGCGCCGCGCGTAGGTGATCAACGCCATCCCTGGCTCCAGCTCCTTCGCCGGTCCCTTCCACTCACTGAGCAGCCGCTGAAAGGACGCCTCCGCGGACAGGAGCGCCAGGCCCACCTTGCGCCGGGCCTCGCGCAGCGCGGCCTCCGAGGGCACCGGCGTCCGCGCCACCTCCCGCAGGTAGTCCCGGTCCGCATTCAGCACACGGGCCACCTCCTCGGCGAAGCGCGCGTGCTCGGGACTGGGCCAGAGCAGCCGGATGCCCAGCAGCGCCAGCACGCCGCCCATCAGCGTGTTGAGGATGCGCACCCCCGCGAGCCGCCAGTCTCCCGTCTGCATCTCCGCGAGCAGCACCAGCGCCGGTGCCAGGAGCACCTGGTAGACCGTGAAGTTGAGCGGCCGCACGCTCACCG
The DNA here is from genome assembly GCF_003612165.1 of Corallococcus aberystwythensis. Taxonomy (GTDB): domain Bacteria; phylum Myxococcota; class Myxococcia; order Myxococcales; family Myxococcaceae; genus Corallococcus; species Corallococcus aberystwythensis. Next base: position 28,729 of record NZ_RAWK01000045.1, on the reverse strand, counting down.
ACACACAGACCAGCACCACGATGACCGCGAGCATCATCCAGTGCTCCGGCAGCACGTGTACCAGCCCCATGGCCAGCACGCTGCCCACGAACGTGCCCGCCACGCGCTGAAGCCCCTTCTCCGTCGTGAGCCCTGCGTACGGCTGCAACACGACAATCACCGTGATGGTCACCCAGTACCAGTGATTGAGCCCCAGCCCCTCCGCCAGCGCCGTCGCCACCATCGCGGTGAGCCCCAGCCGCAGCGCGTGCCGGAAGACCACGGACTCCGGCGTCAGGTGCTCGCGCAGCACCTTCCACCAGGACCGCCCGCGGCCCGGCTCCAGCCCGAAGGGCTTCGTGTCCCGCTCCGGCAGTGGCTTGCCGCTCTCCAACCGCGCCGCCACATCCAGCGCCACCGCGCTGTACTCCCGCAGCCGCCTCAGGAGCCCCGCGACGTGCGCGTATTGCGAACGCGCCTGCTCCGGAGGCGCCGGAGCCCCGCCGTCCGGCTGGAGCACCCGCATCACCCGCTCCGCGTCCCACGACGCAGGCACTGGCACCGTGCCCCGCGTCAGCGCGCCCACCACGCCCCGCAGGTCCACCGCCAGCGCGCCCAACGCGTGCTGCGCCTCGATGCGGGCGGCGCGGCACGCGCCCTCGCGCGGCGCCTCGTCCAGCGCCTCCGACATCGCCGTGAGCAGCAGGGACAGCGCGTCCGCGTCCTCCATCAGCACCAGCAGGTGCTCGCCCCGGCCGCTCTCCTCCTGCCGCCCCTGGCGCGTGGCGCCCAGCATGGCGCGCGCCGTCTCCATCGCTCGCCGGATGCGCGCGGCCCGCTGCACCGCGTCCCACGTCCCCACCCGCGAGGGCCCCTCCATGGGCCAGCCCGCCACCGCGTCCGCGCCGTCCGCCAGCTCCTCGTAGCAGGCCGCGACGGCGAGCCGCGCCGGGCGGTAGGGCCTGAGCGGCCACAGCACCAGCGCCAGGAACATGGACCACAGGCCGCCCGCCACGAAGAACGCCGCCTGCATCAGCGCGGCTTCTGGCCCGCGCGACGGCAGCGCCAGCGACACCACGAACAGGTTCGCCAGCAGCATGCCCACGATGCCCGGCGTGTCGCCGTAGCTGCGCGCGAAGCCGCACGCCGTCACCCAGAAGAACGTCAGCGCCACGTCCACCCAGAAGGGGCTGGGCAGCGCGACGACGAGCCCCACCATCGCGCCCAGCACCGTCATCGCCCCCATGGCCCGGGCGCGCGTGCGGTACGGCCCGCCCTTGTCCACCAGCGCGACGAAGAGCCCCGCCATGCCGGCCCAGGCCAGGGCCGGCATGCCCAGGAGCGCGGAGACGATGAGCGGAACCCCCAGCGCCAGCGCCGTGCGCAGCCCCGCCGCCAACGCGGGCCGCCCCGGCTGGAAGCGGAAGAGGCCCGCGACATGGCGGGGCAAGTGTCCCCGGGCCGCACGCCCGCGTGGCGCCACCCAGCCCTCCGCCACCGTCTCGCCTCCGTCCCCGCGCATCCCCGCTCCTCCCTCTCCGGGAGAAGATGGGGTGCGCGAGCGCCGCATTCCGCGCCTGCCCGCCCGCATGCACGGCGGGCGGGAGGAAGCGGGCGCGGACGGTCAGCTGCGCTGCGCGTAGTACTCGACGATGAACGGCTCGTTCACGTCCACGGGGATCTCCTCCCGCTCGGGCAGCCGCACGTAGCGCATGCCCTCCCCTTCCCCCAGGACCTGCACATACGCGGGCACCTGGCGGGACTTCATCCGGCCGAAGGCGTCCTGCACCGCCGCGAGCTTCAGGTGCGCCGGATGGAAGCGCACCTCGTTGCCCGGCTTGAGGCGGATGCTCGGGATGTCCGCGCGCTTGCCGTTCACCTGGAAGTAGCCGTGGCGCACGAACTGCCGCGCCTGGCGGATGCTCGTGGCCAGCCCCGCGCGCAGCACCAGCGCGTCCAGCCGGCTCTCCAGCAGCTGCATCAGCACCTTGCCCGTGTTGCCCGGCGACCGGCGCGCTTCCAGGAACGCGCTGCGGCACTGCTTCTCCAGCAGGCCGTAGTACAGCTTCAGCTTCTGCTTCTCCCGCAGCCGCTGCGCGAAGTCGCTCACCGACACGCGCGCCGTCGCCCCGTGCTGGCCCGGCGGATACGGCCGGCGCAGCACCGGGTCCTTGTCGGGGTCCTTCGCGCTGATGCGCGACAGCGGGATGCCCAACCGCCGACACAGCTTCCCTCGCGGTCCCAGTTCACGTGCCACGGTGTGCCCCTCCGGCCTTCCTGTTGGCTCGAGCCAAGTTGATTTTGATAATCACTATCAATTTCAATACCCACAAAGGGAGCGGGCGGTCAAGCTTCCAGCCACTGGGTGTGGGTGGACGGGCGGGCACAGGCAGGTTGAAAATGAACGGAAATACAACCCGGCACACCTGCCTACCTACCGGTCGGAATGTGTTTCCGGAACAGATGTGGGACGAACACTTCACCTGTGAATTCATGAGGATGGACCCACTCATGACCGTGTAAGCAGCCACCCACACGCAACATCCTGGCGGCTGACACGAGAATCAATTTGTCCGCTTCACCTTCCCCCCGAAAGCACGCCCCCATGGCCCTGCGCACCGACCTGTCGAAGCCCGTTGCCGCCACCCAGACCCGCACCGACACGAAGCCGGTGAACACCGTGAAGCCGCAGGGCCCGGTGGGCATGAGCTCGCAGTCCAGCTTCAGCGCGGGCGCGCCCTCCAAGGCGAAGGCCACGGTGGCGCTGAACGGCGTGGGGCAGAAGCTGACGCCGGGCCCGGTGGACCTCGCCAGCCCCCAGGCGCAGCAGGCCGTGCAGCAGACGGTGGCGTATGTGAACCAGAAGAACCCGCAGCTGACCGGCATCACGGGCGGCACGTCGTTCTCGCCGCGCACGGTGGAGCGGGACCAGCTGGGCATGACGCACGTGCGCATGGACCGCATGCACGAGGGCGTGAAGGTCGCCGGTGAGCAGATCATCGGCCACCTGGACGCGAAGGGTCAGTTCGACAGCCTGACGGGCGACGTGTCCAACATCCCCGCGGGCCTGGGCAAGGCGCCCACGAAGCTGAACGCGAAGGACGCGCTGGCGGTGGCGCAGAAGGACTTCAACGGCGACACGACGCGCGCGCCCACCGCGGAGAAGGTCATCGTGAAGGGCAAGGACGGCCAGTACCGCGCCGCCTACCACGTGACGCTCACGGACACGTCCGTGTCCACCGGCAAGGACCCGCGCTCGATGAACTACTTCATCGACGCGAACACTGGCGAGTCCCTCAAGCAGTACAACACCATCAGCCACCTGGACCGCACGACCAACGCGAAGCGCGCGGAGGGCACCCAGGGCAAGCCCGCGACGCCCACCACGCCGACGACGCCCACCACGCCGGGCAGCGCGGGCCGCGTGGCGGACGACCAGACGATGTACAGCGGCAAGGTCGACATCCAGACCACGAAGAACAAGGACGGCACGTTCTCGCTGGATGACAAGACGCGCGGCAAGGGCATCGTGACGTACGACGCGAAGAACAAGGCCGAGGCGTCCGGCACCACGGGCTTCACCGACAACAACGACGCCTGGGGCGAGAAGACCGACCCGTCGCGCGCCGCCACCGCGGTGGACGCGCACTACGGCGCGGAGATGACCTACGACTTCTACAAGGAAGTCCTCGGCCGCGACTCCATCGACGGCAAGGGGGAGAAGCTCGTCTCCTACGTGCACACCGACGTGAACCTGGTGAACGCGTTCTGGGACGGCGAGAAGATGCAGTACGGCGACGGCGACGGCCGTGACTCCGGCCCGCTCACCACGCTGGACATCGCGGGCCACGAAATCACCCACGGCCTCACCGAGCGCACCGCGGGCCTGGAGTACGAGGGCGAGTCCGGCGGCCTCAACGAGTCCTTCAGCGACATCATGGGCACCGGCGTGGAGTGGTTCGCCAGCCAGAAGAACCAGGCCGTGAAGTTCGACTGGGCGGTGGGCGAGGACGCGTGGACGCCCAAGAACGGCGACAACACGGACGCCCTCCGCTACATGAACGACCCGACGGCGGACGGCTACTCCATCGACAACTACAAGAACTACCCGAAGATGACGGAGGTCCACGGCTCCAGCGGCATCGCGAACAACGCCTTCTTCCTGCTCACCGAGGGCGGCAAGAACAAGACGTCCGGCATCGAGGTGAAGGACGGCATCGGCATGGAGAAGAGCCTCAAGGTCTTCGGCCGCGCGCTCACCACGTACATGACGCCGCAGACGAACTTCTCCCAGGCCCGCGCCGCCACCATCAAGGCCGCCACGGACCTGTACGGCAAGGACTCCGTCGAGGCGAAGAAGGTCGCCGAGGCCTGGACCGCCGTGGGCGTGACGAAGTAGTCCGCTGAAGTTCCAGGCCCGGGCGGGAGTCTTGACGGCTCCCGTCCGGGCCTTTTTCGTTTCACTGCTTCGCCATGGCCACCTTCTGTTCGGCCTTCGTGTCGCGGACCTGCTCCCCGGCGACGTCCACCGTCACCTGGTGGAGGGTCCCGGTGAACTCGAAGGGTGAGGAGTAGCGCTCGCTCACGGGCGAGTTCTCGTCCCGGCCGCAGGTGAGCCCCTCGCCCAGGCTGAGGATCACCGGCATGGTGACGCCGATGTCGCTCTGGGCCACCAGGTCCCCGTTGATGTAGAGCCGGCCGCGTCCGGGAGCGCCCCGCCCCAGGGCCGGCTCCGCCTTGCCGGTGGGTTCGAACTCGAACTTCAGCTCCGAGCGCCCCTCCGGCACGTCCACCGCCGACTCGATGTGGAACTCCTGCTCGCCGACGTAGTTGTAGACGTAGTGCAGCTTCCGGTCCTGGATGAAGAACGTGTATCCCCCGGTGAGGCCGCCGTGGCTGAGCAGCACGCCCTCCGTGCCGGCCGTCACCTCCGCGTCCGCGGTGAGGGTGTGGGGCCGGTTGAGCACGTGCACCGCGGCGTTCTCCGGTGCCGGAGACGTATGCGGCCGGTACACGTAGCGCGTGCGGTCCTTCGTGAGCTGCGGGCGCTCCAGGGCGAACACGGTGAGCGTGGGCGACGCGAGCGGGAACACCTGGTAGCGCCCGGCCTCCGCGTACCAGAGGGCGATCATCTCGATGAGCTTGCCCCGGTTCTCCTCCGCGACGTTCTTCGTCTCGGAGCAGTCCTCCGCCACGTGGTACAGCTCCCAGCCGTGCGCATCCAGCTCGCGCAGCCGGGCCTCGTCGAGCAGCGACTGGCCGAATGCCTCTCCGGCCTCGGCGAAGGACGGGCCGGGGAACGGGCACACCGCGCGCCAGCCGTCATGGTAGATGGCGCGCGAGCTGAACATCTCGAAGTACTGCGTGCGGTGGCGGCTCTCGACGTTCCCGTCGTTGAACGTGTGCCGGAAGCTGATGCCCTCCAGGGGTGACTGGGTGACGCCGCGGATCTCCGCCAGCGGCTCCAGGCCCAGGCAGTCCAGCACCGTGGGCACCATGTCGATGGCGTGCGCGTACTGCGTGCGCACCTCGCCCTTCGCCTGGATGCCCCGGGGCCAGTGGACGAGGAACGGGTCGGTGGTGCCGCCCCGGTACGTCTCGCGCTTCCAGCGGCGGAACGGCGTGTCCCCCGCCCAGGCCCAGCCCCACGGGTAGTGGTTGAAGTACTTCGGGCCACCCAGGTCCTCCAGCGCCGCCAGGTTCTGCTCCAGCGACTCCGGCGCGTTGTTGAAGAACTTCAGCTCGTTCACGGAGCCGTGCGGCCCGCCCTCGGCGCTGGCCCCGTTGTCGGACAGCACCATGATGAGCGTGTTGTCCAATTCGCCCGTGTCCTCCAGGAACTTGAGCAGCCGGCCGATGTGGTGGTCCGTGTGCTCCAGGAAGCCCGCGAACACCTCCATCATCCGCGCGTAGAGGTGCTTCTCCTCGGGGGGCAGAGAATCCCAGTCCTGCACGTCGGGGTCGTGCCGGGACAGCTGCGTGCCTTGGGGGACCACGCCCAGCTCCAGCTGCTTCGCGAAGACGCGCTGGCGGTAGGCGTCCCAGCCGTCGTCGAACTGGCCCGCGTAGCCGTCCGCCCACTCGCGGGGGACGTGGTGGGGCGCGTGCATGGCGCCGGTGGCGAAGTAGAGGAAGAAGGGCTTGTCGGGCGCGACCTGCTTGGTGTCCGCGATGCAGTCGATGGCCTTGTCCACCAGGTCCGGGGTGAGGTGGTAGCCCTCTTCTGGAGTGCCGGGCGGGCGGATGGCGTGGTTGTCGTGGATGAGGTCCGGGTAGTACTGGTGCGTGTCACCGCCCAGGAAGCCATAGAAGCGCTCGAAGCCGCGGCCCAGCGGCCAGCGCGAGTACGGCCCGGCGGCGCTCGTCTGCTCCGCGGGGGTCAGGTGCCACTTGCCAATGGCATACGTGTTGTAGCCGGCCTCCATCAGCATCTCGGAGAGGAAGCCGTTCTCGAAGGGGATGGTGCCGTTGTAGCCGGGGTAGCCCAGCGACGTTTCGGTGATGGTGGCCATCCCGTTGGAGTGGTGGTTGCGGCCGGTGAGGATGCACGAGCGCGTGGGCGAGCACAGCGCGGTGGTGTGCATGTTGTTGTAGAGCAGCCCGCCCTTCGCCAGCCGGTCCAGGTTCGGCGTGCGGATGGGCGAGCCGTAGCAGCCCAGGTGCCCGAAGCCCGTGTCATCCAGGATGATGAACAGGACGTTGGGCGCGCCCGGCTTCGAGCGCAGGGGGGAAGGCCACGCGGGAGACGACTGCTCCCAGGTGCGGCCGATGACGCCGGGGAAGGGACTGCCGGGCTTGTATTCTTTGAGGGACATGGGTGTGAGGTGCATCGCCCGGGAGGACAATGAACCTGCCCTCCGGACGGAGCCGGGCGCGCACAGGCCCCGGCCGCCTCCCCCTTCACGCCCCGCTCACGTCACGGGGAACGGGTTGCGCTCGTGGAACTGGCGCTGGTGGAAGTACGGGTACGGCCAGGGCACCGTGCTGGCGGCGTCCAGCGTGGCCACCTGCGCGGGCGTGAGGTTCCACCCGATGGCGCCCAGGTTCTGGCGCAGCTGCTCCTCCGTGCGCGCGCCGACGATGACGTTCGACACCGTGGGCCGCTGGAGCACCCAGTTGAGCGCCACCTGCGGCACCGTCTTGCCCGTCTCCTGGGCCACGGCGTCGAGCGCGTCCACGACCTTGAAGAGGTACTCCTCCGGCACCTGGGGGCCGCCGGCCGCGGTGGCGGGGTTGTTCAGGCGGCTCGTCTCCGGCTTCGGAGCGCCCCGGCGCAGCTTGCCCGTCAGCCGTCCCCAGCCCAGCGGGCTCCACACCACCGCGCCCACCTTCTGGTCCTGCGCGAGCGGCATCAGCTCCCACTCGTAGTCGCGGCCCACGAGCGAGTAGTACGCCTGGTGGGCCACGTAGCGCGCCAGGTTGTAGCGCTCCGACACGGCCAGCGACTTCATCAGGTGCCAGCCGGAGAAGTTGGAGCAGCCGATGTAGCGGATCTTCCCCGCGCGCACGAAGCCGTCCAGCGTGTTGAGGACCTCCTCCACCGGCGTCACCGCGTCGAAGGCGTGGAGCTGGAACAGGTCGATGTAGTCCGTCTTCAGCCGGCGCAGCGCGGCCTCCACGGCGCGCGTGAGGTGGAAGCGCGAGGAGCCCACGTCGTTGGGGCCCTCCCCCGCGCGGAAGGTGGCCTTGGTGGAGATGATGGCCTTGTCGCGCCGTCCCTCCAGCGCCTTGCCCAGGATCTCCTCCGCGAGCCCGGCGGAGTAGCCGTCCGCGGAGTCGAACATGTTCACGCCCGCGTCCAGCGCGATGTCCACGAGCCGCGTGGCCTCCTTCACGTCGCTGGACCCGAAGCCCTTGAAGAACTCACCCGAGCCGCCGAACGTGCCCGTGCCCAGACTGAGGACGGGGACCTTGAAACCAGAACCACCCAGCTGCCGGTATTCCATGACGTTCACCTCGTGACGAAGCGGGAGGAAAGGCGGCCCACGTAACGGGCCGTGGCGCGGCGCGCAACCGTCGTTTCGCGACATGCGTGGTGCTTGAAGCGGCGCGGTGGGGCGCCCATCATGCGCGCGCCTTCCCGGGCGGGAAGGCAGGGTCCAGGTCCCACGTGAGCACGTCCGCGCCACCCGCATCCGGCCGCCCCCCCATCCTGCGGGCGCTGGGCTATCTGCGCCGCTACCGCCTGGAGGCGTTGGGGGCACTGCTGTCGCTGCTGCTCGTCTCCGTGGCGAACCTGGGCGCGCCGCAGATGATCCGCATCGCCATTGACCAGGGGCTCGCCCGGGGTGAGCAGCGGCCCGTGTGGCTGGCGGTGGGAGGACTGGTCGCCATCGCGCTGGGGCGCGGCCTGTTCAACTTCCTCCAGGGCTACCTGGCGGAGCGCGCGTCGCAGGGCGTGGCGTTCGACCTGCGCGACGCGCTCTTCGCGCGCATCCAGCGGCTGTCCTTCAGCTACTACGACCAGGCGCAGACGGGGCAGCTGCTCACGCGGCTGACGAGCGACGTGGAGGCGGTGCGCACCTTCGTGGGCAGCGGCATCGTGCAGTTCGCCGCGGCGGCGGCGATGCTGGTGGGCTGCGCGGGGCTGCTGCTGTACCTGGATCCGGTGCTGGCGCTGGCGGCGTTCGCGCCGGTGGCGCCCATCGTGGTGGTGCTGCGCATCTTCATCCGGAAGATGCGGCCGCTGTTCGGCCAGCTCCAGGCGCTGCTGGGCTCACTCAACACCACGCTCCAGGAGGACCTGCGCGGGCTGCGCGTGGTGCGCGCCTTCTCCGCCGAGGCGCGGGAGCTGGAGCGCTATGGGAAGACGAACGCGGAGCTGAAGGAGAAGAACCTGCGGGTGGTGGACGCGCTGGCCAGCAACTTCCCCTTCGTCACCTTCTTCGCCAACCTGGGCATGCTGATGGTGATAGGCGTGGGCGGCTGGCGCATCTTCCACCAGCGGCTGACGCTGGGGGAGCTGGTGGCCTTCAACAGCTACCTGGCCTTCCTGCTGATGCCCCTGATGACGCTGGGCTTCATCGCGGCCAGCCTGTCGCGGGCGAGCGCGTCCGCGCAGCGCCTCTTCGAGCTGCTCGACACGGCGGTGGAGGTGACGGACCGCCCGGGCGCGGTGGCGCTGCCGCAGCTGCAGGGCCGCATCGAGCTGCGCGACGTGCGCTTCCGCTACGCGGGCAGCGAGAGGGAGATCCTGCGCGGAGTGAGCGTGACGCTGGAGCCCGGGCAGCTGGTGGCGGTGCTGGGCACCACCGGCTCCGGCAAGAGCACGCTCATCAACCTGCTGCCCCGCTTCTACGACGTCACCGGGGGCGCGGTGCTGCTGGACGGACAGGACGTGCGGGACGTGACGCTCGCGAGCCTGCGCTCGCAGATCGGCGTGGTGCTCCAGGACGCGCTGCTGTTCTCCGGCACGGTGCGGGAGAACATCGCCTACGGGCGCCCGGAGGCGACGCAGGCCCAGGTGGAGGCCGCGGCGGAGGCGGCCCAGGCGGCGGAGTTCATCCGCGAGCTGCCCCAGGGCTACGACACGGTGGTGGGCGAGCGCGGCGTGGGGCTCTCCGGCGGGCAGCGGCAGCGGCTGGCCATCGCGCGGGCGCTGCTCACCGACCCGCGCCTGCTCATCCTGGACGACAGCACGTCCGCGGTGGACGCGCGCACGGAGACCGCCATCCAGGGCGCGCTGGACGCGCTGATGCGGGACAAGCGCAGGACGGCCATCGTCATCGCCCAGCGCATCAGCACCGTGAGGGACGCGGACCTCATCCTGGTGCTGGACGAGGGGCGCATCGCCGCGAAGGGCCACCACGAGGAACTGAAGGCCACCAGCGAGCTGTACAACGACATCCTCGGGTCGCAGCTGCTGCCGCCGCGTCAGGAGGAGGTGGCATGAGGCGGCCCGGAAGCATCGAGGCGATGGCGGAGCTGGAGGCGGGCCGCGCGAAGCAGCGCGGGAAGGTGCTGCGCCGGCTGCTGGGCGAGCTGCGTCCGCACACGCGCATGCTCGCCGCGGCCATGGTCTTCATCCTGGTGGGCGCGGCGTCCCAGGCGCTGGGGCCGTACCTGATGAGCCGGGCCATCGACCACGACATCGGCGCGGGGGACGGCTGGGGGCTGCTCAAGACGCTGGGGCTGCTGTTCGTCGTCTACGCCGTGGGGCTGGTGTCGCAGCAGGCGCAGACGCGGCGGGTGGGCCACGCGGGGCAGCACGTGCTGGCGGACCTGCGCCAGCGCCTCTTCGCGCGGCTCCAGCAACTGCCGCTGTCATGGTTTGACCGCCGTCCGCTGGGCGACCTGATGAGCCGCCTGCTCAGCGACGTGGACACGCTCAACCAGCTCTTCGCGCAGGGGCTGACGCAGCTGCTGGGGTCGCTGCTGGGGCTGGTGGGCGTGCTCGTGGCGATGTTCGCGCTCAACGCGCGCCTGGCGCTGGCGTGCTTCTCGCTCATCCCCGCCATCGTGCTCACCACGTGGTTCTTCGCGTCGCGGGCGCGCAATGCCTACCGCAAGACGCGGCAGACGGTGGGCGACGTGACGGCGAACCTCCAGGAGGAGATTGGAGGCGTGCGGCAGGCGCAGGCGTTCAACCGCACGGAGAAGAACATCGAGCGCTTCCGCGGCCGCAACGCGGCCAACCGCGACGCGAACGTGGCGGCGGTGGGCATCACGTCCGCGTTCTCGCCGGCCATCGACCTGCTCTCCACGCTGTCCACGGCGCTCGTGATTGGCTACGGCGGCGCGTTGGCGCTGAGCGGGCAGCTCACGGTGGGCGGCGTGGCGGCGTTCCTCATCTACGTGCAGCAGTTCTTCCGGCCGGTGCAGCTGGCCGCGTCGGTGGCCGCGCTGATGCAGTCCGCGCTGGCGGGGGCGGAGCGCATCTTCGCCATCCTCGACGAGACGCCGGAGCCGCCGGACGCATCCGGGGCGGTGGAGCTGGGGCCGCTCCAGGGCCAGGTGGTGTTCGAGGGGGTGTCCTTCGGGTACGACGCGGCGCGGCCGGTGCTGCGCGACGTGTCCTTCCAGTTGGAGCCCGGCCAGACGCTGGCGCTGGTGGGGCGCACGGGCGCGGGCAAGACGACGGTGGCCAGCCTGGTGCCGCGCTTCTATGACGTGACGGGAGGCACGGTGCGCGTGGACGGACAGGACGTGCGCCAGGTGACGCGTGGAAGCCTGAGGCGGCAGATGGCCATGGTGCTCCAGGAGCCATTCCTCTTCAGCGGGAAGGTGGCGGACAACATCGCCTATGGGAAGGCGGACGCCACCCGCGAGGAGGTGGAGGCGGCGGCGAAGGCGGTGCACGCGCACGACTTCATCACCCGGCTGCCCCAGGGCTACGACACCGTGCTGGGCGAAGGTGGCGCTACGCTGAGCCAGGGACAACGGCAGCTGCTCGCGTTCGCGCGCGCGGTCATCGCGAATCCGCGGGTGCTCATCCTCGACGAGGCAACGGCGAACATCGACACACGCACGGAGGGGCTCATCCAGCTTGCGCTGGGGCAGCTGCTGTCGGGCCGCACGAGCATCGTCATCGCGCACCGGCTCAACACCATCCGCCACGCGGACCTCATCCTGGTGCTGGAGCACGGCACCGTGGCAGAGCGAGGCAACCACGAGGAGCTGCTCGCGAAGGGCGGGCTCTACGCGGAGCTGTACCACCAGCAATTCCGTGACACCCCGGAGACGACGGTCAAGGCACTGGGCTGAAGGAGCGCAGCGCGGCGCGTGGACGGCGACGCGCTGGCTGCAATCCCAGCGCCAGCCCCCGGACATCCGGCGCCCCCTGCCCGGCGCGGGCTTCCCAACTGGTCCGACTGTCGGACCAGTTCATCCCACGCGGCGCCGACAGGGGCCCCGGGTCGCGGTCTTCCAACTGGTCCGACTGTCGGACCAGTTCATACGGACCGCCGCCGACAGGGCGCCCCGGGTCGCGGTCTTCCAACTGGTCCGACTGTCGGACCAGTTCATACGGACCGCCGCCGACGGGGGGCCCCGGGTCGCGGTCTTCCAACTGGTCCTACTGTCGGACCAGTTCATCCCGAGCGGCGCCGACGGGGAGCCTCCTCAGCGCTCTCACCTTCTCAACTCGAGGGACGGGCTGCATGCCCGAGGCTCCTGAGGAGGCGCGTCCCGGCCTATGGACGCCGGTACGTGGACCCCATCCCTGTGCCGGACGGAAGCGTGCCGCCACGGCGTGGACGTCGCGCGCTGGACCGTCGCCTGGACTTTGATTCCCGCCGGGCCTGCATCCTTCTTGCACGGCTGCCCGTCCCCCGTTACCCAGCGGCCGAGGGTACGGCGCGGGCGGCATGCGCTTCGCGGCGGCTGTCTCCATCTCCAGCATTCATTGCGACGGCGACGGGCGCGCACCCTCTTCACCTATCCAGGGAGCAGGCATGGCAGGCAGTCGAGGGACAGCGTTGGTGACGGGTACGTCCGCGGGAATTGGCGCGGTGTACGCCCGGCGGCTGGCGGCGCTTGGGTATGACCTCGTCCTCGTCGCGCGGAGGGAGGAGCGGCTGAAGGCGCTGTCGGCGGAGCTGACGGCGGCGCATGGCATCCGCGCGGAGGTGCTGCGGGCGGACCTCACCGTGCACGCGGACCTCCAGCGGGTGGCCGGGCGCGCGGCGGGCGAGGACGTCACCCTGCTCATCAACAACGCGGGCGTCGGCGGCTATGGCCCCTTCGCGCAGGTGGAGCCCACGGCCCTGGAGGGGCTGGCGAACCTGCACATGATCGCGCCGATGCTGGCCACGCGCGCGGCGCTGCCCGGCATGCTCGCGAGGGGCAAGGGCGCGGTCATCAACGTCGCCTCCCTGCTCGCCTTCTCCGGCGCGATGCCGCCGGGTCCCCTGCCCCACCGGGCCACCTACGCGGGCGCGAAGGCGTTCCTCGTCCACTTCACCCGCACGCTCGCGGGCGAGCTGCGCGGCACGCCCGTGGTGGCACAGGTCGTCTGCCCGGGCATGACCTTCACCGAGTTCAACGGCGGCTATCCCGGCACCATGTCGCCGGAGGACGTCGTCACCGCGTCGCTCGTCGCACTGGAGCGCGGCGAGACGGTCTGCGTCCCCGGGCTGGAAGCAGCGGAAGCCCTCGCGGCCCTGGAGAAGGCCGAGGCCGGGCTGCTGCGGGGAGCCACCCACACCCTGGCCGGACGGTACCGGACGGTCTGATTCGCGGAAACGCATTTGCTGCACATGCATCGATTCAGGCGTTCACCTGCACGGAGGAAGCACTCATGAGCGGAACCTCGACGCGACCCGCGGAGAAGAGCGGCACCTTCAAGCTGGGCGGCGACCTGCCCGTCCACCGGCTGGGCTACGGCGCCATGCAGCTCACCGGCCCCGGCATCTGGGGCCCGCCCAAGGACCGGGCGGAGGCGGTGCGCGTGTTGCGCCGCGCGCTGGAGCTGGGCGTGGACTTCATCGACACGGCGGACTCCTACGGTCCCTACGTCAGCGAGGAGATCATCGCGGAGGCCCTGCACCCGTACGCCAAGGGCGTGGTGGTGGCGACCAAGGCGGGCCTGGTGCGCACGGGGCCCAATGAGTGGCACCCGGTGGGCGCGCCGAAGTACCTCCGCCAGCAGCTGGAGATGTCGCTGCGCCGGCTGAAGCTGGAGCGCATCGACCTGTACCAGCTGCACCGCATCGACCCGAAGGTCCCGGTGGAGGAGTCGCTGGGTGAGCTGAAGGCGCTGCAGAAGGAAGGGAAGATCCGCCACATCGGCCTGTCGGAGGTGTCGGTGGAGGAGATTGAACGGGCGCGCAAGGTGGTGGACATCGTGTCGGTGCAGAACCGCTACAACCTGACCGACCGCGTGCACGAGAAGGTGTTGGACTACTGCGAGAAGGAGAACCTGGGCTTCATCCCCTGGTTCCCGCTGGCGACGGGCGGCCTGGCGAAGCCGGGGAGCACGCTCGACTCCGTGGCGAAGAAGCACGACGCGACGCCCGCGCAGATTGCCCTCTCCTGGCTGCTGGCGCGCTCGCCGGTGATGCTGCCCATCCCGGGCACGTCCTCCGTGAAGCACCTGGAGGAGAACCTCGCGGGCGCGGAGGTGAAGCTCACCAAGGACGAGCTGGGCGCCGTGGACGCGCAGGCATCGGGCCGCTGAAGCCAGACAGTCACTTCCGCTTCACGTAGCGCAGGAGGAGCGTCACCAGCTCCTCCTGGAGCAGCCCCGGGGTCAGGGACTCGGGGCGCTCCACCACCGCGCGGTGGATGACCGCGTGGGACACCGTGTCGATGAGCCACAGCGCCAGCTCCGGGTCCGGCACGTCGGTGCTGAAGCGGCCCAGGGCCTCCACCATGGGCGCGTCCTCCGGGTCCCACTTCCTGGCGGGACGCGCGGGCAATTGCTCCGTCAGCGCGTGGTGCAGCTTTGGATCCACCGCGTGCGCCGCGAAGCCCAGCGCCACCAGCGTCCGGATGAGTTCCTCCAGGGTGTCGAACTTCCGCGTCGTCAGCACCTCCCTGGCGGCGGCGCGCTGCTCCTTCACGTGCCTGCGGTTCACCTCCGCCACCAGCGCCTCCTTGCTGGGGAAGAACTGGTACAGCGAGGCCACGTTGACGCCTGCCCGCTCCGCGATGCGGTTCGTCGTCAGCTTCGCGTAGCCGTCGCGGACCAGAATGTCAGCAGTCGCCTGCACCAGCGCGTCCACCGTCGCGCGCGAGCGCTCCTGCGTGGGCATCTTCCGAGGGGAAAGCTTCGCGCGCGGCATGCCGGGCTCCTGGGGCGGGAACGCAAGCTGACAACATAAGCAGTTCCTTACATTCTTGTCTCCATCGCCGTTGGCCCACGAACGGGCCACCGCGACAGGAGACCTTCCATGTCCCATGCAATCCTGCCGGTGCTCGTCATTGGCGCTGGCCCTACCGGTCTGACGCTCGCGTGTGACCTCGCGCGCCGGGGCATTCGCGTGCGCATCGTGGACGCGGCCCCTCGGCCCTTCGTCGGTTCTCGCGGCAAGGGGCTTCAGCCTCGCACGCTGGAGGTGCTGGACGACCTGGGCGTGCTCGATGCCGTGCTCGCCGCGGGCACCACCTACCCCCGCATGCGCATCCACTGGCGGCGCTTCGTCGTGGGCCGCTGGACCCTGATGGCCCCCCGCGCCGCGACCCCGGACGTGCCCTACCCCAATGGCTGGCTCGTCCCCCAGGACCGCACCGAGGGCATCCTGCGCGACCGGCTGGCGTCGCTGGGCGTCACGGTGGAGTTCGGCGTCGCGCTCACCGGCCTCACCCAGGACGGCACCGGCGTCACCGCCACCCTCTCGCGTAACGGCACGGAGGAGACCGTCCGCGCTCAATATCTGGTCGGCGCGGACGGCGGACACAGCCGCGTGCGCAAGGAACTGGGTCTGGCCCTCCATGGCGTCACCCATGAAGAGGAGCGCATGGTCGTGGGCGACGTGCGCGTAGAGGGCCTGTCACACACGCACTGGCACGTGTGGCCCTTCGCGAAGCGCGGCATGGTGGCGCTGTGCCCGCTTCCCGGCGCGGACCGCTTCCAGTTCGTCCTCCAGGTGAAGCCCGGCGACACCGTGCCGGAGCTCACCGAGGCCGCGCTCCATCAGCGCTTCCAGGAAACCGCGCGCCCCGGCTCCAGGCTGCGCCTGCACGACGCGAGCTGGCTGTCCGTGTATCGCCCCAACGTGCGCATGGTGGACCGCTACCGCGTGGGCCGCGTCTTCATCGCGGGCGACGCCGCGCACGTGCACCCGCCCACCGGTGGCCAGGGCCTCAACACCGGCGTGCAGGACGCCTACAACCTGGGCTGGAAGCTGGGCCACGTGATCCAGGGCGCGGACCCGGCCCTGCTCGACACCTATGAGGCGGAGCGGATGCCCGTCGCCGCGCGGGTGCTCGGGCTGTCCTCGAAGCTGTATGACGGCATGAAGCAGGGGCGCATGAAGGCCATGCGCCGGGGCGACGAAGAGCGGCAGCTGGGCTTGAGCTATCGCGGCGGTCCGCTTGCTCCCGAGTCATCCGGCGACACGGCCCGCGTGCACGCCGGAGACCGGGCTCCGGATGCACCGTGCGTGGATGCGCACGGCAAGCCGTTCCGCCTGTTCGACGCATGCCGGGGGCCTCACTGGACGCTGCTCGCCTTCGGTCCGGGCCCTTTGGACCTGCACACACGCTTCGGCGACGCCGTGCGCGTCGTCCGCGTCCTCCCGAAAGGGACATCCCCTGAAGCCAATGCCCTGCTCGACGCGGATGGCCACGCACACCGGGCCTACGACGTGGCCACGGGCACGGGAGCGCTCATCCTGGTGCGCCCGGATGGCTACGTGGGACACACGTCCCGGCCCGGCGACCTCGCGGTGCTGGAGCACTTCCTGACGCGGCTCCTGCCCTCCTCGCGGGCAATCCCATCCAGGCACCTGGCGTAACCACCGCCATCCCCCCTGCGTAATGGGAGCAACGCTGCCGGGCTTCGCATTTCCGCGAGGCCCATGGAGACTGCCACCCATGTCCATCCGCTCCTTCCGTGGAAGCGCCGCCTGTGCCGCGCTCGGTCTGCTCACGCTGTCCGCCTGCGGCTCCGGCGACGACACCGACCCGTCCTCGCGGCGCTTCCGCGTGCGCATCGAGAACGTGGCGCCCTTCCAGCAGCTCAAGTCCGGCCGCTTCGACACGAAGCTGAGCGGCACGTCTCCGGGCCCGCTGGCCCCGGGCGACACCTACGAGTTCAGCTTCACCGCCGGCCTCAACCACCGGCTCTCCTTCGCCACCATGTTCGGTGCGTCCAACGACTGGTTCTTCGGCACGGAGCCCCAGGGCATCCCGCTCTACTCCGCCGACGGACAGCCCCTGACCGGGAACATCACGTCGCGGGTCATCCTCTGGGACGCGGGCACGGAGGTGGACGAGGAGCCCGCGGTGGGCGCGCACACCGGCCCGAAGCAGGGCACGTCCACGGACGGCCCGGGCATCAAGGACTTCAACCCCAAGGTGCATCGCGTGGGCACGCGGCCCGTGCTCAGCAGTGGCGTGCCATTCGCCCTGCCGGACCTCACGACGATGATCCGCGTGCAACTGGCCCACGACGCGGCCACGCGCCGCTTCAGCGTGCGCATCGAGAACGTCTCCGACGACCGCAACACCCTGAGCACCTCCGAGGGCATCAAGCCCGTGCGCATCTCGCCGGGCGTGTGGACGGTGACGGCGGGCAGCGAGCCCCTCTTCACGGAAGGAGCGCCGGACCGGGGCCAGGGGCTGGAGGCGCTCGCGGAAGGCGGCGACGCCACCCCGCTTCACACCTGGCTCACGCCGCTCAACGGCGTGGCCACGCCCCTGTCACCGGGCGTCTTCGCCGTGCACAACGCCGCCGCGCCGCTGTTCATGGAAGGAGCACCGGACCGGGGCCAGGGGCTGGAGGCGCTCGCGGAGACCGGTGATGCCATGAAGCTGGCCAGCGCCTTCGCCACCACGCCGCCCGCGGGCGTGAGCACGTCCGGCACCTTCAACACCCCCGTGGATGCGTCCTCCCCCGGCCCGCTCCTGCCGGGCCACGCCTACGAGTTCACCGTGACCGCCCGCCCCGCGGAGCGGCTGTCCTTCGCGACGATGTTCGGCCAGTCCAACGACTGGTTCTTCGGCACCGACGAGCAGGGCATCGCGCTGTTCGACAAGAACAACACGCCGCTGACGGGCGACATCACGGCCAAGGTGTACCTGTGGGACGTGGGCACGGAGCTGGACGAGGAGCCCGGCGTGGGCCCGCACCAGGGCGCCCCCGAGTGGACGCTGGACACCGACAAGACCGTGCGCCGCGTGCCGCCGTCCCGCTACGGCACGCCGCTGTCCCAGCACCTGCGCGTCACCGTCACCGAGGCGAACTAGACACGCCGGGCGCGGGGAGCGGCCACTCCTCCACCTCGTACCCGGTGGCGTCCTCGTCCGGGTCCACCGCGGGCCCGTCCTGGAAGGCGCTGGGCAGCAGGCTGAAGGGCAACACCTTCGCCAGCGCCGCCAGGAGCAGGATGCCGCCCGGCGCGGCGAAGATGGCCAGCGCGGGGATGGCCTTCGCCACGTCGATGAGCTGGGCGCGCATGCGCTGGCGCTCGTCGGCGGTGAGCGTCTGACGCCGCGCCGCCTTGGTGAGCAGCACCGCCAGGTCGCCCGTCTCGCGCGCCTCCTGCATGAGCCGGTGGAAGTTCTTCTCCAGCGTCTCCTGCATGCCGCCCATGAGTTCCTCGCCCATGGCGCCCGCCGCGTCCGACACGGTGAAGACATCCACCAGCGAGCGGTGCCGCGCGTAGAACTCCGCCATCTCCAATTCCAGACGGCGCAGCTCCGCCTGGGGCACGTGCAGCGCGCCCGCCAGCGTTTCGATGAAGGCCCGCTCCCGCCGCGTGCGCCGGCCATCCACCAGCGCCGCCAGCAGCGTCTGCTCCAGCAGCAGGTGGCGCATGTCCACGCTGCGCACGCGGCGCACCACGTCCCGCACGTCGCGCTTGCGCTCGAAGGACTGGCGCACCGCGGCCTTCACCTCGCCCTCCAGCGCGTGCGGCAGCTTCAGCCCCTCCACCTGCCGGAGGATGGCGCGGCGCGCGGGCTGGCTGGGTTCGCGGTCCACGCACGCGAGCGCGGTGAGCACGTCCACCAGGAGCGCCTTCTGCCGCGCCGCGAAGTCCCGCCGCCGCTCCGCCGTCGCGCGCGACAGCCGCCCGCTCGAGAACAAATCAATGGCCTGCCGGCAGAACAGCTGCGCGTCCGCGTACTGCGCGCCGTTGTGCAGCACCAGCCCGTACACCGGATCCCCGGCCAGCGACGGCGCCCGCTTGTCGAGCGCGTCCTCCACCCGGCCCACCATCCGCCGGGGCACCGGCAGCCCGGCCTGAAGCCGCGCGTCCAGCGCCACCGCCAGGTCCAGCTCGCCCGCCAGCACCGCGAAGAGCACCAGCAGCTGCTCCACCCGGGGGCCCTCCGGCGCGTCCATCACCCGCGCCAGGTCCAGCGCCATGCGCGCCAGCGTGCGCACCACGGCGTGGAACAACTCGTCCTCCAGGGCGCGCGCCGGGACGTCCGCGGGCTCACCGCCGTCCACCGGCGAGGGCAGCGGCACCGGCGTGCCGTACACGAGCCCCGAGGCCCGCAGCGTGCGGCGCAGGAAGGCGCGGCCCCGGGCGCGGCTGGAGAGGGTTTCGGGAATCGGGGGCGACGGGACGGGCGTGGGGGACTGGGCATGCGCGGAGACCACGTCCGCCAGGAGCGTGGCAAGCCAGGTCCCCCTTCCAAAAACCAGCACCGACACCGGTACACCCCTCGAACGCGCGCGGCCGGACCCCGCCGGAAGCGCACGATGCGGGGAATAACCCAGTCACCTCCGGGATGCCACCCGGCCCCAGGCCAGCAGCGGCGTCCTGCAACGGATGCTGATGGCTGGTGGAAAGAACAGCGCGCCCGTCCACCAGGAGCGGACGGGCGCGCGTCGACGCAACCTGTCAGGACTGCCTACAGCGCGGTGGCCTTGCCGGGCTCCAGGGCGAGCACCTTGGTGGTGGCCCGGGTCTTCTTCAGCTCGGTGGTGAGCGCGTCCGGCGTGCCGGCCAGGGCGGGGAAGGTGCCGTAGTGCATGGGCACCACGGACTTCACCTTCAAGAGCTTCGCGGCGACGGCGGCCTGCGCGGGGTCCATGGTGAAGTGGCCGCCAATGGGGAGCAGCGCCACCGTGGGCTTGAACTGCTCCGCGATGAGGGCCATGGACCCGAAGGCCCCGGTGTCACCCGAGTGGTACAGCGTGGGGCCGTTGGCGATCTGGATGACGAAGCCCAAGGGCGCGCCGGCGTACTGCGACGGGGCCTTCGGGTCCGCCTGGTAGCTGCTGGAGTGCACCGCCTCCACCAGGTGGATGGTGGCGTCCTTCACCGTGAACGTCCCGCCCGCGTTGGCGCCCATGCCCTGCGCCTCCGGCAGGCCCAGGAGGTTCACCAGCTCGAAGGAGCCGTACACCTTGGCGCTCGTCTTCTGGGCCAGGGCCTTCGTCTCGCCCACGTGGTCGAAGTGGCCGTGGGACACGAGGATGGCGTCCACCGCCTCCGGCCAGGTGGCGCCCTGCGGCGCCTTGGGGTTGGTGAGCCACGGGTCGATGGCGATGACCGCGCCGCCCGGCGTCTTCACCACGAAGGCGGCGTGGCCCCACCACGTCACCTCTGTCTTGCCCGAGGTGGCCGCGGCCTTGCCCGCGACGGCTGCCTTGGCCGCTGCCTTGGCCGCTGCCTTGGGGGCCGCCGGCGTCGTCGGAGTGCCCTGCGCGAAGGCCGCGCCCGTGACGCCCAGCACCGCGCCCACCACCACTGCCTTCAGGTTGTTGCCCATCGTTGTCCACTCCAGGAGGAAGGAAAGAGACGACATGCCGCCGTGCCGCCCGGGGGCGCCGCACGGCCGGGGCGCGACATACCACCCCGCCAGGGAGGCGGAAGGGGGCTGGCGCGTCCGCCTGCCACGGGAAGGACACATGCCTTCATCCACCCACGGCGGGGGATTGTGGCCCCGGGGAGGAATCCGCGCGCTACGCTCGATGGCCGCGTGGACCATCGATTCCAAGTCAGCCTCCGTGGGGTCATCGACCTCCTGTCCCACCACCTGTACAGCTCGCCCGGGGTCTACGTGCGGGAGCTGCTCCAGAACGCCACGGATGCCATCCGCGCCCGCCAGCAGTTGGAGCCCCAGGCGACGGGGGCCGTGGGGCTGGAGCTGCGGGAGAAGCAGGACGGCGGGCCGCCCACCCTGCTCTTCACCGATGAAGGCGTGGGGCTGACGGAGGAGGAGATCCACCGCTTCCTGGCCACCATCGGCGAGTCCTCCAAGCGCGAGCAGCTGGAAGCCCGGCGCAATGACTTCATCGGGCAGTTCGGCATCGGCCTGCTGTCGTGCTTCATGGTGTGCGACGAGCTGCTGGTGGTGACGCGCTCGGCGAAGGGGGACGGGCGGACGCTGGAGTGGCGGGGCCGGCACGACGGCACCTACGACGTGCGCGTCTCCGAGCACCCGCTGGACGCCCCCGGCACGCACGTCTACCTGGTGGCCCGTCCGGACATGGTGGAGTGGTTCACGCCGGAGCGCGTGCGCCAGCTGGCGAAGCACTACGGGGGCCTCTTGCCCTTCCCCGTCCGGCTCACGGTGGACGGGAAGACGGAGGCGCTCAACCTGGACGGTCCCCCGTGGCGCCGCTTCTACGAGACGCCAGGGGACCGGAGGCAGGCGCTGCTCGCGTACGGGCGCGAGGTGTTCGGCACGGACTTCCTGGATGTGATTCCGCTGCGCTCGGAGGCGGGGGACGTGGACGGCGTGGCGTACGTGCTGCCGGCGTCGCCGCACTTCAATGCCAAGCAGAAGCACCGCGTGTACTTGAAGCAGATGCTGCTGTCGGAGAGCGCGGAGAACCTGCTGCCGGAGTGGGCCTTCTTCGTGAAGTGCGTGGTGAACGCGAACGGGCTGCGGCCCACCGCGAGCCGCGAGTCCTTCTACGAGGACGCGGTGCTGGCGAAGGCGCGCGAGGCGCTGGGCCAGTCCCTGCGCCAGTACCTGATGGACCTGGCGCACGAGCAGCCTCGGGCGTTGCAGCGGTTGATTGCGTTGCACGGGCTGTCGGTGAAGGGGCTGGCGCTGGACGACGACGACTTCTACCGGCTGGTCATCGACTGGCTGCCTTTCGAGACATCGCTCGGGGTGATGACGCTGGCGGACTACCGGCGGTCGTGGCCGGTGGTGCGCTACACGCCGACACTGGATGCGTTCCGTCAGGTGGCGCGGGTGGCGGCGGCGCAGGGGCTGTGCGTGCTGAACGCGGCGTACACGCATGACACGGCGCTGCTGGAGAAGCTGCCGCACGTGGTGCCGGAGGCGCAGGTGGCGCCGTTCTCCTCGGCGGACCTGCCGCAGAGCTTCGAGGAGCTGACGCTGGACGAGCGCGAGGCCGTCTATCCGCTGCTGCGTCTGGCGGAAGGCGTTCTGGCGCCGTTCCGCTGTGGGGTGGAGGTGAAGAAGTTCTTCCCGGCGGAGGTGCCCACGCTCTACAGCTCGGACGCGGAAGGGGCGTTCCGGCGGGACGCGGAGCGGGCTCGGGAGGAGTCGGACGACCTGTACGCGGGCGTGCTGGACGGCGTGATGGCGGGCGGGGGCGGTCAGGAGCGGGCGCTGCTCTGCCTCAACCTGCACAACCCGGTGGTGCGCAGGCTGGCGGCGGTGGAGAGCCGGGAGCTGCTGAAGCTGTCGGTGGAGATGCTCTACGTGCAGGCGCTGCTGTTGGGGCAGCACCCGCTGAACGCGCAGGAGATGGCGCTGCTCAACCACGGGCTGCTGGGGCTCATCTCGGCGCGGCTGGATGAGGGTGGCGGCGGTGGTTCGTCCGGTCCGGGCTCGCGGGGGATGCACTGATGGGGGACTGGCACCAGCAGGTGGAGGCGTTGCGCGCGCAGGCGGGCGAATTGCCGGAGGGCGACGCGAAGGTGCGTGCGCTGGAGGAGGCGGTGCGGTTGGTGGACGTGCACGGCGACGTGCCGTTGGGGTACGAGCTGCGGGACGCGCTCATCGACGCGGCGACGTTCGGGGGCTATCCGGACAAGGCGCTGGTGGCGTTCGCGTGGTGCCGGGGGCAGCAGAAGAAGGATCCGCAGCGGTTCGACCCGGAGGACATGCTCTGGAAGCAGAAGTGGGTGGTGGGCCGGCTGGACGAGTTCCCGCACATCAGCCGCAAGCAGATCGCCGACGCGCTGGATGACGTGGAGCAGGGCTTCGCGAAGATGGACGCGGGCAAGCGGGCGGCGCTGAAGCTGCGCTACCAGATGGCGCGGGACATGGGGGACACGGCGGAGGCGGAGCGCCTGTGGGAGGCGTGGCTGGTCGCGCCCAGGGACCACCTGACGGACTGCCGCGTGTGCGAGCTGGACGACGAGCTGGACCACCACGTGGACAAGGGTGAGTGGGAGCAGGCCATCCAGAAGGCAAAGCCCATCCTGGACGGGCGCCAATCCTGCGCGGAGATCCCGCACCTGACCTTGGGCACGCTGCTGTATCCGTTCTTCAAGCTGGAGCGGATGAAGGAAGCACGGGACTGCCACATGCGCGGCTACGCGATGGTGGCGAAGAACCGCGAGTTCCTCTCCACGGTGGGAGAGCACCTGGAGTTCCTGGCGCTGACAGGCAACCTGGCGCGCGGATTGACGCTGCTGGAGAAGCACCTGGGCTGGGCGCTGGAGCACGCGAGCTACCGGGACCGGTTCAGCTTCTACACGGCGTCGGCGTTCCTGCTGGGCCAGGTGGTGACGGACGGCCGCGACGAAGTGAGTCTGCGATTGCCCCGAGCATTCCCGATGCACGCGGTGGACGGAGGCTACGGGACGCGAGCACTGAAGGACTGGCTGGAGTCCCAGGCACGAGACATCGCGGGCCGGTTCGACGCGAGGAACGGGACGAAGCGATTCACGGGACTGCTGGCGCGCAATGAGGTGCTGGCGGGGGAAGCGCGGCTGTTCCCGCTGGATTGATCAGGAGGGCGCAGCATGAAGGGCTCAAGCTGGATGCTTGTCGCCATCACGGGGTTCCTACTTCTCGCGTCCCACAGTCGGGCCGAAGAAGCAGCACTGCCTCCTCCAGGAGACTGCACCAAGGACGTCTGGCGTGACCTGAGCAAAGCAGTTGGCACGGCATGCAAGACGCAAAGCATGAGCTGTAACGCAACAATGTCCTGCGTGGATTTGACGGTTCAATGGAATCGTTTTGAGCGCTGCATTCAAGCACGCAGGACCTTGATGAACCGATGCTTTCGCGGCGGCGATGCGGAGCACAAGAGCCTCCTCACCGACTATGAGAGGGGGCAAGCTCGTTGCACGGAATTCATTCGCGTCCAATGCAGCCCCAACGAGCAATGCAAATGAGCGATGACTCTCTCCGGCAGAGCATTGAACAGGCCTTCGCGGATGTTCCCCGCCCCGAAAAGAAACGCGTCGCTTATGCACGCGGTGCATGGGAGACACCCAAACTCGTTCGGGACTTCGGGGGGCGTCACTGGAAGGACGTCCCAATAGAGAAGGTGCGCGACCATGCGGCGCACCTCTCGCTGTTCAGCCTGGAGGCACTTGCCTACTACCTTCCGGCCTATCTCAGCGCTGCGCTCGTGGATCTGGATGTGCGCGACTTTCTCCTGTCCTCATTGACCATTCCTGATGAAACACAGCCAGACTTACGCGCATTCTTCCTTCGCAGATTTGACCGCCTGAGTCCGCTCCAGAAGAACGCAATCCGGATGTTCCTCACCCAAATGAGGGACGCGGTCGCTTCGCCCGTCTCCAAGCAGTTCTGGTCCCAAGCGCTGGAAACGTATTGGGACCCTCCCTCGGAGTGACGTCCGCGATCAGCGCTTCAGCTTCGAGAACGGATTGTTGAACGGCTCCGGCTTCTTCGGCTGGGCCGGAGCCTGATTCGTGGGCTTCTGCGCGGGCCGCTGCTGCTGCACCGGTGCACTGGCGGGCTTCGACGCCTGCGCCGGCCTCCCCGACGGCTGCGGCGTCCCACCCTCCAGCACCGCCCTCACGGACAAAGCCAGACGCTTGCGCGCCAGGTCCACGGTCAGGACCTTCACCGTCAGCCGGTCGCCCACCTTGGCCACCTCTGACGGATCCTTGATGAAGCGCGCCGACAGCTGCGACACATGCACCAAGCCGTCCTGATGCACGCCCACGTCCACGAACGCTCCAAACGCCGTCACGTTCGTCACCACGCCCTGCAACACCATCCCCTCCTTCACGTCCTCCAGCGACCGCAGGTCATCCCGCGTCGCGTGCGCCGTGAAGTCACCGCGCGGGTCTCGGCTCGGCTTCTCCAGCTCCGCCAGGATGTCCTTCAGCGTCAGCTCTCCCAGCTCCGGCCCCAGGTAGCGCTTCGCTTCAATCTTGCGCACCAGCGCCGCGTTCCCCACCAGCGACGCCACGTCCACGCCCAGGTCCTTCGCCATCCGCTCCACGACCGTGTAGCGCTCCGGATGCACCGCGCTCGAATCCAGCGGCTCCGGCCCGCGCACGCGCAGGAAGCCCGCTGCCTGTTCGAACGTCTTCGGCCCCAGACCGCTCACCTTCAGCAGCTCCCGCCGCGTCGTGAAGCGCCCCTTCGCCGCCCGGTGCGCCACCAGTTTCTTCGCCAGCGACGGCCCCACGCCGGACACGTGCTCCAACAGCTGCGGTGACGCCGTGTTCACGTCCACGCCCACCGCGTTCACGCACGAGTCCACCACCTCGCCCAGCTTCTTCTTCAACAGCCCCTGGTCCACGTCGTGCTGGTACTGCCCCACCCCGATGCTCTTCGGGTCGATCTTCACCAGCTCCGCCAGCGGGTCCTGCAAGCGCCGCCCAATCGACACCGCTCCGCGCAGCGACACGTCCAGCTCCGGGAACTCCTCTCGCGCCACCTCCGACGCGGAGTAGATGGACGCGCCCTGCTCGCTCACCGACACCACGGGCACCTGCACGCCCATCGCCTTCAGCGTGTCCCTCGTGAAGATCTCCGCCTCGCGGCTGCCCGTGCCGTTGCCCACGGCGATCAGCTCCGGATTGTGCTTGCGCACCACCGCCTCCAGCAGCTTCGCCGCGCGCGCCCGCTCGTCCGCGCTCCGCTCCGAATAGAGCGTCGTCGTCTCCACCACCGTCCCCGTCGCATCCAGCATCACCAGCTTGATGCCCGTGCGCAGCCCCGGGTCCAACGCCAGCACCGCCCGAGCCCCCGCCGGCGCCGTCAACAGCAGGTGCCGCAGGTTCTCCCCAAACACCCCGATGGCGCCCTTGTCCGCGCGCTCCTTCAGCTCCGTGCGCAACTCCGACTCCAGCGACGGCCCCATCAGCCGGTCCCACCCGTCCTCCACCGCCGCGCGCAACTCCCCCGCGAACAGCGACTGCGGCCGCGTCACCACGCGCCCGGTGAAGAGCCCCTTCACCTCGTCGTCCGGCAGGCCCAGCTTCACCTTCAGCACGCCCTCCTCTTCCCCGCGCAACAGCGCCAGCACGCGGTGGGACGGGGCCTGGGACAGCGGCTCCTCGTGGCCGTAGTAGTTCTCGAACTTGGTCGTCTCGCCCTTCTTCGCGGGCACCACGTCCGAGCGCAGCGTGCCCCGCTTCGTGCACAGGTCGCGGGCCTCGCGGCGCAGCTTCGCGTCCTCCGCCACCCGCTCCGCGCAGATGTCGCGCGCGCCCGCCAGCGCCTGGGCCACGTCCGCTACGCCCTTGTCCGCGCTCACGTAGGGCTTCACGCGCGCGTCCAGGTTCTCCCCGCGCTGGCCCTCCTGCTTCCACACCAGGTCCGCCAGCGGCTCCAGCCCCTTCTCCCGGGCGATGGCCGCGCGCGTGCGGCGCTTGGGCTTGTACGGCAGGTACAGGTCCTCCAGCTCCGCGCGGGTGCGCGACGCCTCGAGCGCCTTCTTCAGCTCCGGCGTCAGCTTCCCCTGCTCCTCGATGCTGCGCAGGATGGTGTCGCGCCGCGCGTCCAGCTCTCCGCGCTCCGTGGACCTGTCCAGGATGGCCTGGATCTGCACTTCATCCAGGCCCCCGGTGGCCTCCTTGCGGTAGCGCGCGATGAAGGGGACCGTGCCTCCCTCTTCGTGCAGTGCGAGGGTCCGGTCCACCTGCTCCGGCTTGATGCCCAGCTCCTGGGCCAACGCGACGGCATAGACGTGCATGGCGCCCGTCTATACCCCGGTCCGCTCGCGCCTCCCAGAGACGGGACGCTCGCCTACTGGCGCACCAGCCGGATGGCGTCCAACGCGACGTTGTAGCCCGTGCTCGCCGCGTTCTTCCCAACAGTCGTGAACGTGAACGCCTTCGGCTCCAGGTCCGTGAACGTCACCGTCCCCAGCTCCGCCTCCGCGAACTGTGTGGTGGCGGAATACTCGTCCCGCGTCCCGCCCACCACCACCCCGTTCACGTCCAGCCGGTACTGCCCGCGCCCGGTGTTGCGCTTGGTCCGCACCTGCACCGCGAACGTGCCCACCGTGCGCGGATAGAGCGTGTACGTCACCTTCGCCCCCACCGCGCCCGTGTTGTGGTAGCGGATGCCGCCCAGCTCGGGCCCGGACTCCACGCCGGTGGACGACGGGTCCGGGGTGCTCGTCGGCTTCAGGTTCTCCGCCTGGTACACCAGCGCCCTCGCGTCGTGCTCCACCGCGCGCCCCAGCCGCTTCTGCGTCTGGTCCACGTAGAGCGACTGCGGCACCAGTTCGTTCCCGGACGTGGACACCTCCGCGAAGTCCGCCGGGGCCGTCTTCGTGGTCACCGCCACGTCCACGCCCGTCGCGCTGCCGCGCATCCCAATCACATACCCCTGCCCGTACTGCTGCGAGCGCACCACGCTGGAGCCTCCATACGCCGGCGCCTTCGCCCCGTTGGTGTTCCAGAACACGCTCTCCGTCGTCGTCACGCCGTGGCTCGTCGTCCCGTAGGGCGAGCGGTCCGCGGCCTCGAAGCGCTCCTGGTACAGCGTGGTGTTGTCCACCAGGTTCGCCGCGCTCAGGTGCATGTGGAAGTCAGAGACCTTCTCCCCGTTGGAGACGCGGTTGTTGAACAGCACGTTGCCGGTGGTGTGCATGGAGCGGAAGTCGAAGTTGTGCCGCCCGCCGTACGCCACGCTGTCCTTGAACAGGCTGTCGCTGCCGCGAATCGAATACAGGTAGCCGTTTCCGCCCCCGCCCTTGTACTGGGGCTTGTTGATTTCACACGCCTCCACCGTGATGTTGCGCGCGTAGTTCAGGTCGATGCCGTTGGACAGCACGTGCACGTCCTGCGTGTTGGACGGCGGCCGGTAGGAATTGACGCCGCGCACCCACCCGTCCACCACGTGGTTCATCAAGAGCACCGTGGACTCGTGCACCTGGTACGCGCCCGTGCCCTGCACCGTGTAGTCCTCTTCCGCCAGGCCCGGCGTGGGGTTCTCCCGCATGCCGATGGCCAGGTGCTCCACGCCCACCTCCGACAGGTGCGCGGGCACGCGGTACACCCGCGCGTTGTCGCGCATCAGCAGCCCCTGGCGCAGCGGGATGTCCAGCGTCAGCATCCGCGTGGCCGCGTCCACCGCCACCACCTGCCGGTAGAACGACGGCCCGGGCAGCGACGTCCACGTCGTGCCCATGTTGAGCTCCCCGCTGCGCGCCGCCGTCAGGTCCGCCCGCACCACCACCCACGTGCCCACGGTGTAGCCGGACACGCTCGCCAGCTGGATGCGCGCCGCCTGGTTGGGCGCGTCCTGCGTCAGCGCCGTCGCCGCGGTCGAAGCGGACGTCCAGGACACCGTCGTGTCACGCGGGCTCACCTGCACCACGCGCTTGCTGCGCATGTCCGTCGCGGAGTTGTAGAGGAACGTGGCCGTCGCGCCCTGCCCTCGCAGCACCACGTTGCTGTGATGGATGAGCAGCGCGTACGGCTTGCCCGCGGGCGGCGCCACCCGGTACGTGCCCCGGGGCAGGTACACCACCCCGCCGCCCGCCACCGCCCCCGCGTCGTCGAGCGCCTGCTGCAACACCGCCGTCACGTCCGACGCGCCCGTGTTGTCCGCGAAGTACGGCGCCTGCGTCACGTCCAGCACCCGGTCCATCCGCACCGGCGGCTCCGCCTGCCGCATCCGGTAGCCCGCGTAGGAGAAGTCATGCAGGAACCGCGACGGAGTGCCCGGCTGCGAGTAGCCCGGCGTCCACGTCGACGGGTACAGCACGCTCCGCCAGGGCGCCGCGTCCGCCACCCCCACGGCCATGATCAGCCCCTGT
>NZ_RAWK01000459.1 GCF_003612165.1 Corallococcus aberystwythensis | reverse complement strand
GCCCAGACGCCTCCCACCCCGAGCACGAGCCCCGCCACCACGTTCTTCAGGATGCGCATGCGGCCGAGTATCCGCGCCCCACGCCGCTTGTGTCACGAACGCGGATTCCGCGTGCAACCCCGGCGGGCGGCCGGGCGCGGATCCACCCTTCCAGGAAGGCTCGGGATTTGTCGCATCCGCCTACCTTGACCGCTTTTCCCCGGGTGTGCGACGAAAGGGGGTCCCCTGCTTTCAGGAGCCTCCCCGATGAGCGACGAGCGCGAAGACACGACGGTTTACAAGGTCGTCGTCAACCACGAAGAGCAGTACTCCATCTGGCCCGCGGACCGTGAGAACGCGCTGGGCTGGAAGGACGCCGGCAAGCAGGGCCTGAAGGCCGAGTGCCTGGAGTACATCAAGGAGGTCTGGACGGACATGCGTCCCCTGAGCCTCCGCAAGAAGATGGAAGAGGACGCGGCCCGCAACAAGAACTGAGGGCCGCACCGTGCCTTCCACCGCGCCCTCCCCGCTTCAACGGGGAGGGTGGGCCGGCTCCCTTTTAGAGGTCCGGCGGAGGCCTGACGCCCAGGTGGCAGGCGCGCAGGGCGAGCTGGGTGCGGTTCTCCGCGCCCAGCTTGCGGTAGAGCTGCGTGACGTGTGACTTCACGGTGCGCTCGGCGATTTGCAGGTGCGCGGCGATCTTCAGGTTGTCCGCCCCGCCCGCCACGTACTGCAACACCTCACGCTCCCGCTGCGTGAGCAGCAGCAGCACACTGGCCGTCGGTGACGTCACCGGCGGATGCTCGAAGTCGTTGCGCAGCAGTTGCACCGGGAAGAGGCGCTCGCCCCGCACCAGCGACTGCACCGCGGAGGACACCGCGTTGACGCCCAGGCCCGCGCGGAAGAGGTACCCCGAGGCCCCTTCGTCGAAGCACTGGGAGATGACCTCCGGCGTGCTCACCGCGGACAAGAGCAGCATCCGGACCTCCAGCCGGCGCTTGCGGGCCTCGCGCAAGAGGTTGAGCCCCTCCGTCACGGAGCATCCGATGGCGGCTTCGCCGTCGCTCTCCACGTCGAGGATGGCCACCTGCGGTGGATCCGTGCCGAGCCCGTCCAGGAAGCCGCGCACGTCGCGCGTCACCGAAGTGGAATGACCCTCACCCCGAAGCCCGTCCGACAGGCCCTGCCAGGCCGCCCACGGTCCTTCGAGAATCGAAATACGAACTGCAGATTGATTCGCTGCCATGCGATGGCCCCCCAGCCGTCGTGGCGAATTGCTTCCAATGCTACCTGTCGACTGCAACCTGCCCCGGAGTCGGTGGAACCGCGGCGGAACTTCCGCTCTTGATGAGCGTGCGAGAACCGCGCTTCAACTCCATCCGGGGGTCTTGTCAGTGCTGCCCTGCGGACTGCGCTTGCGACTGCCGAACTGGCCCGTCCGGGCCGTTCCTCCTTTTCCGTTTCAGGCAATTCCAGCCAACCGAGACCCTAACATCATCCACGGCGTGTTGCGAACCGCCCCTGTCGGGACTGTCAATTGCGCACGGAATGCATCGAAATCCAGGGCCTCGTCCGTCAGGTCGTGATCGCTGTCGCCCGCGGGACACGCGTCCTGCGTCCACATTCCGATGTTTCTCTCGTTGTTTCGGGCAATGGCTGTACACGGGAGCAGTGCCGCACGCGGATGGCGCGTGTTGGGCGCCAAGGGCGTATGCTGTGCGTCCCACGCGCATGACTCCCTCCGCCTCCGCACCCCATGTCGACGTCGCCACCCCTGAGCGGGTGGCGCTCTCCCTGCCCGTGGCCGGCATCGGCTACCGCTGTCTCGCGTGGCTGGTGGACGCGAGCCTGTTGTTCTTCTTCTGGGTGGCGCTCTACTTCGTCATCACGCTGCTGGTGTCCGACGTGCTGGGTGCGTTCCAGGCGTTGTCGGGGCTCACGCAGACACTGCTCGCGGTGGGGCTCTTCGCCACGCAATGGCTGTACTGGACGCTGGCGGAGGTCTTCTTCCATGGACAGACACCCGGCAAGCGCGTGCTGCGCATCCGCGTGGTGCGCGAGGATGGCTCGCCGGTGGGCTTCTTCGAAAGCGCGGTGAGAAACCTCTGCCGTGCGGTGGACTTCCTGCCGGTGTTCTACGCCACCGGTTGCATCACCATGCTGCTGGACTCCCGGCACCGGCGGTTGGGCGACCTGCTCGCTGGCACCGTGCTGGTGCGTGAAGAGGCCATCGACCTGGACAAGTACACGCAAGGCCCCGCGATGGACGCGCCGGGTCCCGGGTCCGGCGCGGCGCCAGGGTCTGGTGCTGGCATGCAGCGGCCCCTGGACGCGGAGGACGTGGAGCTGGTGCTGGCGTTCCTCGCGCGAGCGCCCGGGCTGGAGCCGGAGGTGCGCCAGCGGTTGGGCACCCGGCTGGTGGACCGCGTGGGCGCGGCGCTGACGGACGAGGAGCGCGCGCGGGTGCTCCAGTCCACGGAGGCCACGGAGGCCTTCCTGCGCACGCGCGCGAAGGCGGTCCACTGACATGGCCGCGCCCCTCCCCACCTTCGTCACGCGGCGCCGGCCGGACTGGGACGCGCTCCAGGCCTTGCTGACGCGGCAGCGCGCGGGCCGACTGGGCCTGACGGAGCTGCGCACGCTGGACATGCTGTACCGGCGCGCCGCCGCGGACCTGGCGCAGGCGCAGACGTTCTACCCGGGCACGGACGCGCACCGCTTCCTCAACCAGCTGTGCGCGCAAGCCTACGGCGCCATCTACCAGCCGCCGCGCGAGCGCTGGGCCTCCACGCGCGACTTCTTCCGGCGCGACTTCCCGGCCACCCTGCGCCGCGAGGCCCGCTTCGTGGGCGTGAGCGCGGGCCTGCTGGTGCTGGGCCTGCTGCTGGGCGCGCTGGTGGTGACGCTGGAGCCGCGCGGCGCGGAGCTGCTGGTGCCGGAGGGCGTGCGGCGCTACGTGGCGCAGGGGCGCATGTGGACGGACGACCTGCTGTCCGTGGCGCCGCCCAACGCTGTCGCGTCCGGCATCGCGACCAACAACCTCACCGTCACGCTGTTCGCGTTCGCGTCCGGCATCCTGTTGGGGGTGGGGCCCATCTTCACGCTGGTGAACAACGGCGTGCTCATTGGCGCGGTGGGCGCGCTGTGCTTCCGCGAGGGCATGATGGCGGGCTTCCTGGACTTCATCGCCGCGCACGGGCCGGTGGAGCTGTCCATCATCGTCATCGCGGGCGGCGCGGGGCTGATGGTGGGCCAGGCGCTCATCGACCCCGGCGAGCTGCCGCGCGCGCAGGCGTTGCAGGCGCGGGGACGCGAGGCGGTGAAGCTGGTGGTGGGCTGCGCGCCCTTCCTCGCCTGCATCGGCGTGGTGGAGGGCTTCATCTCCCCGGGCCACCTGTTCCCCACCTGGGCCAAGGTGGGGCTGGGCCTGTCGCTGGGAGCGCTCTTCTGGCTCTACCTGTTGCGCGCGGGCAGGACGGACGCGGTGCGCGCGGGCGAGGCCAGGGCCTCCAGCCGCTTGCGCTGACGGTGCTTGAGGATGCGCTCGTAGGCGGCGTTGAGCTCACGCATCTGCTCCGCGGAGCCGCCCCGGTCCGGGTGCCGCTCCATGGCCAGCGCGTGGAAGCGCGCGCGAATCACGTCCGGCGGATCCAACGGCGACACGCCCATCGTCTGGTACGGGCACTGCTCCTGGACGGCGGTGAGCCACTTGTCCAGCCGGTCCTTCACCTCCACGAAGCGCGCGTCCGCGTCCGCGGTGTCCTTCACCGGGTGCGTGCGCATCTTCGCGTCCGCGCGGAACACCTCGCTGTAGGTGCTGGACACCCAGCGATGGCATGAACCGCACCGGTAGTACTTCACCCGGGTTCCGGGCTGGAGTGTCATCATCACGCCGCAGTGGGTGCACTCCACCGTGACGTTCTCCAGTGTCTGCCAGCTCGCGACCGCCGCACCCATGATGACTTCGTCCTCCGTTCGCAACACGCCTGTAGCAGGGGCAAACTCCCACAGCCGGCGATCCCGTCAAGAAAATGTCGTGCGCGACCCAGGGGTGTCCCCGGTGCGCTGCCGGGGCTCCCGGGTTTCGGGTAGAACGGGCTCATGCGACCGCTCCTCGCCGCCGCCTTCCTCCTGACCGCCGCCGCGCACGCGCAGGCCCCCGTGGCCCCGGCAGCGCACCGGGGACACCCCTGGGTCGCGCACGACATTTT
>NZ_RAWK01000458.1 GCF_003612165.1 Corallococcus aberystwythensis | reverse complement strand
GGGCAGGAGCGGGGGCCGGAGCCGGCTCGCGGGCCTTCTGGGCCTCGGTCGCGATGACCTGGTCCATGGCATCCGCCAGCGGCTTGTGGGCGGCGACGCCCGGCTGGTCACCCCAGCCGTTCTTCAGCGCCTGCTGCTGGCCGCCCAGCTTCTCCGTCGCGCGCCAGTCCTGTTCGAACAGGCGCTGGTTCACGATGCCGACCTCGTACTGACCCACCGCCGCGGGGCGGGGCGGAGGACCGTCCGGCTGGGCCTCCTGCATGGTCACGACCTGGATGCGCCAGGCCCACACCGCGCCCACGAGGAAGAGGACCATGGCGCCCACACCGACGCCGATGACCTTCCCCATGACGAGGTGGTCTTCCTCGGCGGCCACGCCATGCGCGCCGACGATGACCCGCGATTCGACTTCGGACTGGGTCTTCTTCATGGCTGCACGTACCTCAGGGACTCCGCGATGTAGGGGTCCTTCACCGGCAGCGTGTACCGGCCGCGCGCCCGGAACAGGGCGTAGCCCACCGAGACACCGCCCACGCCCACGAAGGCCGTGAGAATCGTCCAGTGGAACGTCGGACCGGCCTCGCCGGAGAACGCCGGCCAGATGAGCCAATACAGGTCCACGGCGTGCATGAGAAGCATGTAGGTGGCGGCGATCGCCAGGGTCTTGGGCATCTCCTTCAGCTTGCGTGACAGCAGCGTGAAGAACGGCAGCACGAAGTGGCCGAAGAAGATGACGTAGGAGACGCTGCGCCACGGGCCGTACATGCGCAGGCCGTACCAGGGAGCCTCTTCCGGGATGTTGGCGATCCACACCAGCAGGAACTGGGAGAAGCCGATGTAGGCCCAGAACGCCGTGAAGGCGAAGATGAGCTTGCCCAGGTTGTGGTAGTGCGGCGTCTTCACCAGGCTGCCGAACAGGTCCTTGCCCTGGGCGTTCACCGCGGCCAGCGCGAGGACGCAGAAGGCGGCCAGGAAGCTGCCGGCGAAGTAGTAGGCGCCGAAGATGGTGGACTGCCACAGCGGGGTGAGGCTCATCAGCCAGTCGAAGGCGGCGAAGGTGATGGTCAGCGCCAGGAAGGGCAGGGCGCCCGGGGAGAAGCGGCGCTGCTTGACGGTGAGCTCCAGCTCGCCCGTCTCATCCTGCTTCGTGCTCCAGCCGTACAGCCGGTGGGAGACGAAGATCCACACCGCGAAGTAGATGACCTGGCGGACGGCGAAGAAGCCCAGGTTCAGGTAGTGGGCCTTCTTGTGCGACAGGTGCTCCACTTCAATGCCGTGGATGTTCGCGGCCAGCGGGGAGCCATCCACCCAGGGGTAGAGGTACTTCATCATCGGGATGAGGGCGAGGATGAGCACCGCGAAGACGGGCACCGCGATGGAGATGGTCTCCATGGCGCGGCGCAGGACGATGGGCCACTTCGCCTTGGCCGTGTGGAAGATGGCCAGCATGATGAGGGCGGACACGCTGATGCCGACCCAGTAGGTGAAGCCCAAGAGGTAGCTGAAGCTGGTCGCCTCCGGGTTCATGAAGAAGCCCACGGCGGTGAGCACGAGGCCCACCACGCCCAGGCCGAACGCGGGCACCATCAGCTTGGGCGTGCCGGTGTAGCGCTCCATGGCAATCATCGGTTCTCCTGCGGGACGGGCTGCGTCCCGGCGGTGCCGCGGGCGGCCTGCAGCGCGCGCACGTAGGCGACGACGGCCCAGCGCTCACGCGTGTCGAGCTCACCCGAGAAGGACGGCATGATGCCGTAGCCCTCGTTGATGGCGGTGTAGAAGTGGCCGGCCGGCTTGTCCGCGAGCTCCAGCAGGGACGGCGGCAGGCGCAGCGCCATGTTCTCCGCGACGACGCTGTTGCCGTCGCCGAGCACGCCATGGCACTGCGAGCAGACGATGTTGTACTTCTTCTGGCCCAGCGCCAGCAGCTGCTTGTCCACCGGCAGCGGGATGGCGTTCACGGCCACGCCATTGGCGCGGCCCGTGGAGATGCCCGGGTTGCCCACCGGCCGCTCGCGCGGGACGGTGCCGGCGGGGGGCACGCGCATGGCGCGGCCGTCCGGCCAGAACTCGGACGTCTCGTAGTACTCGTACTTGGCCTGGGTCTCCATGCGCTGGAGGAATTCCGAGCTGACGTTGCAGCCCGTGAGCGCGGCGAGACCGGCGGCGGGGATGAGCCACCTCATTCGTTCTCTCCCGACACGACGGTCACGTGGGTCGCGCCCAGGGCCGTCAGCTGGTTCTTGACGTCCGCGGCGTCCGTCCCCGTGGGGTGCGGAATGCTCAGCCAGTAGCCGTGCGTGGACGCGCTGCGGAACTCTTCCGACTCGAAGGCCGGGTGGTAGGGCTGCGGCAGCTTGCTCAGGCCCAGCAGGCCAAAGAAGATGCCGAATGCGGCGAACAGCACGCTCAGTTCGAACGTGATGGGCACCCAGGCCGGGAGGCTCAGCAGCGGACGGCCGCCGACGTTGAGCGGGTAGTCGATGGTGTTCATCCACGTCTGCATCGTGAGGGCGGTCACCATGCCGGTGAGGCCGCCGCCCAGGGCGATGAAGGGCATGCGAGAGGGCGGCAGGCCCAACGCCTCCGACCCGCCGTGCAGCGGATAGGGGGAGTAGGTGTCCATCCCCTGGAAGCCCTTCTCGCGCATCTGCTGCGTCGCGGAGACGAGGGCGTCCGGGGTGGCGAACTCGGCCAACACCCAGGAATCAAGGACCTTGGCTTCCATGATGCTAGTGCGCTCCGTGGGTGGCCGCGGCGTCCGAGCCGTGGTGTCCGTTGCCATGGGCGGCGTGGGCGGCGTGCTTGAGCTCCAGCTGGAGCTCCTTCACCTCGCTCACCGCGACGGCGGGAACGAACTTGAGGAACAGGAGGAACAGGGTGCCGAACAGGCCCAGCGTGCCGATGTAGATGCACCAGTCCACCCAGGTGGGCGTGTAGATGTCCCACGACGAGGGCAGGAAGTCCTGGGAGAGCGACGTCACGATGATGATGAAGCGCTCGCACCACATGCCGATGTTCACCGCGATGGACGCCACCCACATGATGGGGATGCTGGTGCGGGCCTTCTTGAACCAGAAGATGTTCGGGGTGACCACGTTGCAGGTGATCATCAGCCAGTACACGCCGGCGTAGGGGCCCGTGGCGCGGTTCACGTAGAAGGTCCAGAACTCGTACTGGTTCAT
Source organism: Corallococcus aberystwythensis (assembly GCF_003612165.1). Classification (GTDB taxonomy): domain Bacteria; phylum Myxococcota; class Myxococcia; order Myxococcales; family Myxococcaceae; genus Corallococcus; species Corallococcus aberystwythensis. The sequence goes on along the minus strand of NZ_RAWK01000458.1, from coordinate 1,055 downwards.
GGAGTACCAGGCGATGAAGTGCTCCATCAGGTAGCCGTAGGACACGAGCAGACCCGTCGCCAGGATGACCTTGTTCATGTTCTCCAGGTGGCGGTCCGTGATCACGTCCCGGAGGCCCAGGTACTTGCGGGCGGGGACGATGAGCGTGATCACCATCGCGAAGCCGCTGAACACGGCGCCGGCCACGAAGTAGGGCGGGAAGATGGTCGCGTGCCAGCCCGGAATCTGGGACACGGCGAAGTCGAACGACACGATGGTGTGCACGGACACCACGAGCGGCGTCGAGAGGCCGGCGAGCAGCAGGTAGCCGACCTTGTAGTTGTGCCAGTGACGGCCGGAGCCGCGCCAGCCGAGGGCGAACAGGCCGTAGATGGTGCGCTGCAGCTTCCCCTTGGAGGAGTCACGCAGGGCCGCCAGGTCCGGGATGAGGCCCACGTACCAGAAGAGGGCGGACACCGTGAGGTACGTGGAGATGGCGAACACGTCCCACACGAGCGGCGAGCGGAACTGCGCCCAGGCGCCCAGGGTGCTGGGGTAGGGGAACAGCCAGAAGGCGAACCAGGGACGGCCCGTGTGGAGCAGCGGGAACAGGCCGGCGCACATGACCGCGAACAGCGTCATGGCTTCCGCGAAGCGGTTGATGCTCGTGCGCCACTTCTGCTGGAAGAGCAGGAGGATGGCGGAGATGAGCGTACCGGCGTGGCCGATACCGACCCACCAGACGAAGTTGATGATGTCGAACGCCCAGCCGACGGGCTGGTTGTTACCCCACACGCCGATGCCGCGCGCGAGGGTGTAGGTGACGCCGACGACCAGGAGGCCCAGCGCCGCGGACGTGATGCCCAGCAGCATGAACCAGCCCTTGCCGGGCTTGCGCCAGACATGGTCCAGCAGCGTCTCATTGAGGGACTTGTCGTCGTGGTGTGGCGCGACGAGGTCCCGGGGCTCGAGGGGGTCGAGCGGGAGTGCGTGTGCGGTCTCGGCCATGACGGTCAGTGACCTCCTTCATGCGCCGGCGCGGCTTCAGCAGGGGCGGCGGGCACGAGGGCGGGGTT
>NZ_RAWK01000457.1 GCF_003612165.1 Corallococcus aberystwythensis | reverse complement strand
GTGCCACGGGGGCCAGGTGGGCCGGGAGCGTGGCGGCGGTCTCCAGTTCGGATTCCAGTTCCTTCAGGCCCGCTGCAGCAGATGAAGATCTCTTTTTCTCCTTCTCCCTTCTGTTTCTTGCGGGGGACGTCCCGGACATGTCCCGAGGACGTCCGGCGGACACGTCGATGCCCCGGGCGGCGGCGCGTTCACGCCGTTTGCGCTCGGCCTCCTTCTTCCGCTTGTCGAGCACTCCGACGTAGCGATCGCACAGGGTGAGGCGCACGCCGTCGTCCTCGCGGATCAGGATCCGGGAGCGGAGGAGGGCGGACCAGAAGGCGCCGGGGGTGCCCGTCCAGCGGACGGCGGACTCCAGCGCCTCCACCCACACGGCTTCGTCCGCGGACGCGTCCCACGCCTGTCCGCCGGACAGGTCCGCGGACGGTCCGAAGGACACGAAGCGCCCTTCGGGCAGGGCCTGCACGGCCCAGATCTGCAGCTCCACCATCGCGCCCAGGAACGCGCGCCGGTCCATGCCCAGCAAACGCGCGGCGCCGATCACCGCGAGGCTCATGGGGAAGCCCACGTCCACCTGCACCCAGTCCAGACCCGCCACGTCCTCGCCTCCCAGCCGGACGCAGTGACGCGTCCGGCCCTGTGTCCTGGTGCTTGCTACGGGCGCACGTCGCTGCCCGATGCCGTGGGTCGTCCCCCGATCCACTGATCCCGCGTTGATCGCACGGACACGGCCGGAAGCCGGACTCCACACGAGCGCAGGATGTGGGATGGGGGCGGGGGATGATCCACGGCTCCGCGATCTGTGTCGCCGGGCCCGAACCGTCTACCCCCTGGGTTCTCCAGCGGACGTCCGTTCTTCGGACGCTACAGGGCGCTACAGCGAAAAAGGGCCGCCGCCCCACAGAAGGGGAGCGGCGGCCCTGGGGCTACGGGAGGATCCGCGGGATCAGCGGATCAGCGGATCACGGACCGGTCACAGTGACGTTGTCGATGGCCAGACCACAGCTGACGCCACCGGAGGTGCTGGTGAACTGGATGCGGGACGTGGTGCTGGTGGCGTTGAACACGTAGGTGCGCGGGAAGCTGCCCCAGGACCCGGACGCATTGGAGATGCTGGCGCTGGACGGGCCGTAGTTGACGGTGGCCGACCGGGACACCGTGGCGCAGTTGGGGCTGTTGGACACCCAGAAGGTCAACGTGTAGCCGCCGCCGATGACGGTGGGGACGTCCTGGTACAGGGAGCCCGCGCCCAGGCCGTTGAGGTCGATGGACTGCACGCCGCTCTGCGCCGCCTTGTAGGTGCTCTTCATCACCTTGATGCCGGAGACGATGGTCCAACCCGGCAGCGCGGTGCTGCCAGCGCTGAGGACCACGTAGTTGGACGCGCCGATGTTGTTGAGCTCGAAGCTGCCGTTGGTCGAGACGACGACGCCCTGCTCGACGTTGCCCAGCTCCGGCTCCTGGATCACGGCATCCGGGCCCCCACAGCCCACCAGCGCGAAGAAGCCAAAGCCCACCACGGCGCCGCGACGCAGCAATTGCTTGCCATTCATATGATGTGATTCCCCCTGAGATGTGTTGCGCCCGCGCGTCGTGCGACAGGCGAAACACATAATACATGGATTCACATCGAGTGTGTGAAACTTCACAGTTTAGGGCTGCTGGGCTGGTTGCCCAGCAGGCGGGTCAGGGCTTCACGCAGCCACCCGTGGGGGCGGGACTGATCAGGGCTCCGCTACCAATGGAGCAGGACTGGACGCTGCGCAGGTGGATGAAGCCTGCTGCACCGCCGCCGCCTCCTCCGGCACCTTCGGTACCGAAAGCATCTCTTTCGCCATCCTCGCCCGTGCCCGGTGTGAACATCGAAGCGCCACCGTCGCCGCCGTCTCCTGCGGTTGAGCTTCCTGCGTTTCCACCACTCGCTTGAAGGCCCGAGTCCTGGCTGCCGTTGGCACCATTCCTTCCAGTATTGTTGGTAGTGCTGCTGCCTTCGCCGCCGCCGCCGCCATTGGCGGTGACCCGGGCACTCGAGGTGAGCGCAAGCTGAAAAGCCTCCAACACCACCCGGCCGCCACTACCTCCACCACCGCCTCCTGCACCCTTGCCGCTGGCCGCCTTGCCCCCTTCACCGCCATCTCCGCTCGCGGAGACCTTCGTCGATAGGGTCAGGGTGCGTGCGACGGAGAGCTGGACACCGCCTCCTCCCGCTCCTCCCTTGCCGCCAGCAGCCGGGCCCGTTCCTCCTCCGTTTCCACCCGGGCAGCCGCCCAGGAGTGGCTCGGAGATGGAGGGACGGAGGACGCCAGCGCCCCCCTGGGGCTGATCGTTGTCGTAGCCCTTGCCGCCATTCCCGCCCGCGGTGGCATTACCGCCTCCACCACCTCCTCCGCCCGTATCGGTACCGAAGGTCCCCGCAGTCCCCTGGGACGCACCGCAGGCCGGGTTGGGATTCACGATGCTGCCAGTGGCCAGGATGGACTGGTTCACGGTCGCATCACCGTAGACGGCCAGGATGACGGGGGCGGGGCCCTTGATGGTCAGGCTCCCGTTCAACTCCAAGGTCCGCACCGGGATGAGCAGGGCCGGTGGATTTCCGGCGCCCTGGGCGATTGTCAGGATGTGCAGGCTGGCCAGGGTCGTGACCGCGCCCGAAGGTGTCCAGCTCTGGTCGGCGGTGTCGAACACCACGTTCGCGTTGGTTCTCAACGCGCCAATATCATCCACCGCGACGGCATTCGGGTTGAAGTTCGAGGGCTGGTAGGGGAAGGCGCTGCACTCGGTCGTCGCTAGGCACACGCCGGGCACGCCACCGGGCGCGGTGCACGCGGCATTGAGGTCTACCTCGTACTCACACTGAGTGCTCGCCGTGCACTGCTGCTTCACGCGATGGCACGAAGGCGGAGCGCAGGTCCCAGGCGTACCCACGCAGTTCCCGTTTCCATCACAGTGGTCCCCCGTGGTGCACGTCAGCGGGTCCTGACAGGCGGTCGTGTCCGGGCGTGACGTGAAGACACAGTCTCCGGTGGCCGTGTTGCAGGTGCCTTGATTCTCCACGCACTGCCCGGTGGTGGTGCACGAGCGAGGAGTGCCCGCGCACAGCCCGTTGGCGCCGCACGCGTCTCCGTCCGTGCAGAGGTTCCCGTCGTCGCAGCTCTTTCCCACCGTGCTGGCCGTGGCCTCGCAGAGCCCTGTGTTGGGATTGCAGGCCTGGGGTGCGTCACAAATGCCCGTGGGCTGGGTGCACTTCGTCGTCTGACTGGGCAGGCACTGTGCCTCCAGGCCTGAACCCTTGCAGTGGTCCCCCGTGGTGCATGCATCGCCGTCGTCGCACGACTGCCCCCCGCAGCCCGCCTCCTGGCAGCCCACCCGCTGGTTGCAATTCAAATCCACCCGGGAGTCACAAGCCTCCGTCGCGCCGGGGTGGACGTTGGAATTTGAATCGTCGCAGTCAGGCTTCTCCGTTTCAGGGGCCTCCACGAAGTAGCCATCCCCATCCGCGTCCCTCGCCTGCAGCGTCACGCTCCAGTCCGCGGATGCCCCCGGGGGCACGTCCAGCGAGCGGTTGTGACGAACCTCCACGATGGTTCCCGCGCATTTCGTGCCGCTGACTTCGCTGAACGAAGTCGCCGTGAGGTTCAGCACCCGGTTCCAGTCCGCCTTGCGGACCATGGCGAGCCGAAACTCCCTGGCGCCGGGATCCTGGAACTCACTGGAGGGAACGTCCGTCTGCACACGGTGGACGCCGTCTCCAATCTCCACTCGGACGCACCGGGGTTCCTGGGCGACGTACTTCACGGTCACGCGGAGCACGCCCTCGGCGGGCTCCTTCGTGCGGCATGCCGCGAGCAGCACCACGCATCCCAAGACACAGAGTCGACGCATGGTGCCGCACTGTACCCGTCATTCCTTCATTGCTGGAGTTCCGGGAGGAAGGGGTGGTCAGGGGGCTACGCAGCCACTCGTGGCAGGAGGGCTGATGACGTGACCGACTGGCAGGTTGCAGCTCTGGACGCTGCGCAAATGGATGAAGCCTGCGGCGCCACCACCGCCACCGCCGCCGCCCTCCGTGCCAAAGCCATCCCTGATTCCAGCAATGCCTTTACCCGGGATGGACGTGTCGACGGCACCTCCGCCTCCGTCTCCTCCGGTCGAGACGTCGCCGGAACCACCACTTGCGGGCACGGCTGAGTCCTGGCTGCCGTTGGATCCATTATCGCCTGCATTGTTGGCGCTGGAGCCACCCTCGCCGCCGCCACCGCCATTGGCGGTTACACGCGCGGCGGTCGTGAGTGATAGCT